>CAZUQH010000035.1:0-1180 GCA_964622465.1 uncultured bacterium | reverse complement strand
TTGACGACATCCTGGAACTCCCCGGGTTCGTCCCGCACACTCAAAGCATTGACTATATGCTCTCAAGTAATGTTCTTGTTCTCATTCTATTTCAGGAAGAGGGAGGAGCAAGTGCGGTACCAGGCAAACTATACGAATATCTTGCATCAAGACGGCCAATACTTGGCCTGGTCTGTCGCGGAGAAACAAGAAACATTCTCAAAGATTCCGGGGTTGCGCGTATTTGCGACCCATCCGACATTAGTGCCATCAAAGATGCAATTCTTGAGTTTTTCAATGGATGGAAAAACGGAACGCTGAATAAAATATCTATCCGCGATAGCTTCTTCAAGCAGTATAACCGCGCAGACCAGGCGCGAGTGCTGTCACAAAATATGGAACAGTTGATTGCATGAAACTTTTATATATCACCAAGATTAGTTTTGCGTGGCGTAATGCTGAAACGACACAGGTCGTTGAGACGCTGGAAAACCTATCGAAACTCGGAGTGAATACTCTGGTTCTTGCGCCGTCTCTCGGAAGATACTGGCGTCAGACATCATTCAAGATACTATATCTGCCCACAATCTACTGGAATAAATTGCTGGAAAACATCACATTTCAACTATCGCTTATCGTGATAATGCCGTTTCTCATTACGTTCCGGCGACCTGACATAATTCAGTGCCGGCTTGACCCGTTCTCTTTTGTGGCTCCGGTTATCGCCCAGGTTTTCGGAAAGAAATACGTCGTAGAACAGCATGGTTTTTTCCGCGAGGACCTGAAACTTTTTCAGCGTGCTAATGCCGCAGTAATGTTCATTTCCGGATTGATTGAGAAACTGAACTATACTCTTGCGGGAAAAGTGATGGTCGTGACTCCGGAACTTAAAAGTCTCCTGTCTAGCGCATTTCATATCCCTGGGTCAAAAATCTTTATCAATCCAAACGGCGCTAACACTGAACTATTCAGACCGATGGATAAAACCAGTGCGCGCCAGTCACTCGGTCTTAATAAGTCAACCAGATACGCTCTTTTTGTTGGCAATTTTGCACCATGGCAGGGGATTGATTTTCTTGTCAATGCAGTTTTAGAAGTGAGGAAAAGTGTGAATAATTTTGTTCTTCTTCTCGTTGGCGGTGGACGTGAAGAGAAACGGGTTAGACGTCTGGTAGAGGAATTGAAGATTGAAAGTCAGGTC
>CAZUQH010000034.1:0-13966 GCA_964622465.1 uncultured bacterium | reverse complement strand
ACGCTTATACCAGCATGAAAGAGCGCGGTCTGCTGTAGTCTATAAACCACTTGTCAAGCCATTTCCATATCTCCCGATAATTTTGTATACTAATATAAAGTAATATTTGAAGTTAAAGTGGAGGGAAAATAATATGCGCTGGTCAAATTACTTAATGCCTACGCTTAAAGAGCCGCCCAGAGAAGCACAGACAATCGCGCACAAACTGATGCTGCGCACAGGACTTGTGCGCAAACTTGCGAGTGGTATTTATGAATTCCTGCCTGCCGGCTTCAAGTGCTTGAAAAAAATAGAGGGAATCATCCGGGAAGAGATGAACGCAGCGGGTGGCCAGGAATTGCTACTCCCTACCATTCAGCCAAAGGAGCTCTGGGAGAAAACCGGGCGCTGGTCAGCATATGGCAAAGAGCTTATGCGTTTGAAAGACCGGAACGACCGCGACTTCTGCCTCGGGCCAACACACGAAGAAGTCATCACTGCGCTAATCGGACAGGAGATTTCTTCCTGGCGTCAGTTGCCGCTCCTGGTTTATCAATTCCAGACAAAATTCAGAGATGAACTCAGGCCCCGTTTCGGTCTCATACGGGCCAGAGAGTTCTATATGAAAGACGCATACAGTTTTGACGCAAACGAGACACAGGCGCATGACTCATACGACAAGATGCTTGCGACTTACGACCGCATATTCGCTCGCATGGCCTTAAAGACCATCCGCGTCTCAGGAGAAACCGGGCTTATTGGCGGTGTAATGTCGCATGAATTTATGGTGCCTTGTGAAACAGGCGAGGATGAAATCGTCATGTGCCCCTCCTGCAACTGGGGCAGTAACGTCAAAATCCTGAAAGAAATCCCAAAAACCTGCCCTCGATGCAAGAGCAAACAGTTAAAACGCGAGAAAGCAATTGAGGTTGGTCATACTTTTTATCTTGGAACCAGGTATTCCGCACCAATGGATGCTGTTTTTACTGATGCGCGTGGCAAAGCGGCTCCATTTATTATGGGTTGCTACGGCATAGGTGTTTCAAGAATAATTGCAGCAGCAATAGAACAATCGTCCGATAAATATGGCATCATCTGGACACCATCAATAGCTCCTTTCCAGGTGCTCATATCAGCGCTTGAATATGAAAAGCCGGAAGTAAAAAAGCTTGCTGACACACTGTACCAGGAATTACTTGCGAGGAACGTAGAGACGTTGCTTGATGACCGGCTCCAAACGTCTATAGGAGTTAAATTTAAAGACGCCGACCTGGTAGGAATCCCCGTCCGAGTCAATATAGGCGGTCGCTCATTTCAAGAAGGTCATGCAGAAATCCGTCTGCGCAAAACAGGCAATACCGAGGAGGTAGAGCTATCACGGACAACGGCAAGCGTACTTAAAGCACTTGAAGTCAATGGCAAAATTTGATATAGTGGATTCCTTATGAAGAATATGGAGAGTCCGGTCAATGAAATTATTCATGTGCTGGAGCAAATAGAACGGGAGAAAGGTATACCGCGTAAGACCGTTCTTGAAATGATAGAGACAGCGCTTACGAGTGCATTCCGCAAACATCTTGGTAAAAAGCAGGATTTTACGGCACACGTTGACCCCCAAACCGGAGAAATAACAGCAGAGATACACAAGAATGTGGTTGAGAAAGTTACCGATGCCGACATGGAAATCTCTCTTGAGGACGCGGTGCGCATTTCTCCAGATGTCCAACTTGGCGGGACCGTTGCCGTCAGCGCGGATACAACACAAATTGGCAGAATAGCAGCACAATCTGCGAAACAGGTTATAATCCAGCGTATTCGCGAAATAGAACGCGAGAACATTTATAAGGAGTATAAAGATAAAGAAAGAACGGTTATGACAGGCGTTGTAAACCGGATTATGCGAGGAACCATAATTCTGGATATGGGGAAAGTCGAAGGCCTGCTCCCCGTGCGTGAACAGATAGAAGGAGAGCGTCTGACCTCCGGCGATAGAGTAAAAGTCTATGTCCTTGAGACAGAAGCGACCTCTTCTGGCTGCCGTATGATTGTTTCACGCACCCACCCACAACTCGTGCGTGACCTGTTCGCTCTCGAGGTTCCAGAGATTGCAGACGGGACAGTTGAGATAAAGCATCTTGTCCGTGATGCAGGACGACGCTGCAAGGTAACCGTCATGTCACATAATCCAAGGGTTGACCCTGTCGGTGCGTGCGTAGGGGTCAAAGGCGTACGCGTCCAATCAGTAATAGATGAACTCGGTAGTGAAAAAATAGACCTTATCGCGTGGGATAATGATGCAGCTACGTATATAGCGAATGCGCTTAATCCGGCAAAAATAACGCATGTTTCAATTAATCGCGAGCGCAAACAGGCCTACGTTACTGTTAAGCAGGACCAATTGTCGCTTGCAATTGGTAAAGGTGGTCAGAACGTAAAACTTGCTGCGCGACTCACCGGCTGGCATATAGACATAAAGAGCGAAGAGCAGCGCCGTGAAGAAAAACAGAATAGTGTGAAGGCATTTACGGAACTCCCGTCTGTCGGTGAGAAAACCGCAAATGCACTTGCAAACGCTGGCTGGCATTCAATCGATGATATTGCAGCCACAACTGTAGAACAACTCAGTAGAATTCCCGGTATTGGTGCAAAGACCTCCGAAAAGATAATAGAAGCAGCTCGCAAGACGTTGCCCAAAACAGCTTCCACAAAAAACAAAAGCCATGAGAGTTCATGAAATAGCAAAACAATTTCATATAACGTCACAGGAACTCCTTGATGTTCTCAAGAAAGCTGGTGTGACTGTCCATAAAACCGCATCGTCTGGCCTCTCAGAAAAAGAAGTTACTCGTGTAAAGAACTATCTTAAAACTCCCAAGCACGTTAAGAAGCCGGTAAAGACTGCGCTTGAGAAAACTGCGCCGAAACCATCAAAGCCAAAAAAGCAAGCCGTGCCAAAGCCGCAGGCGCCCCCAAAACCAGAAGTACCCCCAAAACCACCAGTACCCCCAAAACCGCCTAAACGAGGTAAACCCCGTCCCCCGGTTGTTACCATTATGGGTCACGTTGACCATGGCAAAACTACACTGCTTGACGCTATCAGGAGCAGCCGCGTAGCAGCAAAAGAAAAAGGCGGACTCACGCAGCACATCGGCGCCTATCGCGTAAGTGCCAAACATGGTGACATTATTTTTCTCGATACTCCGGGACACGAATCGTTTACAGCTATGAGGTCTCGCGGTGGTAAGGTAGCTGACATAGTAGTGCTTGTAGTTGCTGCTGATGATGGTGTCATGCCGCAGACCATAGAATCGATAAATCACTGCAGGGCGGCGAAGGTTCCGATTATCGTTGCAATAAATAAAATCGACCTTCCTGGTGCAGACCCGGATGTGGTCAAAAGCCAGCTTGCCGAGCAGGGTGTTGCACCTGGTATTTGGGAAGAACCTGTAGATTTTGAAGAAATCTCAGCGAAGGAAAAAGTCGGAGTTAACGAAATACTCGAGCGTATCCTGATCCTTGCGGAAATGATGGAACTCAAAGCGGACCCCGAGGGCCCGGCGAGTGGTGTTGTGATTGAGTCACGTCTCGACCCACACAAGGGCCGGCTCGCAACACTTCTGGTTCAGGAAGGCACACTAAGGACGGGTGATATAATCGTCGCAGGAGCATCTTCTGGGAAAATCCGTGCAATGACGGATGACCGCGGTCAGCAAGTAAAGGAAGCTGGTCCTTCTGTTCCTGTAGAGGTGCTTGGGTTGACAGAAAATCTGCCGTCCGCAGGTGATTTGTTCCACGTATACAGTTCAGGGACAGAAGCTAGAGAGAGCGCTTTGAAATCAGCTAAAGTGCCTGCAAGATTTGCAGAAGTTCATCGCGCCTCATTAGAAGAACTTGCTATGCAGGCACAAACTAAAGGTCCTCAGGAATTCAAAATAATCTTAAAGACGGACATGTCAGGTTCGTTGGAAGCAATCAAGGACCTGCTCGGAAGAATAAAAAATCCCGAAGTCAAACTCGAAATCATCCATGAAGGTGTCGGTCAGATTACCGACAGTGACATACTATTGGCTCAGGTTAGTAACTGTTGTATCGTGGGTTTCAACGTGCCGGTTATGCCGTGCGCGCGTGACCTCGCAAAGCACAACAGTATAAACATATACACCTATGACATAATTTACCGGCTCCAGGAAGAAATAGAACAGGCAATGCAGGGAATTCTAAAACCACACAAGAAAGAAAACATAGTTGGCACCGCACACGTTCGCCGCCTGTTTCACGTACCCAAAATTGGTGTTGTACTTGGTTGCACAGTTAGTTCTGGCAAGATAGTCAGGAACCTTCGCGCCAGAGTAATTCATGAAGGTGAAATAAAAGGCACTGGCAAGATTACTTCTTTGAAACATTTTAAGCAGGATGTCCGTGAAATAAAAGATGGGATGGAATGCGGTATTGTAGTTGAAGGCGTAAAGGATATATATCCCGATGATACCATCGAGGAATTTGAAATAGTCGAAATTCCTGTTTAACGAGCAAGTTCCTAAAATGGCGCAACCAGTTAGCATAAGGTCAGAAAGAGTAGCACGCCTTGTTCAGAAGGGAATTTCTGAAATTATTGCGATGGAACTGGAAGAACCAAGGCTCGGCCTTATAACAGTTCGCAATGTTATTATAACCAGGGACTTGCGTGAAGCAAGAATATTTTACAGTACCTTTGGCACGCAGGAGCAAATACGCGAATCGCAGCTCGCAATTGAACGGCTGACTCCTCAAATTCGTCAGCTCCTTAGTCAGCGGGTACGCCTTAGATATACCCCAAGCCTTAATTTTATATATGATAAAACACCAGAAAAAGCAGAGCGAATTGAAACTATCTTCCACCGGCTACACGAAGAAGAAGAGAAGTAACTCATCCGCTGTCAGGGAACTCGCAAAAATTCTCCGTACCCAACAAAATTTCCTGATAACAGGTCATCGCCGTCCGGACGGCGACCTCATATCCTGTGAGCTCCTTCTTGCTTCCTTACTGGGCCACTTCAAAAAAAGGTACTCCATTGTAAACAGGGACAAAGCGCCGGCAGTTTATAGTTTCCTGCCGGGGTTTAACACTATCGGAGTTGCACGTAGAGTCAATAAAAAATATGACGTACTGCTCGCGCTTGAGTGTGGAAATTCAGGGCGTCTTGGCGGAATAGCGCAACTTGATAAGTTCGCCAGGATTGTAAATGTAGACCACCACGCAGACTACGAAAATTTTGGTACGCTCAACTATATAGAGCCAAAAGCGTCCTCAACGGCAGAACTATTATGGCCTCTTTTCAGAGAACTCAAACTAACACCGAACCATGACCAGTTGCTGTATATTCTTACCGGTATGTACACCGATACAAATGGATTCAAGGAAGCAAACACAACCCCTGAATCACTGAGGATTGCAGCACGGATAGCAGAGAGAGACATCAAACCGCAGATAGTTGATGAAATGGTGTATCAGCGCCGTCCCATCTCTTCCATGCGTCTTCTCGGCCGGATTCTCTGCACTTTTAAGCTTACATGTTCGGGCCGGGTTTTATGGTACGTGATAACCAGGGATATGATAAAGGAAACAGGTGCTTCTGATTCAGAGATAGGAAACTTTATTGACACAGTAAAAGCAGTAAATGGCAGTCAGGTCGCAATTCAGTTCGTTGAACCGTCTATGCCGGACGGGACCAGAATAAGCATCCGCACCCGCGGAAAAGTAACCGCAAATGAAATTGCGCGGCATTTTGGCGGCGGAGGCCACAAGCGCGCTGCTGGTTGTATATATCCAAGCACACCAGACAAGGCACGGCGCGCAGTCCTCTCGTATGTCCGCAAGCTTTACCGTACCCTGTAATTAAAGTAGTGAAACAAAAGAAATATATTTTTGGGATTGGCGGTTTTGACGGTGTTCACTTAGGCCATAGAGAGTTGTTGTCCCTGGTCGTAACGCGAGCGCACGCACTTTGTGCGACACCTGCAGTAATAACTTTTGAACCGCTCCCGGCACAGTTCAAACGCCCGATCGCCACACCGTTTCGTATTACAACCGAACAAGAACGAGCACAGATAATAGGTTCACTTGGAATCGAAGAAATAATAACAATGAAGTTTGACCGGACACTGATGCAACTTACGCCCCAACAATTCGTTACCGTTCTTGCTAAAAAATTTCCTATTCAAGAGATAGTAGTCGGTCCCAATTTCAGATTTGGCAGGGAAAGGCATGGAACTCCACACGATATTGCCGGAATCGGGAATACCGCTGGTTTCTCTACGTTCCTCGTTCCGGTCTACAAATATCGTGGAGACCCAATAAGCTCAACCAGAATAAGGTCTCAAATTAGCGCAGGCAAAATTAAATACGCATCTCATCTGATGGGACGCAATTACAGTATCCTCGGCGACGTTGAAAAAGGACGCGGTTTCGGACAAAAACTTGGTTTCCCAACCATCAACGTGCACGCTCCCGCTGAAAAGCTTTTGCCACAGGGCGTCTTTGCCGGCTATACATATCTTAATAATAAAATGTATAATACAATTATATACATTGGCAGGCGTCCGAGCTTTGAACGCAGAGGTAAGATAAAAATAGAAGCGCATGTCATATCGCAGAATGCTAGCTTCAAAGCGGTTCGCGTTGGACAATCTGTTGCCATTTATCTCGTTCAGAAACTGAGAAACGAACGTTTGTTTGCAAGCGTCCCGGCATTGAAACGTCAGATTGTCAGGGATATTTGCCGTGCACGTCGTCTCCTTACCTGATTAAGATGAACACAGACCGACATATAAAATACGTAGTAATCGGTTCAGAAGAATCCGTTAACCTTATCACAGGTGCACTTATGGAAATGGGATTCGGGGAGCCATCCGGAAAAGCGCCGTCAAACTGTAGTTTAGAAGAGCTGTCCGTCCTGCTCGATACGCATCCGGACCTCGTTATTGACTTCCGGCACTCGTCGCCGGAAGCTCCTCTTCTCGAATGGACGCAGTCACATCCCGGCTCTTACATCGCGGCCAGTTCAGTGCAGGTTTTGAACGCTCTTGCAAAAAGCAGGCGTGTATTCGGACAACTACGTCGTGCCTCGCAGGACCTTCTTTCGGAGAAACCTCTGCATGAATTATTGATACTATTGCTAAATTCATGCCTTTCAGTAGTTGACGCCAGAGGCGGTGGAATTTTCTTGCTTGACCAGGAGACACAAAAACCAAATCTGGAAGCGGTATTCCCCCATGACGAACGTCTTATCTCCTGCTTAAAGAGAGTTAAAGAGAGCAGTTCTGGAAAGTACCTCAATGAGCTCACCGAGCCATCCGTCATTCGTGACGGTAATGCATCCGTTTTATCAATTCCTCTTTCGCTTGAAAGAAAAAATATTAATGCCGTTGTTTCATTGGTCAAAAAAGACGAGGATTTTAGCGGACAGGAAATTGGCCTGGTGCGTGACCTCGTCGGTCAGCTGAGAACGGCAGTGGAGAACACTCTGCTATACAAAGAAAAAGAAGAACAATCACGCATGGATGGGCTTACAGGTCTCAAGAACCGCCGGGAATTCGAAGAACGATTAGAAGAAGAACTCGCCCGTTCTCAACGGTACGACCTGACGTTTTCTCTCGCATTGGTTGACCTTGACCAGTTTAAACAGTATAATGATACTAAAGGTCACCTTGCCGGGGACTTACTGCTCAGGCAAATTGCTTCTGTCCTCAAAGAGTCAGTGCGTGGTTCTGATGTGGTGGCCAGGTATGGCGGGGACGAATTTGTAGTCATCCTGCCGGAGACCGGTAAACAGGCCGCATTTGTTGGCTGCGAGCGGTTAAGAGAAAAGGTCCAGGAGAATTTTGGCCCGGACATCACAGCCAGTATAGGAATTGCGACTTTCCCGGATGATGCAGTGCTCAGGAAAGCGCTTATTGAAAAAGCAGACAGAGCTCTTTACAGAGCAAAAAGAGAAGGAAAGAATCGCACGGTAGTAGCAAAACTGTAGCCGCAGGCTTTAGCCTGCGCAATTCCCTGACCGATAAATTTATGTTTTTAAAATATGCTTTAATGGAGGTAAACATGCAAAATAAAGAACAAAAACAGACACTTATAGGGTCATTTGCAGCTCACAAAGGAGATACTGGTTCTGCGCAGGTGCAGATAGCACTGCTTACTGAACGCATCAATAACCTCGCAGAACACTTCAAGGCACACCCAAAGGACAATAACTCGCGTCACGGTTTGCTTATCCTGTTATCTCGTCGCAGAAGAATACTCAAGTATCTTGAGGAAGAGAATCCTGAAGAGTACAGCAACATAACGGAGAAATTACATTTATCATGAATAAAATTGTGATTGAAATCGGTGGACGTCAGCTTACAATATCGACCGGCGAACTTGCAGAGCAAGCGTGGGGTTCTGCGCTTGTAAGTTATGGCGAGACGGTCATACTTGCAACTGTAGTCGCGACACCAGAAGCAAGTAGCAGTCCATACCTGCCTTTCCTGGTTGATTACAGGGAACGGACATATGCTGCAGGGAAAATCCCTGGCGGATTTTTCAAGCGTGAAGGACGTCCACGTGACAGAGAAATATTGACCTCGCGTCTTATCGACCGCGCTATCAGACCTTTCCTCAAAGACAGTTTCTGGCATGACATCCAGGTGATGGTAACCGTGCTTTCCAGTGACATAGAGAACGACCCCGTAATTCCGTCACTTATAGGAGCAAGTGCTGCAATGTGTCTCTCGCCAATTCCTTTCCCGGGACCACTTGGCGCCGTGTCGGTCGGGATTATTGACGGTGAACTTGTCATAAACCCAACTCATGAACAGCAAGACCAGTGTGGATTGTTTCTCACCGTTGCTATCGCCGACGGTCATATCATAATGATGGAAGGCGCTGGACGTGAAGCAAGCCAGGAGGATGTCACAAGAGCGATTGAACTTGCACAGAAAGAAGCACAGCGCCTAATAAATGCCCAACTCGAACTGGTCCAGCAGGCAGCAAAACAAAAACTACCGGAAGAAGCACCTCCATACAATTCAGAACTACTGAATTCACTGAAGAGCGAAGTAGCCGGCCGGGTAGAAGAAATACTAAAAAATCCGGATGGACTATTGCGTAAAAGAGAAACAGCCGAACTCAAATGGGAACTGGAAAAAAAGTATCCCGATGACGCTATAACCATTGAGAAAGCGCTTGACGAACTTACGTCAAAAATGCTGCGTGACACCATACTTTCCGGAGGCCGGCGGCTCGATAACAGAAAACCGGATGAGTTACGTTCAATTTCCTGTCGGACTGGTGTTTTACCACGCTGTCACGGTTCAGGATTGTTCAAACGCGGAAATACTCAGGCGCTGGTTACGACAACGTTGGGAACTCAGCAAGATATGCAGATAATGGATGAACTGGAAGGTGAGTACAAAAAACGTTTCATGCTCCACTACAATTTTCCGCCTTTCTCGGTCGGCGAAGTAGCTCCAAACAGAGGTCCGGGCCGTCGCGAGATCGGGCATGGCACGCTTGCAGAAAAAGCAATTGCTCCTTTGCTTCCGCCAGAAGAAGCATTTCCTTATTCAATAAGAGTTGTCTCAGACATTCTTGAGTCGAATGGTTCATCGTCAATGGCAGCTGTATGTGGTGGCTCTCTTTCACTTATGGATGCAGGCGTTGCAATACCACGTCACATAGCAGGGGTTTCCGTGGGTCTCATTAAAGGAGACGACAGGCACGTTTTGCTTACGGATATTGCTGGCGAAGAAGACCACTACGGTGATATGGATTTCAAAATAGCAGGTACCAGAAATGGCATAACTGCAATTCAACTTGACGTTAAGTGCGCAAACATCGAATTGGACATCATAAAGAAAGCCCTCTATCTCGCGTGCTCCAAGAATAAAGAAATCATAGATATGATGGAGAAGGCAATACCAGAACCGCGCGAGGACGTCTCTCGCTATGCACCGCGTATCATAGTCATACGTATACCAGTTAACAAAATCAGTAAAGTAATCGGTCCTGGTGGGAAGACAATCAAGCAGATAGTAAGTGATACAGGAGCTAAAATAGAAGTCGATCAGGATGGCAGTATAATGATAGCAGCGGAAACCGAAGTGGCAGCAGACAAGGCTCGTAACACGATAGAAAACCTCACGGCAGAAGCCGAGGTAGGCAAAACTTATCACGGCAAAGTTACAAGGGTTACGGACTTTGGTGCATTTGTTGAAATATTCCCGGGTACAGAAGGCCTGGTTCACGTATCACAATTAAGCGATGGCTACGTGTCCAAAGTCGCTGACGTTGTCCAAGTCGGAGATGAAATAGAAGTGAAGTGTAAAGAGATAGATAAACTTGGCAGAATAAATCTCACTGCAAAAAAAGGACATTCAAATGACGGAAACGAACGCGGTTCGCGATGACCACGTTTTTGCAGATGCCGCCAAAAAGATAAAAGAACTTTACCAGTTTATGTGTCACGAAGGATTATATGAACTGGACTGGTCAAATGAAACAAGTAGAATAAAAATATCCCGCTCGCACCAGATGCATCTTCCTGCCACACAGAATTTATCTGTTCCAATAACGGCTTCAGGTAATGAAGAAACCGTGAAGGTCGAACCAAAAGATTCTATCAAGTCACCAATAACAGGAACTTTTTACGTTACGTCATTGCCTGGCGCAGCTTCGTATGCGAAGCCAGGAGACAGAGTAGGAGCGGACCAGACGGTGTGTATCATAGAAGCAATGAAAGTCATGAATGAAATCAAAGCGGGTAAGCCATGCGTAATAATAAGATGCATGGTTAATGACGGCGAGCGGGTTATCGAAGGCCAACCTCTTTTTGAGATAGAAGAATAATTTCTGCATCAAAAATTTTTCTCACCACATTTTTTTCACAAAAATTCCAAAAATTTCTCTCGTTGTGAAAAAAACCTAAAAAATGCGATAAAAAAGAACAATTCGTTTGTATTTACGAAAAATCGCAATAATTTACCAGTTGACTAATGCAGTGAAGATTGCGTAAAAGATAAATAGAAGAAGTAGTTCCAAATTTTTTACCTGAGGAGGTGAAGAGTAGAATGGCAAAAAAGAAAGCGAAGAAGAAAGTAGCGAAGAAGAAGAAGAAATAGCGTATGCTTCAGAGGATTGGAGAAGTAGCCGGTAAGATATGGAGTTATTTGAAGGAACACGGAGAAATACCGGCAATTCAGTTAAAACTGCAGATTGGCTGTGACAACAGCGTGCTCTTTCTGGCACTCGGATGGTTAGCCAGGGAAAACAAAGTTTACATCAAGAAAGATAAAGGCCAGTATCTTGTCGGACTAACTTCTTCATAAAGCATTCTTCTTTGTCCCTTTCGTATCGATGACCCTCCTGTCTAAAACAGATAGGGGGGTCATCTTTTTATTGTCCTGGCTTGCAAAGTACTCCATATTTGCGGTATAATAATAAACAATGAAGAGAAAAATTCTTACCGGAATCATCTGGCTTCTCGCAAGTGTATTCCTCCTCTTAAGTATAATCTCCGCAAATTATACCACGCTCGTTGGTGCGTTTGGCAAAGGACTCGGCAGTTTCCTTATTTCTGTTTTCGGTTTTGCAAGTTACCTGTTCGTTGCGCTGTTCATACTCCTTGGAATTTGCAACGTGTCTGGTATCAAGTTACAATTTAAAACCAGGCAGAAGTGGGCGCTATTGATAGGATTCGTTGCATGCTGCTGGGCTCTTGATTTCATACCGCCGTCTTGGCTCCTTGCGGGCGGTGCTCTTGGCGATTTCATAAATGCGATAGTTAGGATTGGGTTAGGATTGGTAGGTGACATAATAGTCCTCGTCGGGCTTGCATTTGCTACTTACTTTCTCGGATTCTATAAGTCGGATGAAAAAATAATCGCACAGCATAAAACAGAACCCGTGCCGGCGCAAACTCAGGAGTCATCACCGGTTGCATCTCCAGATACTTCTGAACCAAAAACCGAACCTTCTGTTTGCAAGGAAGCATCCGTACCTTTACCACCACTGGAATTATTATCACGGCCGCCACAACTGGACGTCACAAAAAAACAAAAAGAATTTCGCGACAATGCTCAGATAATAGAAAACACGCTCAAAGAATTCGGGATAGAAACGAGAATAAGCCAGATAGTCCCTGGTCCTGTCGTAACAAGATATGAAATTAGAATTGCTCCCGGGGTAAAACTTGGTAAGATTGTAAACCTCAAAGATGAACTTGCTCTGAACCTGAAAGCACACAGTTTGAGAATACTTGCGCCAATTCCTGGCAAAGCCGCAGTCGGAATAGAAATCCCGAATATTGAGCGAGACGTTGTCTGGCTCCGCGAATTGCTTGAATCGCCGGAATACAAAGGCTCTTCGTCTCTGCTCACCATAGCACTCGGCAAGACAACCATTGGTCAGGAATTTGTTACTGACCTTGCGTCAATGCCACACCTTCTAATTGCAGGTGCAACTGGTTCCGGTAAAAGTGTTTGCATTCACAGTATCATCATGAGCATTCTCTACAAAGCACACAGCGACCAGGTAAAATTTATTCTTATTGACCCAAAACGTGTCGAGCTTCCCGTTTATAACGACATCCCGCATTTGGTTAGCCCCGTCGTTCTTGACGCGCATCAGGCAGCAGAAGCACTCGGCTGGGTCATCGCAGAAATGGAACGTAGATACGAGTTACTTGCAAAGAAAGGAGTCAGGGACATAGATACTTATAACCAGAGAGAAGAACATTTACCATATATTGTTGTCATAATAGATGAACTTGCTGATTTAATGGTCGTATCACAGGCAAAAGTTGAACACCGCATAATGCATCTTGCGCAGATGTCACGTGCAGTAGGGATACATCTGGTACTTGCAACACAAAGGCCGTCCGTTGACGTAATAACAGGAGTCATAAAAGCAAACCTGCCAACAAGGATTGCATTCCAGGTTACCTCAAAGGTTGACTCTCGTACGATTCTTGACGCAAATGGTGCAGAGGATTTGCTTGGCAGGGGCGATATGCTGTTTCTTCCACCTGATTCTGCAACGCCAACACGCCTCCAGGGTTCTTTTATTTCGAACGAGGAAGTTGAACGCATTACAAGTTTTATCAAGGACCGTTCACAACCGCAATATGAAATTAATGAGTTTATGACTGTTAAGGAGGAACCAATAGAGCAAAGTCAGACTGGTTCAAAGGATGAATTATATCCACAGGCAGTCCGGCTCGTAATCGAGCAGAGATATGCGTCCGTTTCTTATTTGCAAAGACGCCTTGCTGTTGGATACAATAGGGCAGCACGGATGATAGAATCGATGGAGGCAGATGGCGTCGTAGGACCACAGCAAGGTGCAAAGCCACGAGCAGTCCTTGTTGGCCTCGACTATCTCGAACAACTGAACAAACCCCTTAACCTATGACAATCTCGGATAAATTAACTCTTTCCAGAATATTCGTTGCTCCATACTTTGCAGTATGGTCGGTATGTGACAATACCATAACCCGGCTCATATTACTTATCCTGCTTGTTTGCGGCTGCATTACCGACTGGCTCGACGGATATATCGCGCGCCGCACAAACCAGGTTTCTGACTTTGGCAAGGTAATGGACCCTCTGACAGACAAAATCCTTGTCTGCTCACTCTTAATAGCATTTGCAGTTCACCCTGAACTTTCCGTCCCTGCATGGATGGTTATCCTCATAATCTGGAGAGAGTTCTCAGTAACCGGCTTAAGAGAGATGGGGCTTCTTTCAGGCAAAAAAATCCCCGCAGCAATGTCCGGAAAGATAAAGACCATCCTCCAGATGGTTTTCCTTGTCATCGTTGCGCTTGCACTTTACGTTTCTGCCATAACAGGGTATGGCAGCGCATTCCTCAAGCACTTCTCCTGGTGGGGCGCCCTCACACTGGTCATTGTATCCCTCGCATCCGCAATAGAATATTCCTTGCACTGGCGTATCCAGTAAAAGGCAACAACTT
>CAZUQH010000033.1:0-17793 GCA_964622465.1 uncultured bacterium | reverse complement strand
GCCGGTTTCAACTCTAAAACCTTTAATCCCCCCAACTAATATCTTACACTACCCTGCCTTCTAGGTTCAGATAAATAGTCCACACTAAAAGGTCGCCTGCCTGGCGTCCCACACGCGGACACGCTCGTGGCAATACTTTATGTTAGGTTTAGATTATTTTAATGCCTCGCTATAGATTTTTTGGCATAATGAAAAATTTACTACATTAAATACCATAAGCCAAAAAATCAATGTCCGCTTAGCGGGAACGCCGGCGCGGCGACCTATCTAAATGTGTTACCCATATACTGAACCTATACACACTGCTTGACAAGTGCGCACGGTTTGTGTATATTTTGCTCTGCAAATGATTGAGCAAACACTGGTTATCATAAAACCTGATGGACTCAAGAAGTCATTAACAGGGAACATATTGAGCAAGCTCTCTGAAGCACGTCTGGAGATTGTAGGTGCAAAGGTCGTACGTGTCTCCCACGAGCTTGCCGAGAAACATTACGCTCACCTTAAGGATAGGCCTTTCTTTGGGGAGCTGATAGATTACATCCAGGGGAAAATTCATGACACAAACAGGGTAGTCGCGTTTGTGTATCGTGGAGAAAATGCGATTGAGCTTGTGAGGAAAATAGCAGGCGCGACGAATCCTGAAGAAGCAGACCCAACAACCATTCGCGGTGCGTATGGAAGGATTACCACAAAAGGCCTGTATGAAAACGTCCTGCACTGTTCAGCAAATCCCCAAGAGGCAGAAAGAGAAATCAAGATGTGGTTCTCTCCGGACGAAATAGTTTATAGTACATATCCGACAGAGGAAAAATCTCTGAATAATGTTAAGATGAGGGTATGGAAGGAATTAAGATGAAAACAAAGAAAAAAGGAAACCGTATCTATATCATAGACGTAACGAACCGTGACGGAGTACAAACTGCGCGTCTCGGTCTTGCAAAACTGGAAAAGACAATGCTCAATCTTTATCTAAACAAGATGGGCGTCCACCAGAGTGAATTTGGATTCCCTGTAACAAGACATGAAATTAATTACCTTAACGGAAACGTGAAGCTTGCTGAAATTGGCGCACTTAAACCAATTATACTTTCTGGATGGCTCAGGGCAATCCGTGCGGATGTAGAAAAAGCACTGGAACTTGTACCACGGCTGAAACATATGAACATCTCAATATCTACTTCCAGGCAGATGCTCAAAGGAAAATTCGGTAACAAATACAGCCAGAAGGATATTATCCGGATGATGACCGATGCATTGCGTACTGCAAAGGGTAAAGGTGTCCTGACGGTCGGTGTAAATGCAGAGGATGCATCACGCACGGACCTTAATTACCTCATTGAATTTGCCGGTGCAGCAAAGGAAAACGGCGCATCACGAATAAGATACTGCGACACGCTCGGATATGATGACCCGTTTACAATTTACGAACGCGTCAAAAAAATTGCAGAAGCAACGCAAATCCCTGTAGAGATGCACTGCCATAATGACCTTGGTATGGCTGTTGCCTGCTCGGTCGCTGGCGCTAAAGGTGCACTGGACGCAGGCGTGGACACATACATAAATACAACCGTAAATGGCATAGGTGAAAGGGCAGGAAATGCTGACCTGGTCTCTACAATACTTGCTGTAAAAAAATCAAGTGGACTTGCGGGTCGATATTCACTTGACGAACGAATAAATCTCAAAATTGCATGGAGAATAGCAAAATATGCTTCGTATGCTTTTGGCGTCCCGATTCCAATAAACCAGCCGGGTGTCGGTGCAAATGCATTTGCACATGAATCTGGGATTCATGCTGATGGGGCACTAAAGGACTGGAAAAACTATGAGCTCTATCACTTTGAAGACCTCGGACGTGGCGAAGCAGAAATAATCGAAACAGGCAGGCAAATTGTCGCAGGTGAATATTCCGGTATCAAGGGCTTCCGTAATGTTTACGGTAAATTGGAAGTTGAGTTTGAGAGTGATGAGCAGGCGCGTGAAATTTTGGAACTGGTCCGTTACGCGAATGTTCACAAACAAAAACCTCTCACTGATGACGAACTGAAATTTATTGCACGCTATCCGGAAATTACCAGACAGGTGCTCACCGTCGCCCCATGAAGGAACACCCGCATAAATTAAGATGATACAAAACCCGAAATCAATACTCAAAAACCGGCTTGATGAAGAAAACTACGATAAACTCACAAAGATAAATAACCCTGCTCTTCATCAGTTTGTTGCTCAATATATTGAACTATGCATGCCGGATAGTGTCTTCGTTTCTTCTGATAGACCCGAAGACGCTGACTACATAAGAGAGCAGGCAATTGTTAGCGGCGAGGAAAAACCGCTTACAATGCCAGGCCATACCGTGCACTTTGACGGTTACTATGACCAGGGGAGGGACAAAGGGGGTACCCGTTTTTTGGTATCCCTGGCTGGCACTGGTAAGGAACCTGGATTCAATACTATAGAGCGTACTGCTGGTTATAGAGAGATAGAATTATTGTTGAAGAACATAATGTGCGGCCATAAGATGTACGTCCTGTTCTTTTCGCTCGGCCCGACAGGTTCCGATTTCTCAATCCCGAATGTCCAGATAACTGACTCCGCCTATGTAGCTCATTCAGAACAGATATTATACCGCCATGGATATGAGCAATTTTTGCAATTAAAAAATCCCGGACGATTCTTCAAGTTTGTGCACTCGGAAGGGGAACTTGACGGTTCCGTAAGCAAAAACATAGATAAACGAAGGGTTTACGTCGATACGTCACAGGAAATAGTATTTAGTGTAAACACCCAGTATGGCGGAAATACCATCGGCTTAAAAAAACTTGCTATGCGTCTCGCCATAAACCGCGCATCACAAGAAGGTTGGCTGACTGAACATATGTTCATAATGGGCGTCGGCGGTCCAAAAGACCGTGTTACCTATTTCACTGGTGCATTCCCGTCACTATGCGGTAAAACGTCAACCTCAATGGTGGAAGGCGAAACAATTATTGGAGATGACATCGCTTACCTTAAGAAAAGGAATGGACAGGCAAGGGCAGTGAACGTTGAGAAAGGGATATTCGGAATAATTCAGGGAATAAATTCCAGGGAAGATAAAATCCTCTGGGAAACACTAAATCGCCCTGCAGAAATCATTTACTCTAATGTGCTTATGACGGAAGGCGGCCAGGTATACTGGATTGGGAAGGATGGCACAGTACCAAACCATGGCTTCAATCATTCAGGCGAGTGGCACCCTGGTAAAACCGATAGTGAAGGTAAAGAGATACCGGCATCGCATCCAAATGCAAGACTTACTGTCGCATTGAGCGAGCTGCCTAACGTTGATCCTGAACTTGACAATCCAAACGGAGTGCCAATTGGCGGAATCATATATGGCGGGAGAGACAGCGACACAAGCGTTCCGGTAGAGGAATCTTTCGACTGGGCCCATGGTATAGTAACAAAAGGTGCTTCGCTGGAATCCGAGACAACCGCTGCTACGCTTGGAAAACAGGGTATAAGGAGATTCAATCCGATGTCTAATCTGGATTTCCTGTCAATTCCGATTTCCAGATATGTAAAAAATAATCTCGACTTTGGCGCGGAACTCGCCAATCCGCCGAGGATTTTCTCAGTAAATTATTTTCTCAAAGATACGCAGGGGGAATTTCTCAACCAGAAAAATGATAAGAGAATTTGGTTAAAATGGATGGAGTTGCGATTACACGGCGAAGTTGCTGCACGCCGCACGCCAACAGGTTTAATTCCATTATATGAAGACCTCGGGCGTCTGTTTCAAGAAGTGCTTGGTTATAACTATACAGTAGAAGAGTACAAAAAACAATTCACGTTACGCATCCCTGAGAATCTCGCAAAAGTGGAACGCATAATGAACATATATAAAACAGAGGTGGCAGACACGCTACAAGAGATATTCAAAATATTAACCGAACAACAGGACCGGCTGAAGCAGGCAAGACAATCTTTTGGTGACTATGTCTCCCCGGAAAAGTTTGAAATTGAAAACTAAAAAAGGAATATATAAAGTTGGAATATATGATGAATTCTCTGCTGCTCACCGGCTTGTGGGCAGTGGCGGGAAATGCGAACGTTTGCATGGACATAACTGGAAAGTTGAAATCGTTGTAACCGGCACACGCCTGGATAAAAATGGCATGCTCTGGGATTTTCAGGAAATGAAATCAAAACTGGATAACGTTCTCGCTAAGTTAGACCACAGAAACCTGAACCAGTTACCCTGCTTCCATAACGTCCCTGCAACTTCAGAAAATATTGCACGGTACATACATAAGGAATTCCGTGTTTTTGTCCCATCAGGGTTACGGTTAGAAAAAACCGCTGTGTGGGAGAGCTCCAACTCCTACGCCACCTACCTGGAACCGTAGTCGCGGGCTGTAGTCGCAACCTTCGGGTTGCGTCCTGCATCCGCAGGTTTTAGCCGTAAGAATTGGTAGCCGCAGGTTTTAGCCTGCGTTATGACCGAAGAATCCCTCATCGTCACGCAAATGCCATCACATACTTCAACACAACGCACACACAAACTACCGCCAAAACGCGCTGTCGTTTTATTATCCGGCGGCCTGGATTCGTCCACGACTCTCTATTATGCTCTGGCTGGCGGCTGGAAATGCTCGGCGCTCACATTCGACTACGGACAGCGACATGCGAGAGAAAAAAAATCTGCTTTTATGATTGCGCGCTCAGCAAAAGTTCCGATATGCGAAGTCAGGATTCAATTTCCCTGGAAGGGCTCTTCACTACTGGACAAACACCGTGCAATACCGAAACACAGGCCTGACTCTATTGGCAACAACATTCCTAACACATATGTTCCTGCCAGAAATACGATTTTCCTTTCATTTGCACTATCATACGCTGAGACGCAACATGCATCTGGTATATTCATAGGTGCTAACTATATTGACTTCTCAGGATATCCTGATTGCCGTCCTGATTATTTTGATGCAATGCAAAAAGTCGCACGACTCGGTACAAAAGCCGGCAGGCAGGGACGCGCGATAAAAATATACACGCCTCTACTCAGGTTGAATAAAGCACAGATAATCCGGCTCGCACTTCAACTCAAGGTACCGCTGGAATTAACGTGGTCCTGTTATAACGGTAGGAGTAAACCGTGCGGTTATTGTGATGCTTGCCTTTTGCGGCAGCGTGGTTTTGAGAAACTCGGTATTAGAGACCCCCTGCTTGCGCGGGACGGCCACAAACCCTGACAAAAATGTCTATCTCCAAAATTATTCGTGCTCCAGTCCAGGAAATATTTGCTTCCGTCCAAGGCGAAGGATTGCTGGTTGGAATCCCTATGATATTTGTCCGTTTGAATGAATGTAATTTGAAATGCAACTATTGCGATACACCAACTCTGCATTCGGCGAAGCAATACACAGCAGAGCAAACCCTCAACACAGTCAGGAAACTCGCAACGAAAACCAAATCTAAATGGATAAGTATTACCGGTGGTGAGCCACTCTTGCATCCCGGATTTGTCCTTGCTACTGCATCCAAACTTAAGCAGGAGAAATACTCGCTTTATCTTGAGACAAACGGAACTCTCCCGGATGAACTATCAAAAATAGAACACTGCTTCGACTATTTTTCAATTGATATCAAGTTACCTGCTGACTGTGGTGGGAAAGAATGGTGGCGTGAATCTGCTGAGTGTCTTAGAATAGCGGGAAAGCGCGCTTTTTCAAAAATCGTTATTACTCCATCAACTCCATTTATCGAGATTCAGAAAGCGATAGAAACTGCGGTTTCTGTCCTCCCGAAAATCACAATTATACTTCAACCGGCATCTTCACCGGATATGCCAGCTGCTGTGTCGTCCAGCCGTCTTAAGAAAATCCTGAAATACGCACTCAACATTCATACAAACGTACGAATGATACCTCAGATGCATCGCATATTAGGTTGGAAGTGAACAGAGATTGGAGAGTCCTGTAGCCGCAGGCTTTATGCTAGTGTCCTTGCCTACAGGAGTAACCACTTCGCCATGCTGAAATAAACAATGACACACGTCGCATCGACGAGTGTAGTTATGAAGGGACTGGCAGCTATAGCTGGATCCAGGCCTAACCGCTTGAAGAAAATCGGAAGCATGGCGCCCACCACCGTTGAAATACAAATAACTACAAAAAGAGATACCCCTACTGTGATTGAAAGTTGTATGTCCATCCCGCCCAGTATCGCTGCACTTATTCCTGCCAGTACAGCCATGATAAGCCCGAGGCCGATACCTGAGACAAGTTCCTTCCTTAGAACCTTTGACCAGAGATATGGGGTGATGTCACCTGTAGCGAGACCGCGCACCATCATCGCAAGTGACTGCTGGCCGGCATTCCCGCCTGAATCCATAATCATTGGAATAAACACAGCAAGTATTATAATTGACTGAAGTATACCGGCATATCCTTTCAATAGTGGGCCTGTTATAAAGGCCCCCATAAACATCAGGATGGCGAGCCACAAAACTCGTTTACGTATGAGAGCAAACACGGAAGTTTTAATGTAAGACACGTCTGCAGCGGATTCGGGACTGCTTATTTTACCAAGCCCATAAATATCTTTTGTTGCTTCTTCCTGAATTACATCAACCACATCATCAATAGTAACGACTCCTACCAACTTACCATTATCATCTGTTATTGGGGCAGCAACCAGGTCATATTTTGCAAATATCTTTGCTGCCTCTTCTCTGTCCCAATTTACGTTTAGTTTTATCAATCTGGCGAGAGACATTATCCCATCGATTTTGTCGTCCGGCAACGCACTCACCAGGTCTGTTATAGAAACTCCACCCAGTAAGCGGCCCTCTTCATCGGTAACATATGCCACATGGACTCTTTCGTCTGGCCGGTGTCTCGTCGCCTGTTGAACTTTCAATAATGCTTCTCTGGCGGTCATGCCTTTTGTTAGTGCTACAAAGTCGGTACTCATTATTCCACCACAACTATCCGGTGGATAGGAAAGTAGATGCTGCAACTGCCGTGCCTTCTCCTGTCTCATCAATGAAAACAGTTTTCTTACGACCTTTTTGGGAAGGTCTTCGAACAGGTCCGCTTCATCATCGCTGGACATTCCCTCAAGGACAGTGGAAATTTCTTCGGACTTCAGGTGGTCAAGAAGGAATTTTTGGTCATTAAAAGAGAGATACTCAAATACCTGTACCATCCGGGCTTGCTCCAGGAACCTAAAAATTATCAATTTTTCTGTTTCGCTTAAATATTGCCACGACCCGGCAATATCGCTTGGGTGCATTTGTCTCAAGCACTCTTTGACCTGAGCATAGTTATTCTCTTTCAGAAGTTCTCTAATGTCTGGTAAGAATAAAACTAATTCATTTAGTCCGGTTGATTTAACAGGCATGGTTATTCGTGTTCACTTATTTTTTACTCTGGGCAATGTAAACCAGGCGGATGTCTGTCCATCCTGCCTTTTCACCGCCATCAATACGTATTCTTTCCCGTCCTTACGAAACACAACTATCTGTTCGGCATCACCAGTGTCACCCTGTCTGGAGACAATACCCCACCCTGCCATCCCAAGTTGCTTGATGTAATACAAAGCTACGTCCTCTGGAGCCATATCGCAAACAAAAGTAATCGAATCCAGTCCATCTGTTTCATCCTTAACAAATGCTTGCACACCAGGCAGGACCGGAATTCCAATATCCACAAGCTGTTCCGCTGGTCCTGGCTCAGCAGTAACTATCGGAGTGGTTAGTTGCGTTTTGCGCTGCGGCGTGAAAATCTTTGAAATACCTGGCCACAACAAAAAAACCGCAGCAGCTGCCGCCAGAATAATAAATGTAAAAATTATTGGTTTCCGTGAATGTACCTTCTTCGGTTTTTCGGTTACCTTCCTTTTTTCAGTTTTCTCTACTTCTATCTTCGGTGTCTCAACAGGAGGTGTCTTATGGCGAAGAGGCGCCTCTTTGATTTTCTTCTCCTCAGTTTTTTCTTTAGCTACCGCGGGTTGCATCGGCTGTACATTATCCGGTGCTTTTTTTGTTTCTGGTGGGCTTTCCTGCTGAACAGGCGCTTCAACTGGTTTAGCTACTGGCTTTTCTTCAGGCTTTTTCTCATCGCCTGACAAAAACTTTGGCGCAGATTCTGAAATTGGTTCTGGCCGCCTCGGAATTTTCTCTTCATCTGGTTTTTTGTTTTCTTCCATCGGTTAATCCTCCGTAAGACGCCTCACAATATCTTCGAGTTGCTCCAGCGTACGATAGTACAATTTTAGCACTCCTACTTCCTTACGACCCTGCAAAATTTCAACTTTTGTACCGAGCGCTTCGCGTAGTTCTGATACTACTTGCTCATATTCCGGAGCCAACTGTCGCTTTTTATTAACTCTATGCCGCTGCTCCAGTTGCCTGGCCATCTCTTCGGCTTCACGTACAGTAAGGTTCTGGTTTATAATTTTCTGCGTAAGTAATAATTGCTGGACCCTTGAATGCACGCTCAGAATAGCACGCGCATGCCCGGCAGTTATCTTCCCGCCTGCCATGAATTCCTGGACTTCCGAAGGTAAATCCAGGAGCCGCAGCGTATTTGCAACTGTAGCGCGGTTTTTACCGAGTTTAGATGCAAGTTCGTCTTGTGTATAACCAAACTTCTGGATAAGCCCCCTGTAAGCCATTGCCTCTTCAAGCGGGCTCAGGTTCTCCCGCTGGATGTTCTCTATGAGTGAAATCTCAAAAAGACCGTCATCCGTAACATTTTTTACGATAGAAGGTATCTCCTGGAGTCCCGCACGGGTTGCAGCGAGCAATCTGCGCTCCCCTACAATCAATCGATACCTCTCGCCATTCGGGGTAACAACAACTGGTTGCACAACACCTTTTTCCTTTATTGAATCAGCAAGTTCTTGCAATTTTTCCTCATCAAAACTTTGCCTCGACTGATAGGGATTCGGGTCTATCCTATCGATGCGGATATTGTGAATGCGCTCACCCTGTTGCTTGACAGGTATTAGCGCTTCTAATCCACGCCCAAGTCCTCCTTGTCTCATTTCTGCCTCACCGTCTTCAACTGCACGTTGTTTTGGCGCAAAAACTCAAGTGCAAGCGCCATATATGCACGCGCACCTCTGCTTGAAGTATCATAAGTAACCACTGGCTTTCCAAAACCAGGTGCTTCAGAAATTCTTACATTTCTCGGTATCACCGTATCATATACGTTGTCAGAAAAAAACTTACGGACTTCACCAATCACCTGGGAAGAAAGGTTAATCCTGGCGTCGTGCATAGTTAATAATACGCCCTCGATTTCCAGTGCAGGGTTGACACTGTCTTTTATCATATCAATGGTCTTCAGTAATTGCCCCAATCCTTCCAGCGCATAATATTCGCATTGCACGGGAATAAGTATAGAATCCGCAGCTCCTAGCGCATTGACGGTAAGCAATCCCATGGATGGAGGACAGTCTACGAGGATAAAATCATATAAATCCCTCATTGATTTGAGTGCTTTAGCAAGTCGAAGCTCCCTTGAGAACGCATTGACTAACTCTACCTCGGCACCAACCAGATCAACTGTTGACGGTATAATCTCAAGCCAGTCAATGGAAGTTGGCAGGATAGCTTCCCCGGCATCAACTTTACCAAGCAAAACATCGTAAATACTACAGTTCCCCTCCGGGATAGTAACGCCTAATCCACTGGTTGTATTTGCTTGCGCATCAACGTCAACAAGCAAGACATTCTGACCATCCAATACCAGGGCTGCGCCAAGATTGATGCAGGTGCTTGTCTTGCCTGTCCCACCTTTCTGATTAGCAATAGCTACAATTTTACCCATTCAAAAAAACCAGGAAATTAAGAAAGAATCAATTTTGCACATTATAACAAATCATACAAAAAAAGCAAACAACTGTATAGGTCCAGTATATAGGTAACACATTTAGATAGGTCGCCGCGCCGGCGTTCCCGCTAAGCGGACATTGATTTTTTGGCTTATGGTATTTAATGTAGTAAATTTTTCATTATGCCAAAAAATCTATAGCGAGGCATTAAAATAATCTAAACCTAACATAAAGTATTGCCACGAGCGTGTCCGCGTGTGGGACGCCAGGCAGGCGACCTTTTAGTGTGGACCATTTATCTGAACCTAGAAGGCAAATCCCGCACCTTTTTGCGGTTTTGCCCGAAGTCCGATTGGGCGTTTCTCCGCGCGCCCGGGTAAACGCGGATACTCCTCTGGACACGGCCTGACTTTTCTCGCTACTACTAACAAACCTTTGTAATCCGCGGCGACATACTCTACTGTATCCTCCAATTGCCCTCCAAGTATCTCAAGACAAACCTCAGAATCTTTTATCTCCTGGATAATGCCCCGGCTTTTGTAAGCAACAGCTACACCGCCTATCTTCAGCAACGGCAACATATACTCCCACAAAACACTCAGATTTGCAACAGCACGTGCAAGAGCCACGTCAAAATGACCCCTATATTCAGGAATATGAGCAACCATTTCCACCCTTTGATTCAGCACTTCGCAGTTTTCAATACCCAATGCTACGACTGCATCCATAAGAAACTCTGCGCGTTTCATGCGGGATTCCACGAGAATAACGTGAGTATCCGGATACCATATCTTGACTGGTAACCCAGGAAAACCTGCACCGGTACCTATGTCAATGATTTTCTCATTGCCCTGCAATATAGGCACAACGGCAAGTGAATCCAGAATATGACGGTCTCTTATAACCTCTGTATCACCACTGGAGACAAGGTTTAACGATCTGGAGCGCTCTTTCATCAACACAACGTATCTCTGGAGACGTTCCCGCACTTCTTGCGGAATATCATTCCAATTGGCTGGATTCTGGTATTGTTTCACGTGAAACACCGTTACTGACAGGCCTTGTCCTGTTGTTCCTGTTCAACCACACCATAAGAACCGCTATATCAGCAGGAGTTACACCATATAACCGGCGCGCTTGCCCTAAAGAAGTGGGTTTGACAGACTTAAGGCGTTCGCGCGCTTCGGTTAACAATCCGGGAACCTTATCATAGTCGAAATCTTCCGGGATAATAACCCCACTGAGGCGCCTGAATTTTGCTATCCTTGCTTCTTCTCTCACGATATAGCCCTCATATTTCAGATTCAGCTCTAACTGCTCAGCTATCCTGGGGTCATCCGGCAGCACGTAATTCTCTTCTGTTCCTGTCTTTCTCGATATTACCCGTCGCCCGAACAGCTCTGACAAGACCCCTGTTTTCTGGACTTGCCTGGCAAGAGGTATCTTTTCATCCACATCAATAAGTTCAAACAGGCGTACACTTTCCTGTTTGAGCATATCTTGATATCTACGAAACTGAGAATACCTCTTTTGACTAACCAGACCAAGACGATAACCTATCTCCATAAGGCGGAGGTCAGCATTGTCAGCTCTTAGCACCAACCGGTATTCTGCGCGTGCAGTGAACATCCTGTAAGGTTCATCCAGCTCACTTGTAATAAGGTCATCTACAAGTACACCTATATATGCCTGCGACCTATCCAGAACAAAACTCTCTTCATGGCGCATATCCAGTACCGAATTTACTCCAGCCACGAAACCCTGGGCAGCTGCCTCTTCATATCCAGATGTCCCGTTTATCTGGCCTGCCAGATACAACCCGGGAATATCCTTTGCCCGTAATGTCTGGTTTAACTGAGTAGGTGGGCAAAAATCGTATTCTACGGCATACCCATACCTTATTATCTCTGCCCTCTCAAGCCCTGGAATACTATGCACCATTTCCTCCTGCACGTCCACGGGAAGACTCGTGGCAAGGCCGTTCGCATATACCTCAGTGGTATCGAGCCCTTCCGGCTCAAGGAAAATATGATGATGCGTCCGGTCTGGAAACTTCTTGACTTTAACTTCGAATGAGGGGCAATACCTCGGGCCAGTCCCCTTTATTTGGCCAGTGTAAAGTGGTGCGCGGTCCAGATTCGACATCACGATATCCCTTGTCTGTTCCGTCGTGTAAGCAATCCAGCAGGATAGGCATGGAAGCCTCTTAACCTCCTTGTAGTGTGAAAACGAAAATGGTAAATCCTCGCCTGGCTGTTTTTCAAGCCGTGCATAATCTATGCTTCTCCCATTCAATCGCGGGGGAGTTCCTGTCTTCAGGCGTCCAACTCTCAAGCCCAATCGTTCCAATGACTGTGTCAAATGGCTTGCTGCGTGCTCCCCAAACCGGCCTGAAACGACCTTAGCTTCACCTATGTGAATAAGTCCATTTAGAAAAGTCCCTGGAGAAACAATTACGTTTTTCCCCTGAAACAGTGTCTTTGTAGACGTCCGTACCCCCTCTATACCACTGTCACCAACGCATATTTCTATCACCTCAGCTTGTTTTAAGTCAAGATTTGACTGCTTTTCCAGGACTGCCTTCATTGTCCATTGGTATTTTTTCTTATCGCACTGTACTCTTGGGGACCGGACTGCCGGCCCCTTGCTTGAGTTAAGGATACGATAGTGAATTGCCGTTCGGTCCGCATTCAACCCCATTTCTCCGCCGAGCGCATCAAGTTCTCTAACGATTTGACCTTTCCCAACCCCACCTATTGAAGGATTACATGACATCTGGGCAATGGTATCCAGGTTCATGGTGAGCAAAAGCGTCCGTGCACCCATGCGTGCCGTTGCCAGGGCTGCCTCACAACCGGCATGTCCGGCTCCGACCACGATAACATCGTACTTTACTGGATATCGGTACATTGTATAGGCTCAGTATATAAGAACCTGACGCTTCGCGTCAGAACCTTCGCAGGCTAAAGCCTGCGGCTACCGCTCGGGTCTAATCCTACAATTTGTCTCGCGCCTCCTGTGGAGGATAAAGCGAGGCAAATTGTCGCCGAGTGCCGAAAGGCACGAGGTGTACACCGCTTATGCGTGATAGGTATCACATTTAGATGGACCGCCGCGCCGGCGACCTTTTAGCGTTTACTATTTATTTTCTCCACAGCCATGGACATTTTGCTATACTGCCTCATATCCATAGAACTACACTCTCCCATTAGTTCGCTGGTTACCCTCGTAGAAAAATCCATATCTACTCTGCACCAATCCACTCGCGCCTGGTCCAGGTTATACAGAAGCGTACCCCTACCTTTACCTTTAACCCCCAGGTCTATCAAGTAATCACCTGTCTTTCGCAATGTCCTTGTTTTTGTATCTGAAGCTATTGTTAATCCTACCGTGACTCCTGCTGCCGGTTTTGTACTAACTTCCAGCACTTTGTAATCTATTCGCAATTTGGTTTCAACCACCCTGTCTCCTATTGGAATACGCGAATTGTTCTCAGATGACCAGTTACTCCCTTTTGACAAAGGTTGATTCGGTATAGGGGGTCTTAAACAAGTCATAAGCTCACTCCCGCCAATCTCAGAGATAAAAGGTGCAAGGGCATCGAGTCCTATCACATCAATAATCCGGCCTTCCCTGTCAGTAGTTATTGTCCACGAAGAACCAGTAATATCATACCCCAAACCAAACGTAATACCTGCCATTGCAGAGGACAGGTCAAAATCCTGTATATAATACTGCGCCTTTGTGCTCGTAGAATCCGAAAGCAAGATAGTTTCCCTGACGCCCAGACAAAGGGTTGTCGTGGATACCCTCATAGGATATAGGGTTTCCAGGATAGTCCCATCCATATTTACTATTTCGCTTTTGTTCACTATCTCTATACGGTAGAAATTCGTAGTACCCTGGGTAGGCCTTGGCAATATAATTTCCTGTGCACAAGCTAAATCCGCAATAATTAGCAACGCCGCAATAGCTGCAAACCAGCAGATGTTATTCCATCCAAAGCAGTAATGGTTCTTTCCGGAAAACTGGCTGTATTTCTGCAGACGATGTTTCACGTGAAACATTTTTCCTTTCAAGCTCATTTACCTATACAGAATCTGGAGAATATGGCATCCAGAACTTCCTCGTCCGGATTGATACCGAGAAATGAATCTATTCCCTCAAGCGCTTCTCGCAGGTCGCTTGCAACAAAATCCTCCGGGAGATTCTCTTTTAGCGCCTTTAGCCCACACCCAGTGGCTTCCACAACCAGTGCTATAGCGTCCTTCTGCCTCACATTGCATATAATATCATCCTCTTCCTGTGTTTCTCCTCCAATAAACTCCGTTATATAGTGTTCCAATTCATTCAGACCCTCTCCAGTAAGAGCCGAGAGCTCAATACGAGGCCATGCGCGAGGGATTAACCTATCCAGGTCATCCCGGAAACTATTTTGCCACGGAATGTCCCGCTTATTAAGAACCACCAACGTATTTTGGGATTCCATCTTCTGAGCCAGGGCAATATCTATCTTATCTATCCCTTGTGTGGGGTCCAAAACCAGTAGAACAAGGTCGCTCGTATATATTGTTTGCTTACTTTTTTCAATTGCAACTACATCTATAGCACCACCGCCATATATGAAACCAGCAGTGTCCACTAGTTTAACCGGGAAATCCCCAATTCGCACGTCTGCTTCCACCAAATCCCGCGTAGTACCAGGAATATCCGTCACTATAGCCCTTTCCTGAGATGCAAGCCGGTTCAATAACGAGGATTTCCCGACATTCACCTTGCCAACGATAGCTACTGTCAATCCTTCCGTCAATATCATGCCTGCTCTCGCCGTATTCAGCAGTTCCCCTGCTCTATCCAGAACCATTGTTAGTTCTTTGATAAGCTCCTGCTTCTCTCCTGCGACAAATCCCTGTTCTTCCTCATAATCCAGCGCTGCCTCAACCGTAGCCACTATATGGACGAGCATAGCATGTATTTCCTCGGCTTTCTTTCGCAACCCTCCTCCCAGAATTTTTGCCTGTGTCCTCACTGCCCGGTCGGTCCTGGCATGGATTAACTGGCAAACTGCTTCTGCCTGGGTCAAATCCAACTTTCCGTTGAGGAAAGCACGTTTTGTAAACTCGCCTGGCTCAGCAGGACATGCTCCTGTCCCAACGCATGCCTCAACTATCCTGGATAATATAACGGGATTACCGTGGCAGGAAAACTCTACCATATCTTCACCGGTATATGAATTGGGCCCTTTCATAACTGTCACCAGCACTTCGTCCAGTATTTCTCCATCCACGACAATGTGTCCGAAATAAACGTGGCGCGGCTGCAGGCCTTCTGTTCCCGGTGCTTTGTTTGGCTTAAACAAAGTATCACAAACTCCAACTGCCCCGGGACCGCTGAGACGCACTACCCCCAATGCTGCATGGCCATGTGCTGTAGAAATTGCTACTATAGTATCACGAGTATCACGGGTATTAACGCATACCGGCTTATTGTATGGGCTACCAATGGATTGTACACTTCCGGTCTTATGAGTTGATTGGGTCATTGGCGTAGTTTCAAACTTCCTTACTGGCTTACTGGATAGATTTTTATCTATTTCTGGTGAGTGTCTGGTTTCTTTTTTCTAAGGTATAGCCGGCGTACTCGCTCTCCTCACTAACCACTGTTGTAACATCCCGAGCAGATTGCTGACGAGAAAATAAAGTACAAGCCCTGATGGAAAATTCCAGAACAAAACTAGCATCATTACTGGCATAATAAGCATCATGCGTGATTGAGCAGGGTCGCCACTTGCGCTAAACTTCTGTTGTATAAACATAGTAATGCCCATAATCAGCGGAAGCGCCCTTACCGGGAATGCACCAAGAGAAAACAGGGTTTCGGGTGCAGATAAATCGTTAATCCACCATACAAATGGGGCACCACGAAGTTCCACCGCATTACGCAGAGTCATAAACAAACCAAACAAGACAGGCATTTGCAATAACATAGGGAGGCATCCGCCAAGCGGATTGACTTTTTGTGTTTTATAAAGGTTCATCATCTCCACGTTCAAACGCTGCGAATCGCCCTTGTATTTTTCCTGTAATTCCTTCATTTTTGGCTGGAGCACCCTCATCTTGTCCATTGAACGGTAACTCTTAATTGTGAATGGAGAAAGGATTCCGTATATCACAATAGTAAGCAGAATTATAGCTACACCATAGTTACGGAACACTGAATTAAATACCTTTAGCAAAAAAAGAAAAAAACTGCTAAGCGGTGCAAATATTCCAAAATCAACGCTTTTCGTGAGAGAGCGGCCAAGCGGCTCCAGTATATCGTGCGCCTTAGGACAGACCAGCAGCCCACATTGAATTGATTTTTTTTCACCAGGACGCAACTGAAACTCACCTACCCCCATTCCAACGATAGGGGGTTCTTTCTTTGCACTATAAATTTTCGCGTAATCCAAGGCGCGTGGTTCATCTGAAAGATAAGCCGTAAGAAAGAACCTGTTAGATACACCAGCCCAATCAACTCTGCCATCCACGCCGTTCTTCTTTAGCTTCTTAAACTCCCCGTCTACAAACGCATATGCCAGGCCCGGTTCCCGAATACCAGTATTTTCTAAATTTAATCCTGGCCCCAGACAAAGAGCCATATTATCCAACAAAATTGGGGAATCCGAGGTGTTGGTCACTGATATTTCAATCTGGTGGGTGTGTCCTTCATCGCTGAATTGAAATCTTTTTAATACTTTTACAGCGCCAAAATGAGTAATAAAATCGATATTATCATGGTTATGTCTCGCTACGCTAAACGATTGCTTCTTCAGTGATTTCCCGTTAATCACAACATCCCCTGCCCTGCTATCCTCTCCTGAAATTATAAGCTCCAGTGGTTCACCATAGCCGGAAATGACCCAGCTGGTTATAACTCCACCTAATGAATTAACGACCACGGTAGAATTCTGGGTTACAAACTCATAATCAACGCCCTGCGAAATTACTGAACCGACATCCGCAACAGGTTCTAAATGAGTTACCGTCTCTCCGGTCTTCTGGGCCTCCTGCTGGTAGTCCTGTTGTGGTACCTCCTGAGGCGGAGATGGTTGGAACATTGCCATCCATATAAGAAGAACCAACATCGACAAAACAAAAGCAATAAGCGTCCTGCTCGTCATTTGACCTCCGGAACAGGGTCATACCCACCTGAATGAAAACGATTACATTTAAGTATGCGCAAAATAGCAAACCCACCACCCTTTACAATACCGTGTTTATTTACTGCTTCATATGAATATTTAGAACATGAAGGGTAAAATCTGCATACGGGTGGATAGCATGCGGTAATGTACTGATAAAACCGAATTGTTCCCAGAATCAGCTTTTTGAGCATTTATACACCATCTCTTCCAGTAAACCGGATAATTTTTCTTTTGCTCTATGGAAACTTTTCAATTCAGCTGCCCCAGGCTGTGCTCTAACAATTATATCCACCGGAACACTGGAAATCCCCTCTTGAAGACGAAAAACCTCTCTGGTAAATCGCCGAATTCTGTTCCTTACAACTGCTGGGCCGATTTTCCGCCCTACCGACAGTCCAAGACGTGCACCAATCTCAGGATTTATGGAACGCAATAATCCTGCCACGACAAAGCAATCATTGCGAATCTGGTGCCCTCTAGCGATGACCCTGCGAAATTCTTCAGTATATGTAAGCCGCTTCTTACGCGGAAAGCCATGTCTCGCACGTATGGTCATTGAGGGGCACTCTTGTGGCACTATACTGACAGCCGGTCACGTCCTTTACTGCGACGCCTCTTTAGTACCCGTCTTCCGGCTGCAGACTGCATTCTCTCCCGCCAGCCATGCTTCTTTTTCCGTCTTGTTTTGTTTGGATTATATGTTGGTTTCATTTTCCACCTTTATCACGCATAAGCGGTGTACACCTCGTGCCTTTCGGCACTCGGCGACAATTTGC
>CAZUQH010000032.1:0-17885 GCA_964622465.1 uncultured bacterium | reverse complement strand
GTGGGACGCCAGGCAGGCGACCTTTTAGTGTGGACCATTTATCTGAACCTAGAAGAACCTATTTAGATTATAGACCAACGCTGGTTAAATTGCAAGCCGGAGAATTAATGTTGTTGACAAAATGCCTCTCACTACATAGAATATACTAAATAAATGGCGGGGTAGCTCAACGGTTAGAGCGACAGAATCATAATCTGCTAATAAGGGTTCGATTCCCTTCCCCGCTACCAGCTTTAGCGGGTTCGGATAAAAGTTGAATAACCTTGAAAGACAAGCACGTTCACTTATACGAGAATACGGTCTATTTAAACCGGGAGAAAGAGTTCTGGTTTGTGTTTCCGGCGGACCGGACTCTGTAGCACTCCTTCATCTTCTTACGTTCACGCTCACCGACTACAAACTCCATATTAAAGTAGTTCACTTCAACCATAATCTTCGCGGAAAAGCAAGCGATACCGACGAACGCTTCGTCCGAAAACTTGCCAGAGAATGTCATATCCCAATTACTGTTCGTCAATTCGACGTGAAAGGATACAGTAAAAAGAAAAAACTGAGTATCGAAATGGCGGCACGTTCCCTGCGTCATCATGCTCTATGTCAGATTGCGCGGCGCTTGAGGTATTCGAAGGCGGTAACAGGGCATACTCTCTCGGACCAGGCAGAAACGATTATAATGCGTCTTGTCAGAGGTACGGGAGTAACCGGGCTTTGTGGAATCCAGCCACTCAAAAAGATTGACGGTATTACTTACGTGCGCCCTCTCCTTAGAACAAGGCGTGCAGACGTCATTGACTATCTAAAACGTTTTGAACTTGACTGGAGAACGGACGCAACCAACTCGCAAAATATATACACGCGTAACCGCGTCCGCAATCAGGTTATGCCGCATTTGAAAAAACTTAATCCACAAATCGAATCATCGTTAGGTCGTATTGCAGAAGTTGCGGCAATAGAAGATGCGGCGCTAGACAAGATGGCAGAAAAAGTGCTAACTAGCACTGTCGTCAGCAAAAGAGCAAACGAGATTTTCCTTGATTTTAATTTGTTTAAGAGATATAATAGGTGCTTACAGAGACGGGCTATACGGAAAATCCTGGGCAGTGAAGGAAGCGAAGTAAGCTGTCATGACATCGACCAGGTCCTGAATCTGCTGGATGCTGCATCCGGCGCTAAAGCAACGCCTCGCGGCTGGCTGGTCAGTTATGAACAGAATCTGATTCACTTCATAAGGCGATGCACAAATCAGAAACAAAAAGAGCAAGCGGGTAAAAAATCAACCAGGCGTCATTTGTGCTGTCCGGGTGAAGTCCAAACCAACGACTACGGATTCCAAATCCGCGCAAGGTTAAGTAAAAAAGTACCGGAAAACCTGGGAGATGGGCGTCGCGTAACGTATTTTGATGCGGATAAAATCCCGCTTGACAAATTATGGGTAAGAACGAGAATGGAGGGCGACAGATTTCATCCGTTTGGTCTTAGCCATACTACGGGACTCAAAAAAATCATGATAAACCTGCGCATACCTGCTTCACAGAGGAACAGTATCCCGATAGTAGGTGCCGCAAATGACATACTGTGGGTTGCGGGATGGCGCCGTTCAGCAATTGCTCAGATTTCAAAAGAAACAAAAAAAGTTCTTGAACTAACTTATGAGCCGGAGAAAAAATGGCTAAACAAAACAAAGTAAAAAAACTTGGTTCTGGTCTATTTTTCTGGATGCTCGTGATACTTATGGCTGTGTTTCTGGCGCAGATGTTCACGCCTGCATCAAAACCTGCTGAACTCAAGTATAGTGATTTTAAACGATATATACGCGACGGCAGAATTGTAGAAATCGCTATCAGCGAGGGAAAGATAGATGGGACCTATGTCGACGATTCTGGTGCAAACAAGGAATTCGGGGTAGTCCCAATCACTGACCCTAATCTTGTTGAAGAACTTGAAGAGCACAACGTTGCTTTCCACGGGAAAGTTGAGAAACACGTTTTTGCCTCAATTCTATTGAACTTTGGCCCGATACTGCTATTCATTGTGATATGGATTCTTATCGCACGCCAGATGCGCGCAGGTGGTCAGCAGGCGATGACATTCGGACGAAGCCGCACACAGATCATCACCAAGGATAAAATAAAAATCGGCTTTGATGACGTCGCTGGTCTTGATGAGGCAAAAGAAGAATTACAAGAAATTATTGAGTTCTTGAAAAATCCAAAGAAATTCCAGCGCCTTGGCGGCAAGATTCCGAAAGGCGTTCTGCTTTATGGTCTGCCTGGTACGGGCAAGACGATGCTTGCTAAGGCAGTCGCAGGAGAAGCAGGCGTTCCATTTTTCTCTGCGTCTGGCCCAGAGTTCGTTGAAATGTTCGTAGGTGTCGGGGCCTCACGCATTCGTGACCTCTTCGAGAAGGCGAGGAAAAGTTCGCCTGCAGTGATATTCATTGATGAACTTGATGCAGTTGGCAGACACAGATTCTCAGGTATTGGTGGCGGCCATGATGAACGCGAGCAGACACTGAACCAGCTTTTGATAGAAATGGACGGCTTCGACACCACCGAAGGAACGATACTTATAGCTGCTACCAACCGGCCCGACGTACTTGACCCTGCACTCCTCAGGCCAGGAAGATTTGACCGTCACATTGCAGTGCCTGTGCCGGACGTGAAAGGGCGTGAGGAAATACTTAGTGTCCACACCAGAAAAATAAAAATGGCGCCAGAGGTAAACTTGAACGTGCTGGCACGTAGAACTCCAGGATTTGTTGGAAGTGACATTGCAAATCTCGCAAACGAAGCGGCACTCCTTGCTGCGCGTCGAAACAAAGATATGGTCGAAATGGAGGATTTCGAAGAGGCAATAGACCGTGTACTCGCCGGACCTCAAAGGAAAAGCCGCGTAATCTCAGAACACGAAAAAAAGATTATCGCATTTCACGAAGCAGGGCATACGCTCGTTGCAAAATTCATGCCAGGGTCAGACCCGATACACAAAGTATCCATTATTCCACGTGGCCCTGCGCTCGGCTACACATTACAACTACCAACTGAAGATAGATATCTGGTTTCTTATGATGAAATTGTTACAAAGATTACCGTTCTGCTTGGTGGTAGAACGGCAGAGGAACTTACGTTCAATCAGGTAACTACGGGCGCTCAGAACGATCTGGAGCAAGCAACTGATATTGCGTACAAGATTGTTTCTCAATATGGCATGAGCAAGAAAATAGGGCCAATTTCACTTAAGAAAGACGAACAAGAGATATTCCTTGGGCGGGACTTCCTCAGAGAAAAGCAGTACAGCGAAAAGACACAACAAACTATCGATGAAGAAGTAATGACTATTATAGAATCTGCACATCATAAAGCGACTGGAATTCTCAAAGAGCGCCAGCCAGCTCTTGATGAAATAGCTGCCGCTTTGCTTGAGAAAGAAAATCTTGATGGCGATGAAGTGGACGTTATTATCAAAGAAACGCTCGGGATAGAGCCACTGGTAAAAGCCCGGAAGAGCGATGAAGCGCAGTGTCAAAAAGGAGAAAAGAAACTTGAAGAAGGCGAAAACAGACAAGCAAAAAAAGATTGAACAGGCAGTGAGCCAGATACTGGAAGCGATAGGCGAAGATATAAACCGCGAAGGAATAAGGAAAACCCCCGAGCGCGTTGCACGCATGCTTGATGAGCTCCTCAATGGCTACGGTTCGCATCTACAAGAATACCTTAAGGTCTTCCATGAAACGGAAAAATATGAAGAAATGGTCCTGGTGCGTGACATTCCATTCTATTCAATATGCGAGCATCATCTACTTCCATTCTTTGGTAAAATCCATATTGCATATATCCCACGTAATGGGAACGTCGTTGGCGTATCGAAGCTCGGGCGTCTTGCAGATGGGTTTGCACATCGTTTGCAGATGCAGGAACGCCTTACAAAACAGATAGCCGATTCGATAATGAAGGCGCTAAAACCACTTGGGGTTCTCGTAATAGTCGAAGCCGAGCATCTGTGTATGACTATCCGCGGTGTAAAAAAACCAGGTAGCAGGATAACTACGTCTGCGATGCGCGGGATATTCTTAAGTGATGCGCGTACTCGCAGTGAAGCTTTGACACTAATTGGGCATAGATAAACGGATAATGCAGGTACACCAAATCCGGTTTCAGAATAGAGAAGAAATCCGTCGTGCGATGATGCATCTTGGAGTAGACAGTCATGGCACCGAGATAATGCTCGACAAGGCATATACTCTTACTTACGTAGTAGAGAACCTTACGCCACGGCAGGCGCAGATTCTGAAACAGGAAGCGCTTGGAGCTGGAGCAGATGCTGCGCTCCCACGGGACGTATTTTACATGGAATCAAACGGTCATTGCAAAGCATTGCTATTCGGTACACCAAGCCAGATAAGATACGCGTCTGGAAAATTGAAGCTCCAGCCATTCGGATTGCAGGAAGTCGGTCAGGAACTCGAAAAGATGTTATCCGGCACGGACCACCAGCTCCCTGCCAAACTACAGATGACCGATACGGCTATTTCTTTAGACCGTCCTATTATTATGGGCGTACTGAACGTCACTCCTGATTCCTTCTATGACGGCGGCAGGTATTCAGATTCAGAAAGCGCCGTGGAGCATGGACTCAAACTCGCAGAAGAAGGCGCGGATATCATAGACGTCGGCGGCGAATCGTCAAGACCTGGCGCACAGCCAGTCGCACCCAAAGAAGAACTTAAAAGAGTTCTTCCAGTGATACAAAAACTGGTTAGAAATTGTCCAACGCCAATTTCTATAGACACCTATAAAGCAGCGGTTGCGAAGGAGGCACTTACGGCAGGCGCAAAGTTCGTAAATGATATTTCGGCACTTCGTTCTGACCCTGAGATGTGTTCTGTAGTTAAGGACTATGGAGCTGCTGTTTGCCTTATGCATATGCAGGGTGAACCACAAAATATGCAGAAAAATCCCCGCTACGATGACGTGGTCGTAGATATACTTGATTTTCTGCGCGAGCGCATCCACTTTGCAGTCAATTCAGGAATTGACAAAGGCCATATCGTAATAGACCCCGGGATCGGTTTTGGTAAGACGCCGGAGCATAACGTCAAAATTCTACGGCACATCAGTGAATTCACGACACTGGGAGTGCATGTTCTTGTAGGCGCGTCTCGCAAGTCAATGTTCGGACATCTTTTTGGATGGCCCCCGGAAGAACGGCTGGAGGGCTCTCTTGCAGTTGCTGCGTGGTGTATTGAGCAGGGAGTAAGTATTCTACGTGTCCACGACGTTAAAGAAACCAGGAAAGTAGTCGACACGGTTGCACAATTCCAACTGGTGAAAGATGACTGAATTAATCGTCTCAATCTGGCAAAATTACGTTGTACATATTGTTGAAATCCTGCTCCTTGCATCGGCAATTTACTATTCTATCCTTGCGGTACGCGGCACACGAGCAATACAGCTCGTTTATGCTCTGGTCGGCCTTGGCCTCGCAATTGCAATTTCATACCTGCTTCACTTTGAGACAATCTTCTGGATACTCCAGCGTTTCTGGATTCTCATAGTACTTGCATTGTTAATAACGTTCCAGCCGGAATTAAGGATAATTCTGTCACGCCTAACAGGTAGCCACTTTACAAAGATATTATTGAGGGATAGTTATTCAAATATCCGTGAAATTATAGAAGCACTTACCTGGCTGCAAAAAAAGGGTTATGGCGCAATAATTGTTTTTGAACAAAGTATGTCACTGAGGAATTACATGGAAACAGGGGTTCGAATCGATGCCGAGGTAACTGCTGACTTATTGAGCGCACTGTTTATGTCACGTGCACCGCTCCATGATGGAGCGGCCGTTGTATCGGGCGGCAGGGTGGCCGCCGCTGGCTGCATACTGCCGCTATCCCATGACCCGGGGCTTGCGCGAATCCTCGGAACACGGCATCGTGCTGCAATCGGAATTACAAACGTCAGCGACGCCTGGGCAATTGTCCTTTCGGAAGAAACTGGTACTTTATCCATAGCGCAGCAGGGACGCCTCGAGCGTGACCTGACCATAGAACAAATAGAGCAACATCTTGTCGAAGTACAAAAACAAAAAATAGAAGAACGCACTTATGTGGAAAAAACTTAAAGAGCATATTGTGTTAAAACTAATATCTCTGGGGCTTGCAATTATACTCTGGTATTTCGTGCATTACCTCGGAAAGTGATGAGGAGGAGACAATCGGTATGAATATTCTTATTGTAGAACCGGATGAAGATACGAGGAATATGCTGCGTGATTACCTGAGTGGCGCAGGCCATTCGGTCTGGGCTGTATCTTCCGAGGAGGAGGCAATTGAACGTGCACACAAGACCGACCTGGAAGTGCTCATTTCGGATGCAGGTAAACCGAGCGGACTGGAAGTTATGCGAAAAGTCAAAGAAGTGAAATCAGATATAACGGTAATTGCCGTCAGCTCACACAAGTCGGTAGAGTCTGCTCTCGACTCGCTAAACGAGGGTAAGTATGAGTACGTATCTAAACCATTCAACGGGGCGGAAATGGAAGTCGTCCTTCGCCGTGTGCAACGAGCACAGCGGGAAGAAAAAGAAATACCAAACATTATTGACGCTCTGACCGGAGCATATAACCCACGCTACTTCCATGAGGTTCTCTCAAGGGAAGTGGACCGTGCTGAACATTTCCGGAGACCTTTCTCTCTTGTACTAACCGACATAGATAACTTTCACGTGTACAATGACACGTATGGCTATCTTGCAGGAGACCATATTCTTAAACGTATGGCACAGGTATGCCAGCAAGTAACCAGAAAAATCGATTATGTCTTTCGCTATGGTGGCGAGGAATTTATACTCTTATTGCCTGAAACCGGAAAATCGGATACTTCGTCATTGACGAGGCGTCTGAGATATACGGTTATGAATACAAAATTCCCACAGGAAGACGTTTTTCCAGGCGGAAAACTTACGGTAAGCATCGGTCAGGTCACATATCCGGATGACGCTGTGAATAAGGAAGAACTGGTTGCAAAATCAATACAGGCAATGAAACACGCAAAGAAAATGGGTAGAAATCAGGTTTGCCTGTTTGATGGTAAATCCTATGATTTTCATAAGTTACCAGACATAAAAAGTGACGATGACGAAAAAAATGATTCACAAAAATAGTTCACTTGCTGCTGTACGCCGTCTTGGCGTGAACGTTGACCACGTTGCAACCTTGCGCGAGGCACGGCACACTACATACCCTGACCCTGTAACTGCTGCTCTGGAAGCCGAGGCGGCTGGAGCAGATGTTATAACAGTCCATCTTCGCGAAGACCGCCGTCACATCAAAGAGCGCGATCTGTGGAAGTTAAAACGCGAATTGAAGATAGGTATAAATCTGGAGATGGCACTCGCACAAGATATCGTTGAAACTGCACTGCGGTTAAAGCCGGAGAGCGTGTGTATCGTCCCGGAACGCAGGCAGGAACTCACCACTGAAGGTGGGCTTGACGTGTTCAGATACAGGGAACGCCTGAAAAAAATAATCCCGCGTTTCAAAGCACGCCATATAGCAGTGAGTCTTTTTATAGAGCCGGATAAACGACAGCTCCGTGCGTCCCATGACGTCGGAGCCAATTACGTAGAACTTCATACAGGAAAGTATGTAAACGCTCGTAACCAGGCAACACAGCGTCGTGAGCTCTTACGTATCATACAGGCAGTACGCCTCGCCAGCTCATTAGGTCTCAGGGTGAATGCTGGTCATGGCCTTCACTATCAGAACGTGCAAGCAATAGCGCGGATTCCTGAAATTGAAGACCTCAATATCGGGCACTCTATCGTAGGGAAAGCTGTTATCCTCGGGATGAAAGATGCAGTCGCTCAAATGAAAAAGGCCGGCGCATTGTTACCCTCCAGACGCAGACCGCGGTCTTCAAAAAGAAAAATTTCATGAATCAAATAATTACTATTATCGTTCTTGTAGCTGGCATTTTTGTGGTTATGGCAGTTATTGGACGCCGTTATGCACATGGCCTAAGAAATGCACCGTCTCCTGCTGCTATAGCTGTCCACGCACGCCGTCAGAACCGGGCTAACCGCATTTTTTACATCCTGCACAAAGAAATCCTGAAGAATGCGCTCAAGCGGTCCCACAAAAATCACGGCGCATACCCTTCTGACCTGAAGGAATTAATCAGTGATGGGCTACTTGCTGCAATACCGGCCAGACCCGGTGGTGGAACCTGGAATTATGATTCATTTCATGGTAAAATTCACTAGAGGATTATGATAGTTTCATGTGTGGTATAATTGGATATATCGGTAATAAAATGGCGACTCCAATCCTTATAGACGGCTTGAAACATCTGGAATATCGCGGCTATGACTCAGCAGGTCTTGCGATAATACACGATGGGCACCTTGCACTCTATCGTGTCCGCGGCAAAATCTCTGACCTTGAAAGAATCGTTGTTCCTCTTCATCTTCAAGGTACAGTAGGACTTGGCCACAGCCGTTGGGCAACACACGGTCAACCATCCGAAGAAAATGCGCATCCACATACTGATTGCAAGGGACGGTTAGTTGTAGTACACAACGGTATAATTGAAAATTATCTCTCGCTGAAACAGCAATTGAAAAAGGAAGGACACCGTTTCCGTTCGGAAACGGATACTGAGGTAATTGCTCACCTCGTAGAGAAGTACTTTGAAGGTGACCTGACAGATGCAGTAACACGAGCTGTAAAGCATCTCCGCGGTTCCTATGCAATCGCTGTGATTTCTGCTGACAGTCCTGACACCATTGTTGGAGCAAGGCAGTACTGTCCTCTTGTAATCGGACTTGGAAACGGCCAGTATTTCCTGGCTTCGGATATACCTGCTTTTCTCCGTTACACAAGAGAGGCGCTGTTTGTCGAAGATGGCGAAGTTGTAACTATCACAAGGAACGGAGTAAAAATAAAAGATTCTAACGGAGCAGAAGTTAAACGTTCTGTTACGAGAATTACCTGGGATTCTGAAGCAGCAGAGAAAGGCGGATTTAAACATTTTATGTTGAAGGAAATTAACGAACAGCCACGGGTAATAACGGATACTTTTCGTGGACGCATATCATCTATTAATGGAGAGGTGTCGCTATCCGAAGTTGGTCTCACAACTCATTCAATAGAACAGATTGACCGTATCTATATCATTGCATGTGGCACTTCTTATCATGCCGCATTAATCGGCAAGTTTCTCATTGAGGACTGGGCAGGTATTCCGTGCGAGGTAGATATTGGTTCTGAATTCCGTTACCGAACACCGGTAATTGGTTCAAATTCTATCGCAGTATTCATATCCCAATCAGGCGAGACAGCAGATACTCTTGCAGCTCTCCGTGCAGCACGCTCACGGCACGCGCATACCATTGCAATATGCAATGTGGTTGGTTCGTCGCTGGCACGAGACTCGGACAGCGTGGTATATACACACGCAGGACCAGAAATAGGGGTTGCATCTACCAAAACATTCACTGCACAGCTCACAGCATTGGTCCTTCTCGCGGTCCTGCTTGGGCGCCGCAAAAAAACACTGTTACGCAAGGATGCAAGTAAGGTCCTTAAAGAACTATTGCGAGTTCCGACAATAATTGAGGAAGTCCTATCAAATGACAAAGAAATTATTATGTGCGCACGTAGATTCTACCAAAAAGACCATTTTCTCTATTTAGGCCGCAATATAAATTACCCAATTGCATTAGAGGGCGCACTTAAACTCAAAGAAATCTCATATATTCATGCAGAAGGTTATCCAGCCGGGGAAATGAAGCACGGACCAATAGCACTCATAGATAAGGATATGCCGGTGCTGGCAATTGCAACTCAAGGCAAAGTGCAGGAAAAGGTCATATCAAACATTGAGGAAGTAAAGGCAAGAAAAGGTATTGTAATTGCACTTGCATCAAAGGATGATAAAAATGTTGCACATCTCACCGATATGCTTATCCCGGTCCCTTCTGTGGAAGAATTTTTATCTCCTATAGTAAATGTGGTTCCATTACAGTTACTTGCCTACCACATTGCACGTTTACGTGGATGCGAAATAGACCAACCACGAAACCTTGCGAAGAGCGTAACAGTAGAATGAACATCAGGGGTATAGGGATTGACATAGTTGAAGTCCGCCGGGTGAAACAGTTCTTGTCCGGAGGCAGGAAATTCCGTGAACGGATATTCACTAAGAAAGAAATACAATACTGTGAGGGACAGATAAATCCGGCTCAACATTACGCAGCGCGGTTTGCAGCAAAGGAAGCGGTCTGGAAATCGCTTGATTCACGCGGCGTGAGCATAAAAAACATAGAGGTCACTAACCTTGAGAGTGGCCGTCCCGAGGTAAATATTACCGGAAACCATATTCCCGGTCATTTTCTGGTTACACTCGCGCATAGCAAAGATTACGCAGTGGCACAGGCGATATGGACTGATGGGGAAAGCAAATGAAAATTATATCAGCTGAACTTATGAGAGAGCTTGATAATAATGTAATCAATAATGGAACAAACGGGTTAGAACTAATGGAGCGCGCGGGCTATGGAATGTTTCTCTGTCTGAAAGATATAATTCCAAATCTCACAAACCTGAAGATAGTGATAGTTTGCGGTAAAGGCAATAATGCCGGTGACGGACTGGTGCTTGCGCGCTATCTCGCCGAGGCAGGTAATCATCCACACGTAATGCTTGCATACTCTAAAAATATGTCTGAATCAGCAACTACAAATCTTGGCCGGTTACAATCAGATATGGCTACGGTGGTTGACATGACGCAATCTTCACAAGAGTATGTCCTCCGTGAAATATCATCTGCTGATATAATTGTAGATTGTCTTTTCGGTACCGGTTTTAAAGGTGAGATGCCGGAAGAATTAATCTGGCTGGTAGATATAGTTAATTCTTCCAGATGCTTTAAGGTTGCATGCGATATTCCATCCGGAGTCAACGCGACAACTGGAGAAACAGCGCAACATACGGTACAAGCAGACGTAACAATTACCATGGCTCTCCCGAAGCGTGGCCAGGTGGCTGGACCCGGCGCCAGATTCTGTGGCTCCATTTACGTAGTTGACATAGGAATACTGGAGCCAACCACTCCCGTTGATTTTGAACTCATCACTCCACGTGATATTGTTCAGGTCTTCCCTCCTCGTAAACGAGATGCACACAAGAACCAATTCGGGCATCTTCTGGTAATTGCTGGTTCGCGCGGTATGACGGGTGCAGCGTCCATGGCATGCACTGCAGCGTTAAGAATCGGCACAGGACTAGTTACGCTCGCAATACCAGAAGAACTGAACCAAATAATGGAGGTAAAACTCACTGAAGCAATGACACTCCCTGTTATAGGAACCTCCGATGGAACGATTTCACCAAGCGCATGGCTTCAGATAAGAGACTTTATTCATACCAGAGGAATAACCGCAGCGCTTGTTGGACCGGGGCTTGGACATACAAAGCCGGTCAGGGATTTCGTAAGGCGGCTGGTTGAAGAAATAGAAATACCGGCTCTTCTTGATGCTGATGCACTAAATGTGTTGAGTGGTGAATGCCGCAATGATAAATGGGAGTCAAAAATATTTTCCCGTGTTGCTGCTCCCCTTGTCATCACACCTCATCCGGGAGAATTTTCACGACTCACTGGCACGCGACTCAACGAAACGTTTGAAAACCGATATCGTGCCTGCAAGCGTCTCGCGAAAGCAAACAAACTCGTCTGCGTGTTAAAGGGTTACAGAACTTCCGTGAGCAACGGCGACAAACTCTGGATAAACCCTACCGGCGGGCCTGCACTTGCAAAAGGCGGCAGTGGAGACGTGCTTGCCGGAATCATCGCAGGACTAATGGCTCAGGGCAGGACACCACTTGAGAGCGCACTTGCAGGCGTCCACGTTCACGGACTTGCAGGGGACTTACTCGTACGCTCTACTGGCATTTCAGGTGAATATTCAATACTTCCAACAGAAATAGTGGATTCGATTCCGCTGGCAATTTACAAGGTCTTGACAAATCAGCATAGTTTTGTAGAATAGTTTATAGGTTTGTGTTCATAGAACACACCAGGGGGTACATACCCCGTAAATGAAAAATGTGGAGGTGTAAAAATGTGGAGTATCATCGGTGGTATCGTAGCAGTAGCACTAGGTATCTGGGGATTGATTGGCTGGTGGTTTGATTTTCTCCTTGTTTTAAAGGGCGCGATTCCCATTCTTGCAGTATTAGGTGGAGTTGTAGCCGTTATTGCAGGTGCATCAAGCGTGAAAGAAGCCAAGGAAGCAAAGAAAGCAGAAATGGCAGAGAAGAAAGAAGAGACACCTGCGCCGGAAAGCAGCGAAGAAAAACCATAACAGAAATAACGAACTCGTAACTTTTGTTATTGAAGTGGCGGGGAATTTTTGCTATAATCAGCGAGAATTCCCCGCTTTTTTATGGTTATAAAACGTAGCGTTTCAAATTCATCGTGTTCTTTGGAAAAACGCTTGTCTCAGCTGGGAGAACTGCGCGTTATTGATTTCATCCGCAAGTACACCGGGGGTATCGGAAACAATAAGTCCATTGGTTGCCGCGTTCTGACCGGAATTGGCGACGATTGTGCGGTCATTGAACTTGGCAGAGGATGGCGGAAAGCCAGAAAAAAACTACTCCTGACAACGGACACCTTCGTAGAGAACGTTCATTTCCGGCTAAATATAATGAATTTTGCACAGGTTGGTTACAGGGCAGTCCTGGGTGCGTTAAGTGACATCGCCGCAATGGGTGGAGAGCCGCTGTGGTTACTTGTAACAATCTGCTGGCCCCCAAACGCGAAATTTTCAGAAATCAGGCAATTATACAATGGCATTCTGAGAGCAACCAAAGAATATTCACTTGCAATAGTTGGGGGAGACACCGTTAGTTCAAGGGAGCGCGTAGTAACAATAACGGTGCTCGGCGAGGCGAACGTAAGCGGGTCCGTAATGAGAGATGGAGCGCAAGCTGGCAATGACATATGGGTAGCAGGTGCGCCTGGAGATGCATCTGCAGGTCTAAAAATATTGACCAGCCGATTCTCCTGTTGCAAAAGCGCGCGAAAGAGAAAACACATCTCCGGTATGCCCGCTGAAGAACGAAAGCTGGTACGTGCATTCCTGGAGCCAAAGCCGCAACTTAAACTAGGGGCGCTACTCGCAAGCCACAAGCTGGCCACCGCGATGATTGATACCAGCGACGGCCTTGCTGCCGGTGTGTCTGCAATATGTCAGGAAAGCAATGTTGGCGCAAAGCTGAAAGCAGAGCTACTTACGCCATCCCTATCGCTTGCAGGGTGGTGTAAACGGTCAGGGCATAACCCCCTGCAATTTATGCTTGCCGGCGGAGAGGACTACGGTTTAGTATTCACAAGTCGCACAGGGGTACGAACAGCTATTTCAGCTGCTGGACGACGAATAACAGGTACGCGGATGAGACGGATTGGCACAATTGTCCCACGTCCTTTACAACCAACTCTCATCAGGCAGGATGGACGACAGACGGTCATATCATCTATGGGGTGGAACCATTGGAAGAGCTGAAGACAGTGACAAAATCGCCGGAGGAAACGTTCGGGTTTGGCGAGCGTTTAGCAGCAACTCTAAAAGCAGCTGACGTTTTGCTCTTGACAGGGGAGCTCGGTAGTGGCAAAACTACGCTTATACAGGGTATCGCAAGCGGTCTCGGCATCAAACAACAGATAACCAGCCCTGCCTTTAAATTATTATCAATTTATTATGGCCGGCTAGAATTATATCACTTTGACCTCTGGCGTCTATCACGGCTCAAGGATATAGAAGACATCGGTATTACTGATTATCTCTATTCCGGCAATGGTGTGGTCGTAATAGAATGGGCAGAAAAAGTAAGGTCACTCTGGCCACCCGAGAGAATAGAAATCTACCTTTCTATACTGAATGAGAACGAGAGAGAAATTGTAGTTAAACGTGTAACAGGAAACGATACGGAAACAAGTGAAAGTTCTGGCAATTGAGACTGCTACCAGGGTTACTTCTGTTGCTCTAATAGACGACAAAGGCACTGATATAGAAATCGCACCTGACGTAATACTCGCGCACACAGAGCTATTGCCCGAGCTCATAATGAAAGTCCTGCTTAAGGATAATACGACCCTCCAAGAAATAGATGCATTTGCTGTAAGCATAGGACCTGGCTCCTTCACCGGTATCAGGGTCGGCGTAACGACTGCACGCACGCTTGGACAGTGCCTCGGAAAACCCGTTATTGGCATCCCGACTCTTGATGGACTGATATGGAGTGAGCGCGAATCTGATGACCTTGGATGCCCGATGATTGATGCGTTACGCAATGCAGTATATACTACTCTTTTTCATCATCGTGAACGCCTGATGGATTACCATCTTGCTGATATTCATGACTGGCTAGTGGAGCTGAAAGCGAAAAATCGCGCAGTATATTTTGTTGGCGACGGTGCACAAAAATATCACGACCTTATTATGGAACAACTTGGTGACCTGGCAACATTCGCATTACCAGCATTGAACCGTGCACGTGCAAGGTCTATCGCAAAAATCGCGCTTGACAAACTCATAGCAGGCGAAACACAAAGTTATAAAGATACAATGCCTTTATACATCAGGCGGTCAGATGCTGAAGAGAAACGTGAACAAGCTGAACAAGCAACATCTATATCATCGTCTGAGGGGCTGGTGCTCAGGAAAATGACATCCCAAGATTTACCCCAGATTCAAGAGATAGAAAAACAGAGTTTCTCAACACCATGGGAACTGCAACTTTTCATGGGCGAGTTGAAACTTCCGTTCGCCCACTTCTACGTGCTTGAAGAGCATAAGAAAATCATTGGATACTGCGGATTCTGGCTTGGAGAGCAGGAAGCGCACATAGTTACGCTCGCAATATGCCAGGAAAAACGCCGCAAGGGGCTTGGAAGCATGCTGGTTACCAGGATGCTTGAGCAAGCTAAACCCCTGGGTGCAACCAGGGCGGTACTGGAAGTCCGTGTTTCAAATGACCCGGCGATTCGTCTATACGAAAAATGCGGCTTTAGCCGTGGTGCTATTCACCGCAAATACTATGGAGATAACGACGAAGACGCTCTAACTATGCTTCGCGATATTCCCTGAATAAAATACTGGAGGTAATCATGCAAAAACTAAAAATCGCTTTACCAAAAGGGAGCTTACAGCAGGCAACTATGGATCTGTTTGTACGAGCTGGATGGGAAATCTATCTTCCTGAACGCTCATACACACCGACTACAAACGATGCTGAACTGGAAATAATGCTTGTTCGTAGTCAGGAAATACCGCGCTACGTAAGCGAGGGAATTTTTGATATGGGCATTACTGGATACGACTGGATAAAAGAAACGTCTGCAAAGGTAAAAGAAGTTGGTGAACTTGTGTATGCAAAGTCAAGTTATCGTTCCGTACGCTGGGTGCTCGCTGCGCCTGAGAATTCCCGCATCCGTTCTGCAAAAGACCTCGAGGGGAAACGAATCGCAACCGAACTTGTAAACGTGACAAAAAACTGGTTGAAACAAAGAAAAATCAATGCCGAGGTTGAATTCTCCTGGGGTGCTACGGAAATTAAGGCACCGACACTGTGCGACGCAATCGTTGAGTTAACCGAAACGGGCTCTTCGCTCAGGGCACACAACCTGAGAGTCATTGACGAAATAATGACATCTACGACACGGTTGATCGCTAATCCTGTTTCATGGCGCTCGCCAACAAAACGAAAGAAAATCGAGAATATATATCTGCTTCTGAAAGGGGCGCTGCAAGCACAGTCACTGGTCGGCTTGAAGATGAACGTACCGTGCAAAGCCATCAAAGACATTGCGTCACTCGTGCCTGGCTTGAAGAAACCGACAATCTCAACGCTGAGTGACCCGAATTGGATAGCAATGGAAGTCGTCGTTCAAAAGGAAGATGTCAGAAAACTGATACCTCGCCTGAAAGAAAAAGGTGCAAGCGGAATTATTGAATACCCGCTGAACAAGGTGATTTACTAACGATGCCTGAAACAAGAACCAGGTTCGCACCATCTCCAACAGGGGAATTACACCTTGGTGGATTGAGGACTGCACTCTTTAATTGGCTGTATGCGAGGCATAGTGGCGGCAAATTCCTTTTGCGCATAGAAGACACGGACGTCGCTCGTTCATCTACGGAATTCCTGAAAAGCATCTTTGAGGGCCTTGAATGGCTTGGAATGAACGCGGACGAAGAACCTGTATTCCAGAGCAAACGGACGGAGGAATACCGGAAAGCAGCACACAAGTTGCTTGATTCTAAAAATGCATACTGGTGTTACTGCACCCCTGAACAACTGGAACAAGAACGCCAACGCGCCCGTGCCGAAGGAAAACCGCCGAAATATCCCGGCACCTGCAGGGATTTGACGGACGGACAACGAGAAGCAAAAGAGAAATCAGGCATACCGAAAGTATTGAGGTTCCGTTCACCAAAAGAAGGGACTACGGTCTTCGATGACCTTATAAGAGGAGAGATAAGTTTTGCCAATGAGTTGCTGGATGATTTTGTGATACTTAAGGCAGACGGCACGCCGACGTATAACTTTGCAGTTGTAGTTGATGATAATGCAATGGGTATAACTCAAGTCATAAGAGGTGAAGACCACATCTCAAACACGCCCAGACAACTGCTGGTTTACAGGGCGCTCGGTTTCACGCCACCGCAATTCGCACATCTTGGACTGATACTTGGTCCTGACGGGCATCGCCTGAGCAAACGTCACGGCGCAACGTCCGTTCTCTGGTATCGCGAGCAGGGCTATCTGAAAGAGGCAATGTTAAACTACATTGCGCTGCTCGGGTGGGGAACTCCTGAAAGTGAACAAATTTTCACACCTGAGCAACTGATTGAAAAGTTTACTATTGGTGCTTGCAGCAAGTCATCGTCTGTGTTTGACTCGAATAAATTTATCTGGTTAAATGGTATCTGGATGCGGCGGCTATCGCCAGGAGAACTTGCCAGCCGCGCAAAGCCATGGCTGAAAGACACGGCTCTTGCTTCCGCGCCGGCAGAACGCATTGAACAAGCAATCTCGCTTGAGCATGACAAGGTGAAACTACTCTCGGATATTCCTGGCCGGATTGACTTTTTATTTCAGGAAAACTTTGACCGGACGGACAAAGCGCTGAAGATTCTCGGGAAGCAGGGAGCGGTGGCTCTCCTTTACGAAATCGTAGAGATACTTAAAAACCAGAAAAATTTCAGCACTCAGCCATTGGAAGAAAGTATACGTAAATATGCCGGCGATAAGCAGGCCTCTACTTCTTCGGTCTTTCATCCAATCCGTGCAGCTGTTTCTGGAAGGACAGAAGGACCGAGTTTATTCCAAATGCTGGAATTTCTTGGCAGCGAAGAATCCGTTCGCCGGATAAAGAGGACCATATCAATGTTGGAGGGAACGTCAAATGACTGAAGAAAAAAAGGAAGAAAACAAGCAAGAATTGAATCCGTATTTCTATAGTCTGGTTATGTCCCTGGTCCAGGCCGGCTTACAGCAGCTCGGCAAGGTTTCGAATCCTATCACGGGACGTGTTGAAAAGAACCTGAACGAGTGCCAGTTAACTATAGATATGCTGGAAATGCTGCGCGAAAAAACATCCGGTAATCTCGGACCCGACGAACTGCAAGCGCTGGAGCACGGAATTGCGGACCTCAAAATGAACTATTCCGACGAGGCATCGAAGAAATCCGAGCCAGAAAAGCCAATCACTCACTAAGAAACTTTTGTTAAACAAATTGCCGGGTCGGCTAATGGCAAGCCAGTGGATTCTGGTTCCACCGATGAGGGTTCGACTCCTTCCCCGGCAGCCAATCTAT
>CAZUQH010000031.1:0-17957 GCA_964622465.1 uncultured bacterium | reverse complement strand
GTTCCTTGAAAATGACTTTTATGGTGAAAGCCCCAACAAGTTCTTGACACAAACAGAAGGCAGCAGTTTATTGACAATAGTTCTGCGATTGCTATAATTGTTACAAAGTGACGACTCTGACAGATTGAAGCAGTCAGTTTCTCGGTGACACCACAGGCGTCGTGGCCAGGGCCGAAGGCTCCGTCCGAGCCAATTTAAGGATATTCAGGGCTGCATTTACGTCTCTGTCAAGAGACAGCCCGCAAAAAGGACAATTATGTATTCTAACCGCAAGAGATTTGTTAACGATTTTTCCACAGTTAGAACACATTTGCGATGTGCCCTGGGGGGATACCTCCTTATACCATCGGCCAGCACTTTCAGCCTTGCCTTTGAGTATATTAAGGAATATTCCCCACGAAGCATCGGAGATGCTTTTAGAGAGATATTTATTCTTAACCATTCCCTTAATGTTAAGTGCTGCTACTGCAAAGCCATCGTAATTCTGGACAAAAAAGTGAGCAACTTTGTGGCAAAAATCCAATCTTTGGTTAGCAATTCTTTCATGTTTTTTTGCAACAAGGATCCGTGCCTTTCTTCTACGGTTGGAACCTCTCTTTCTGCGAGACAATCTTTTTTGAGCTTTAGCAAGTTGTCTCTCTGCTTTCCTAAAATATCTAGGATTCTCAATTTGATTGCCATCACTGGTAGCAATAAAGCTTTGGAGTCCTACATCAATACCAACTTCTTTGCCTGTCTTTTCATAGGCGTCTTTCCTTTGAGCAAGTGCTTGATTGTAAAGGTAGCGGTGTCCATCAAGTTGTTCAGCCAACATATCAATCTGTTTTTTAGTAGGATAAAGTCTATATTTGAAAACTTCACTCATCTATTTACCTTTCTGGTTGGCAATATAGTTCCTGACTACAGTATCACTGACACAACCTATTGTTCCTACATAATAACTGCGAGACCACAAAGTCGGGAGTTTTCTTCTCAGGTGTTCATATTTACCCCTGAGGTAGTGTGATGTAAAACCTTTGAATTGCTGAACAATGTAATGAATTGGTAATGTTGGTTTACAAGATACAAAAATATGAACGTGGTCAGCCATAATCTCGAGAGCTTCAATCGTGATATCAATCTCTTTTGCTTTTTGTCTGAGAAGAGACTCAAGATCTTTTCTAACATCAAGTCAAGTTGAGTTTTCTTAAAAGGAGGAGGGCAATTCCCCTGACGACTAAAGTCATCAGTCCCCTTGCGTAATTTTTAATGGCAACAGAACTATTAAAGCAGATTATAGCCAGAGAGCAAGATGGTCATGCGAGCATAGAGAGTGCTAACGAGCGTGCCCGTATGATGGTCAAAGAAGCCCGGGAGCAAGCGAGTAAAACTATCCCGGATATGGCGGAAGCCGCTCACCGCAAGTGTGCCGAGTTAGAAAAACGCGCGGAAACGGAAGCACGCACCCAGTCATCTAAAATTATTGCAGAAGCCAGACACGAGACAGAACGCCTGGATTCACTGGCAAAACATAAACAAGATAATGTCCTGAAATATTTACTATCACGCATACTTACCGGATAATGGCACTTGCAAAGATACAGAAAATCATAGTAGCGGGCTTGCGAAAGAGCGAACCATCTGTCCTTGAAGCCCTCCAGCAGTTCGGCACAGTCCAGATTTCCGAAATGAACTATAATAAATTGCTCGGTACTGGTGATGTTAACAATGGCTTGGGTATTCCACCGACGGAAGAAATTGCTCATCTTGAGTCCATTATTTTATTCCTAAAAAAGGTAGCGGGAAAGCGGGAACTTAACCGCGTCCGGCCACTTGAGGTACCACGCTTCACACGGCAACAGATTGTGTCGCTTGTCAAGCGTTTGCCTGTTGAAGAATGGTTTAAGTATGCCGTGGAAAATGCCAGAGAACTGGATAATATATCCATCCGGCTTGCTGATATTGACGAGGAAATAACCAGGTTCAGACCATACATAAATATAGAGGTGAAGTTCGATGCTCTTGCACGTCTGGAAAAAGTCCGGATACTTATGGGTTCGGTAGAGCGAAAAAAGTTTAGTGAACTTGTTGCGCAACTCTCGATTGAGACAGGCAAAGCCGCTATAAGTGAAATCAGCCAGACCCGGACTCACAAGCATCTCGTTATCGGGTTTTCTAGTTCCGAAGCACAAAAAATTATGCCAGTTTTACGTGGAGCTGCTTTTGAAACCGTTGATTTACCGGATACCACTCAGACGCCGGCAGAATACATCGAATCACTGGAAGAAGAAAAAACATCTCTTATTTCCAGACGTTTGGAGATAATTGAGAAAGCAAGAGGTTTATTGAGTGAGTTTGGAAATATGCAGGTTGCGCTTGATTTTTACAGGACGATTGCGAACCGGGAAAGGATAAAGCAACATATCGGGGAGAGTAAACAGGCATTCATGCTGGCAGGATGGATTGAAAGTAAGCGTTCGGACTGGACAAAGCAGGAAATTGAAAAAAAATTTCCCGACGTAGTTGCATTGATAGAATCACCGGGAATAGATGAGAAACCACCTGTTAAATTTGAGAATAAGGCACCTGCGCGCTCATTTGAACTTGTTACCACCCTGTATGGATGGCCAAAATATGGAAGTATAGACCCGACTCCATACCTGACTCCATTTTTTATTATTTTCTTTGGTTGTTGCTTGAGCGATGCAGGATATGGATTGATACTTGCGTTTGGATGCTGGTGGGCATTGAGACATTTCAAGCCGCGTGGCGGGCTTGCTTCTTTTCTTCGCGTTTTCTTCTGGGGTGGGATAAGTTCTATAGCGTTTGGTATAGTGTTAGGGACATATTTTGGAGATGCGCTGACCGCGTTTTCACCTTTTGCTGCCCTGTCAGTTGTCACTAATAAGTTTATTATGCTGGACCCGATAAAGAATCCAACAAGTTTCCTGTACGTTTCTCTGGTGTTTGGTTACATTCAGGTAATATTTGGTGTTTTGTTGAAATTTATTCATCATATATCCCGAGCGCAGTGGTCTTCCGCTTTCTGTGACGAGTTGCCGTGGCTTGCTGTTCTTGCCGGAGTTGCAATGCTCATTATTCCAGCAACGAGGTTACCAGGTCAGCAGCTTGCAATCGGTGGTGTTGTTGCTGTCGTTATAGTCCAGGGCCGCTCAATAAAAAATCCATTTGGCAGGATAGGGCTTGGTCTCTATCGATTATATGGAGGTATTGATTATCTGAAAGATATTCTCTCATATTCGCGGTTGTTTGCGCTTGGTCTTGGGACAGGTATAATGGGTATGGCTGTGAATAGTATAAGCAAAATGACGGTCGGTATTCCATATATTGGCTGGTTGCTGATGGCAATAGTACTTATCATTGGGCATGTTTTTAATATGGCAATAAATATGCTGAGTGGATATGTTCACACTTCTCGCTTGCAGTACGTAGAATTTTTCCCGAAATTTTTTGAGGGAACAGGGCAACCTTTTGCCCCGCTTCGGGAAGAACAGGAGCATGTCATAATAACAGGATAAGGGTATTTAAACCCCCTGAAAGGAGTTTTCTATGACTGGAATTTTGTGGGCAATAACAGGAGCTGCTCTTGCGTATGGACTGGCGCAAATTGGTTCTTCAATCGGGATTGGATATTCAGGTCAGGCGGCAAATGGGCTTCTATCCGAACAGCCAGAAAAATTTGGACTACTCGTTATACTTGTAGCCCTCCCCGGGACTCAGGGTATTTATGGGTTCCTTGCAGCTTTTCTTGTGATGATGAAAATCGGGCTGCTCGGAGGAGAACTTGCAAGCGTATCAACCATCCAGGGGCTACAAATTCTTGCTGCCTGTCTTCCAGTTGGACTTAGTTGCTGGTGGAGTGGAATCCATCAGGGTAAGGTCTGTGCAGCAGGTGTGGCGGTAGCAGCGAAGAAGCCAGGCGATACAATGAAGGCAGTAATCTATGCTGCACTGGTAGAGACGTACGCGGTACTCGGACTGGTTGTTACTATTTTCCTTCTCAATGGAATAAAACTGTAAAATGTCTCTTGAGAATATACTTAGTGAATTAGAAAAGACGAATCAATCTGCGGTCGCGCAGATTCTGGATGAGGCCAAGAACAAGGCAGCGTCCATTCTTGCTGATGCCAAAGCACAAGGAGAAAAACAAGCAAGCATTATACAGAAGGATGGAGAGCAAAAGTGCGCACGGATTAAAGAGCAGATTGTGACTCAGGCAGAACTGGAAGCGGCAAAAGAGATTCTCAAAAAGAAACAGGAATTGGTTGCACGGGTATTTGAGAGTTTGCAGCAGCATATTATGGGACTTCCACAGGAACAGTATTGCGAGTTCTGGAGGAAATATTTGCTGAACGCAGTGGAGACAGGTGATGAAACGGTTGTAGTCGGGCGCAAAGAGAAATACCTTGACGCTAAGTTTATCGCCGGGTGTAATGAACGGTTAAACAATAACCAATTGACAGGTAAACTGAAATTGAGTGACAGCCGGGGTAGTTTTAACTACGGTTTCGTATTACACAGTGGTTCAACAGAGGTAAACTGTACGCTGGAAGCGCTGATGAGGAGCTGGCGGGACGAATTTGGAGATGAAGTTGCGAGGAGGTTGTTTAACGATGTTAGAGGGCAGGCTAAACAATAGGTTTGCGCATGCGGTTGGAGCGATACGCGCACTTGAGACAAGGTTAATTCCGCGTGCAAGATTTGAGCATCTTGCGGGTGTAGACAACTGGAATGAACTGGTGCATAAACTTGGTGAGACCGACTATATTGATATGCTCAGACGTATTGCTCCAGGAGAATTAGAAGGTGCTCTCGAGGAGCATACCGGGAGCGTGGCACATCTACTTGAATCATTGACAGACGGGGTGATTTCACCGTTAGTGAATGTTTCTCTTGAATCCGGGTATCGCTGGCAGGATATTCTAACGCAAGCTAAACTATTGGGCAGTCCACTGATATTGGCCTGGGCACGTGATGGCGCAGAGTTATGGAATTTGCGTACTGGCCTGAGGATTTTCTGGAGGGGGACTACCGATTTTAACATCGATAATTTCGTAGGCGATGAAAGAGAGAGGACGACCCTTGTGCGACTGTGCAAACAGGGAAGAGAAGGGTTTATAAAATACTGGGAAAGCAGGGATTTCTGGCCGCATATAAATAGTTTCATTGGTGATGGAAATGTGGTAGATTTTGCCGGGCTTGACCGTGAGTGCGATAATTGGCTCACGCATGTTTGTGAGCCAGCAAAATATGAAGCATTCGGTCTTGACCCTTTGTGGGGTTACTGGCAGGGTAAGTCAGTTGAGATTATAAACCTGCGTGTTGTTCTTGGTGGTCAGAGAAATCAGATGTCTTCATCAGATAAAAAGTTGCTCTTGAGGGAGACATACGTGTGAAGATAGCAGTTATTGGTCCAGAGGAATACATCGCACCTTTTAAGGCATTTGGGGTTGAAATATTATCAGCGGCTACAGCTGGAGACGCTAAGGTGCAGGTTGAAAAATTGAATCTGGAGGAGTACGCCGTGATTCTCATGGTTGAAAGCATTGTCCAGGAACTTCCAGAAGTAGTAGAACATATTGCACAGTTGCCAGGGACATCTCTGGCGGTTATACCGGAGCTCGGAGGTACCACAAGTTTCATTCGCCAACGAATGAGAAAGATAGCAGCTCGCGCTGCAGGCGCAGATATACTAGAGGAGTAATTTTTATGGAGAAAGGCAGGATTGTCAAGATATCAGGTCCGTTGGTGGTCGCGGAAGGGCTGCCAGACGTGAAGATGCACGATGTGTTAGCCGTTGGGGAAGAAGGGCTTGTTGGAGAGGTTATAGAGTTACGAAGAGGCAAGATATCGGTGCAGGTTTATGAAGAGACAGGCGGTCTTAAACCAGGAGACCCGGTTGAAAGTACAGGAGCTCCATTGTCAGTGGAACTGGGTCCTGGTTTGGTTTCGTCTGTATTCGATGGAATTCAGAGGCCGCTTGACAAAATAAGGGAGAAGCAGGGCGATTTTATTGGCAGGGGCGTCCAGGTGCCTGCGCTTGACCGTAAAAAGAAATGGGAGTTTGAGCCACGGGTCAAAGTAGGTCAGAAAGTTTCGGAAGGAGATATCATAGGAGTAGTACAAGAGACATCACTTGTTGAACACAGGATAATGGTTCCTGTTGGCGTATCCGGTAAAATAGCAAAAATTGAAAGCGGTAAGTGGACGGTAGAGGATACAGTAGCGGTTTTGGAAGGGGATGAAGGAAAGACCGAAATAAAGATGCTACAGAGGTGGCCTGTGCGCCAGGAACGCAAAGTTAAAAAGAAAGTTCCGCCGACAGAGCCGCTTATAACCGGCCAGCGGGTGATCGATACGTTCTTCCCAGTAGCGAAAGGTGGCACTGCCTGTGTCCCTGGACCATTCGGCAGCGGAAAAACTGTAATCCAGCATCAACTTTCCAAGTGGGCAGATGCCGATATCATTATTTTTGTCGCATGTGGAGAGCGAGGAAATGAGGCAGCTGACGTACTTCTATCTTTTCCGAAACTCACGGACCCGAAATCCGGAAGGCCGCTTATGGAGCGGACGATCCTTATAGCGAATACTTCCAATATGCCGGTAGCTGCCCGTGAGGCATCTGTTTATACCGGAATAACGCTCGCAGAGTACTATCGGGATATGGGCTACAAAGTTGCACTTATGGCTGATTCCACTTCCCGTTGGGCTGAGGCACTCAGAGAAATTTCGGGACGACTTGAAGAGATGCCCGGAGAAGAGGGCTATCCTGCATATCTGGCAGCACGAATTGCCGGTTTTTATGAGCGCTCAGGTTGCGCAGCATGCCTCGGCTCCGATAACAGAGAAGGTATGATTTCCGTAATAGGTTCCGTTTCTCCACCAGGTGGCGATTTGTCAGACCCGGTGGTTCAGGCAACGTTGAGAATGGTTAAAGTTTTCTGGTCACTTGAGGACAAACTTGCTTATCAGCGTCATTTCCCGGCTATAAACTGGCTTACGAGTTATTCGTTATACATTGATGAAATAGAGGAGTATCTGAAGAAAAATATCGCAGACGATTTTGTCCGGCATAGAAATACCACAATTGAAATTCTACAGGAAGAAGAGACGCTTTCCGAGATTGTGCGGCTCGTTGGGATTGAAGCGCTATCTGCAAGAGAGCGGCTTGTGCTTGAAACAGCGAAATCGATTAAAGAGGATTTCTTGAACCAGAGCGCATTTGACCCGGACGAAGCATATACTCAACTGAAATTTCAATACAGGTTATTAAAGTTGATTTTGCAATTTCATACAAGGGCGCTTGAGACGCTTGAGAAAGGTATACCGATTGAGAAGGTTAGCGCGTTGGAAGTCCGGTCTAGAATTGCAAGAGCGAAATTCTTCAAGGATGAAAAGGAATATAACCATCTTGAGGATGAGATAAGGAGCATATTTGATGGACTCAAAACATAAGGAATATTTGACGGTACGTAGCGTTGCTGGTCCTCTGATTCTGGTAGAAGACGCTCCGGGAGTTGGATTTGGCGAAATATGCGAGGTTCAGATTGCTTCCGGAGAGGTACGCCGCGGCAGGGTGCTGGAAGTTGATGAAGACAAGGTTCTGATACAGTTGTTTGAAGGGACAACAGGCGTCAATCTTACACAAGCGAGGGTACGGTTTCTTGGCCGTGGGCTCGAATTGGGCGTGTCCCGTGATATACTTGGCAGGATATTTGACGGGTTGGGTAAACCAATTGATGGGGCGCCCCCGGTAATTCCGGAAAAGCGTCTGTCAATAGACGGGCTCCCGATAAATCCCGAATCCCGGGATTATCCGGATGAGTTTATCCAGACGGGAATCTCGGCAATAGATGCGATGACAACTTTGGTCAGGGGACAGAAATTACCAATTTTTTCAGTAACCGGACTTCCTCATAATGAGATAGCGGCGCAGATAGCAAGACAGGCAAAAGTTCTTGGCAGGGAGGAGAAGTTTGCAGTAGTCTTTGGAGCGATGGGAATAACTTTTGAAGAGGCAAACTTTTTTATAACCGACCTGAAAGATAGCGGCGCAATCGGCCGCTCTGTGATGTTTATGAATCTCGCAGATGACCCGGCAATCGAGAGGATAGCAACTCCGAGAATGGCACTCACGGCGGCGGAGTATCTCGCTTTTGAACTGGATATGCACGTTCTTGTGATTCTGACCAACATAACGAACTATTGTGAGGCACTCAGGGAGATTTCTGCAGCAAGAAAAGAAGTCCCCGGTAGACGTGGCTATCCAGGATATATGTATACGGACCTGGCAACGATTTATGAAAGAGCAGGAAGGATAAAAGGCCGCAAGGGCTCAATAACACAGATGCCCATTCTGACCATGCCGGAGGATGACAAAACGCATCCAATACCGGACCTGAGTGGATATATAACAGAAGGACAGGTCATCCTTTCACGTGAGCTGCAGAGGAAAGGCGTGTATCCTCCTATAGACGTGCTGCCGTCCTTGAGCAGGTTAAAAGAGAAAGGGATAGGAAAAGACAGGACTAGAGAAGACCATCATCATGTGACATCCCAGTTATTTGCAGCTTATGCTCGTGGCAAGGAAGTCAAGGAACTCGCGGTGATACTGGGAGAAGCGGCACTTTCTGAGACAGACAGAATGTTCAGTAATTTCGCAGATAAGTTCGAAGGTGAATTTGTGGCGCAGGGGGAATACGAGGAGCGTAGTATCATAGACACGCTTGACCGTGCGTGGGAATTGTTAAGGATACTTCCGAGGCAAGAGTTGAAACGTGTGCGAGAAGAGCAGATAAAAAAATATCTGGATAGGGAAAAAGCAAAACTATAATGACGGAGATATTGTAATGCGACTGTCAGTTAATTCAACACGCATGGAGCTTTTAAAGCTGAGGCGGCGGCATAGTATCGCAGTGAGAGGGCATCGGCTGCTGAAAGATAAACAGGATGAGCTAATGCGGCGTTTCCTCCAGGCAATAGAAAAACAACGTGGGATGCGCGCCAGAGTGGAAGAAAAACTCAAGCAGGCGTGGCGGATGTATTTGAGTGCATGGCTTACGTATCGTCCGTCTGACGTAACCAGGATATTGGAATCAAAGCTGGTGGCATCCGATGTCTCTATAGAATTGGTTCCGCGGGTGAATTTACGCGTGCCGCATTACCACGTTTCGTTTGAAGGTGACGTGTTCGGTTTCGGATATAGAGGAGGTGGTTTGTTGGACCGGGCACTTAAAGAATATGAAGCGGTGCTCAAGGACATTATTCGTCTCGCCGGACAGGAGAAGGAGATTGAGGTTATGGCAAGAGAGATAGAAAGCACCAGGCGGCGCGTGAATGCGTTGGAGCATATCCTGATTCCAAACATTAAGGAAACAATGAGATATATTGAAGAGCGGCTCGAAGAAATGGACCGCGAATCTATTGTCCGGTTGATGAAAATCAAGGAAATAGTAAGGGCTAGATAGCAAGGAGTAGATAGGAAAATGGGAATTTTTAGCTGGTTATTAACCGTGATTGCCGTGGCTCTGGCGGGTTTCGCAATATATATGGTGACTCGTAACAGGCGGTTGAACGCAGAGTTGGAAGAAATCGGTGAGCGGCTTGGACGGTTCAACATTAATCTTGAGCGACTTATGTCGATGCTGGAAGGAATTCATGAGTTCGGTCTTGCAACCTCAAAATACTGGACTTTAGAGCCACTTTATAAGAGTATAGTGGAAAATGCCTGTTCGCTTATGAGGACGGACATCGGCTCGATTATGATTCTCAATAACCAGAGCAATCTACTGGAAATAAAAGCTGCGAAAGGACTGGAGCAGGAGGTGGTGGAGACGAGCCAGATTCCCGTTGGCGAAGGGATAGCGGGGAGAGTGTTGGTAGAGGGCGAGTCGATATTATGCTCGAACATAGAAACAGACCCGAGGTTCATGCGGACGAGTCAGGCCAGATATACCACAAAGTCATTTGTCTCGGTGCCGTTGAAGGTCAAGAACCGCGCGATAGGGGTTCTGAACGTAAATAACAAGGAGGCGGGACAGCCATTTGATGAGCGTGACTTACGGTTTCTCATGATTCTTGCTGATGAAGCAGCAATCACAATTGAAAATGCGCAACTGCATGAGCAGATGCGGAATGTCTATCTCGGCACTGTCCGGACCCTTGCAGGCGCGATTGAAGCGAAGGACTCATATACCAGCGGTCATTCCGAACGCGTGGCCATGTATGCAGTCAGGATTGCAAGAAGGATACATCTCCCCGAGTCGCTCTTAAGAAACATCAATGCAGCTGCAACTATTCATGATATAGGCAAAATTGGAATCAGAGATGATATACTACTGAAACCAAACCGTCTCACACCAACAGAAATGGAACAGGTGAAACTTCATCCACTGATTGGCGAGAGGATAGTCCGGCCCATCGAATTGCTTGAAGGTGCTTCGTCGTTGATCCTTTACTCGCACGAACGATGGGACGGTAAAGGGTATTTGCGTGGTTTGAAAGCCGAAGAAATACCATTGGGCTCAAGGATAATATTTGTTGCTGATTCTTACGACGCTATGACTTCGCACCGTATTTATGCTCCAAGTTTGACGAGGCGCCAGGCAATAGAAGAATTGAAACGCAACGCCGGCACACAATTTGACCCTGATGTTGTCAAAATAATGGTCGAGATTCTGGAAGAAGAGGAACACAAGTGACTCAACAGAGAATAGTTGATATTTCAATTGATTGTGACAGATGTATTGGAACGATTGTCCGTTTTATATCCCATTATTTTTCTTGTACCCGGGCCAAAACTGCAGTACTTGGATTATCGGGTGGGGTTGACTCATCTACTGTTGTCTACCTTGCTGAAAGAGCGCTTGGTAAAGACCATGCCATCGGCTTGATAATGCCGTACCGGACTTCTTCCAGACAATCTATTGAGGATGCAACGATGGTTGTTTCAAAACTTGGAATCAGGGCTGAAAAGGTTGATATTTCGGCGTTGGTAGATGGTTATTTCAAACGTGACACCGGCGCTTCACATTTAAGACGGGGGAATAAGATGGCACGGGAGCGTATGAGTATTCTTTATGACTACGCGTCCAAGTTTGATGGTATCGTGCTCGGTACAGGCAATAAGAGCGAACTAATGGTGGGCTATTTTACCAAGTACGGTGATGGTGGATGCGATTTGCTTCCGCTTGGCGGTCTCTATAAAACGCAGGTCTGGGAAGTTGCGCGGCGTCTTGGGGTGCCGAAACGCATTATCACCAAACCTCCTTCTGCTGACCTATGGATGGATCAGTTCGATGAAGATGAAATTGGTGTTTCCTACTCTGTATTAGATCAGGTACTGTATTTACTCGTAGACAAGAAGATGAGTGTAGATGCGGTAGCAAAAAAGGGTTTCGGGCTCCAGACCGTCCGAAGGATTGCCAGAATGATAGAGTCCAGCCGTCATAAACGCTCCACTCCTCCCTTCCCAAAGTTGACAGATTCCTTTAAATAAATGCCAGGAAAACTTTATATCGTTGGTCTGCCTATCGGTAATCTGGAAGACATAACACTTCGCGCCATTAGGGTCTTAAGCCAGGTTGACGTGATATATGCAGAGGATACAAGACATGCACGGATTTTGCTGAATCGCTATCACATCGTCACCAGGACGTTTAGTTGTTTCGCCGGGAATGAAAGAATGCGGGAGAGGGAAGTATTGCAGAAACTTGCAGCCGGAAATGATATTGCATACGTATCAGAAAGTGGCACTCCTGGCATAAGTGATCCTGGTTCCAGGTTGGTTGATGCTGCAGTCAGAGAAGGTTTTGACGTTGTCCCTGTCCCGGGCCCATCTTCAGTTACGTCCGCTTTGTCAATCAGCGGTGCGGGGTGCGACAGGTTTGCTTTTGTCGGGTTCCTGCCGCGCAGTAAGGCACGGGCGAGACGGTTGCTTGGGGCGTTTGTGAATAGTGTTGGATGTGTGGTAATCTTTGAATCACCTTTTCGTGTGCTAACTACACTGGGGCTATTGGAGGATGAATTTGGGGATAAACCTGCAATTATCCTCAAGGAGCTAACCAAGCTTCATGAGGAGCATTTCCGCGGCAGGATTTCTGAATTGAGGTCTCGTTTAGCAGAGAGTAGGATTCGCGGTGAGTTTGTAATTATATTAAAGACATCTGCATGAATTTAGTGTTTTTGATTAGTTGACAGTGTAATTCTATTTCGGGTAGAATGTTAACGTGGTTATGAATAAACAGACGAGACGTTTTAGTCTCTTTGCCAAGTTCCTGGTTGTAATGGTGGCGCTTGCCGTGGTACCGCTTGTGCTGGTCGGTACGCGTATGATTGACATAAACCGGGTAGCGCTCCAGGAATCAATCCTCAGTTTGCATCTGCATCTTGCACAGGCACTTGCAGACAAGATAAATGATTACATTACGAACCTGGGCCGTAATCTCGGATTTGTCATTGCTGCACAGAAAACCAGAGGATTTGGATGGCTTGACAGGCAGGCTGAGCAGGAAACACTTCGTATGGCAAACGAAGCAGTGCTCAAGTCGCTCTTAATTGCGAATGAGGATTTTCTGACTATCTCACTGGTTGACAGGCGCGGCCGTGAAGTAATGAAAGTCTGGAATCCAAAACTTGGAGAGGAACCGAAACTTGGCAACTTTTCCAATGATGAAGTTTTTCAAAAAGCGCAGAGAAGTACTCGGCCCGAGCTCAGTGATATCATATATGAAAAGTATCAACCGCGCCTGAACCTGGCCTATCCACTGGGGGACGGGAACGTTCTGTATCTCAATATTTCTCTGGAGCGTCTCTGGAGAGAAGTTTACAAAACAACTTTTGGGCGTACGGGGTTTGCCTATCTGGTAAATTCTTCCGGCAGAGTCATTGCACATCCGGATATAGAAAGAGCTGCCAATAAACTGGACGTTTCCGGGTTGGCAATAATTCAACGCGCCACAAGCAGGAGGGCTCTTGGTAGCGAGGAGTTTGTAGGTGAAAACAGTAAGGTACTGATCGGTGCATACGCGCCGGTTCGCAATACCGGATGGTCTGTTATTATTCAACAGCCAAAGGATGAGGCATACGCTTCTGCTATAGCAATGCGGCGCAATGCGTTGACCTGGATAGCAATCAGTATAGTGGCAGCAGCAGTAATTGCTTTTTGGTTTGCGCGAGGTCTTTCAAAGCCAATTGTGAAACTTATTTCTGCAGCAAAAAGGGTTGCAAGCGGCGATTTCAGTACACAGGTAAAAGTCAAGACCAGAGACGAACTATTGACCCTGGCTGAGACCTTTAATCTCATGACGAGCGAATTAAAAAGATATGATGATTTGCAGGTTGATAAGCGTTTGGTCGAAAAGGCGCGTGCAGATGCAATTTTGTTCAGTATAGAAGACGGAATTATTATGACTGATTATGACGGTAACATAGTTCTGAGTAATGAACGTGCAAAACGTATGGTTGACCTTAAAAAGTTCACTTCGGACGAGAGGATAGAACAAGCGATAGTAAGGGTTAAAGAAAATCCCGAAACACCGGTTAGAGAAGAAATCGACCTGTCAACTCCAGGGATATCTCGTATTTTCAGGAGCACGGTGGGGCAGGTCCAGACCGATAAAGGAAAGGGGTTAGGATTGGTAACCGTAGTACATGATATTACGCTTGAGAAGGAACTCGAGAGACTTAAGGATGACTTTACTCATGGGATTACGCACGACCTCAAGGGCCCGCTTACGGCAATAAATGGATACCTTGAAGTTCTTATGGATGGTAGTGCAGGGGAACTAAATGACCAGCAGAAGGAATTCCTGCACATTATCTCAGATTCAAGTGACCGGTTGGTGAAACTCGTAAATGATATTCTTGACGTGGCGAAACTTGAGTCAGGAAGGATGCCTGTAACTCTCGAAACAGTACAATTTGATGAAGTCGTAATGAGTGCCGTAAAAGTACTGAAACCGCTTACAGAATCTGCAAAAGTAAAACTTGAAGTGAATGTCCCCGGCAATCTGCAAACGCTGGAAATAGACCGGCGTCTGATTGAACGCGTGGTTGCAAATCTTGGGACAAATGCAATAAAGTTTACGCCGCCGGATGGGGTTGTGCGAATTTCTGCAAAAACAGATAAGTCCAAATTAGTTTGTTTAGTTGAGGATACAGGACGTGGTATGCCTCCGGACCAGCTTGAGAAAATATTTGATAAATTCTCACAGGTATCCAGAGATGACAGATTCAGGGGTACTGGGCTCGGACTCACAATTTCCAGATACATTGTTGAGGCGCACCATGGAAAAATTTGGGCCGAGTCAGAACTTGGAAAAGGCAGCAAGTTTATTTTTCAGATTCCGCTTGGTCTGGTTGCAAACGAAAAAGGGGAAATAGTATGTGGAAGCAGTCATTGAGAAGGACGTGCTATTGCCTGGTTATAGCCGCTATTTTTACGGTCATTGTTGCAGGGGATGTATTTACTGAGAAGAAACCGGAGGTCCGTCTCCAGCCGGTCCGGGTAATGCCGGGAGATACGCTTCATGGAATTAGTGAAAAGTATCTTCAGGATCCATCAAGATGGCCTGAGATATATAAATACAATGAGTCGCTTATTAAGAACCCTGATTTGATTCTTCCTGCAATGACTATAATGGTGCCGGTTGAACTTGTAAAGGTTTACCTGAGACCTGCTAAGATGATATTCGTCCAGAACGATGTGCGTGCGATGCGCAGAGGTGAAGCCGAGTGGCTCAGGGCGAAATTAGATATGGAGCTATACGACGAGGATACTGTCAGGACACTGGTTCGGTCATACGCAAAAGTGGACTTTCCAACGGGTGAGGTCTTAAGAATTGGAGAGAATTCAATGATGGTGTTAAAGCCAGAGGAAGCTGGAAAGGAAGAGATTCGGCTGCTCCAGGGCGAGCTTGATTCCTCAAAGGCAAAAGTACTAACTGTCTCTGCAGTAGTTGAGCCAAAAGTCGTACCTGGCAGTGAAGCGCCCCAATTCAAGACCCGTCTTAAAGATGACAAGACGACCGAAGTTGCCGTTTACAAAGGGGAAGTTAGCGTTACAGGAGCAGGAAAGAAAGTTGATGTATTTGCTGGATTAGGTACTAAGGTCAAATTAAACCAGGAACCACTTGAGCCATTTAAACTACCTCCGCCTCCATCTGGTGAGGAATTAGCCAGGATGCAGAAGGAGATGGCACTTCCAGAAGGTTTCACTTCAGGGGAGATAGCGTTTTCTTTTAAGGTGCCTCAAGGACAGACCCCAAAATTGGAAATATCTGAAGTTGAGAGTGTTGCGCAAAAAGAAGCCGTGGAACAGATATCAGTATCTCCGATTCGCTATTGTCATTTGCAGGTCGCACGCGACATAGAATTTAAGTATCTGGTGCGCGAAGAAAAAGGCGAGTCGGTTGACTGGCGTAGTGCTGTCTTGCCAGATGGCGAATACTACTGGAGGATTGCATTCATAAACGAGGATGGTGTTGAGGGGACATTCAGTGAAGTGCGAAAGATTACAGTTGACAGCGCACCTCCTGAGATTGAAATAATTTCTCCCGAGCAAAATGCTGTAATAGACCGGTCCCAGGTAACGGTGCATGGCAAGACGGAAACGGGGGCACTTTTGTGGGTGAATAGTCTGCCGGTACAGGTGGAAGCGGATACCGGGAAGTTCACTATGAGGGTAACTCTGGAAAAAGGCAAGAATAACGTGCATTTCCTGGCCAGGGACCGCGCGGGAAACGAATCAACGGAGGCCCTGAGGATAACCAGAGGAGAAAAGAAGGAAGAAGGCACTGTCTGGAAATGGCTTTTGCCAGCAATTATAATAGGGGTGAATGCAATCTGGATTGGTATCCTGATAGGAACGGCTCTATGAGCGGATGGAGTATTCTGGTTGCTGACGCAAAACCTGATACAAGATTCCAACTTCAGGTTGGACTACGTGACTATAATATATCATGGTTTGACGCCAGGAATATGCCTGAACTCTCCGGGGTTCTGGAGAATGAACGGATAGATTTGCTGGTCATTGACTTCCTCTTACCTCCGGCAGATGCTTATCATGCGCTTCAGGAAGTACGTGTGAAAGAGCGTAGTAAGAATTTGCCAGTTTTGGTCATTAAAGAAGCCGGCTTTAGTATACAGGCGGTGGAGCAGTTGAGTGGCGTGTGGATTCTAACACGGCCAATAGAGAAGATAAAAGTGAGGTCTATTCTGAAAGAAATTGCAGGTGACAGAATAACGGAATTGGTTAAGACAGAGGAAGTTAGAAGCGAGAATACCGGTGCGGGTGGGGCTGTTCGTGTGACACGGGAAAAACCAATAGTTCTCATTGCAGATGACGAGGAGCCAATAAGAAAATTAGTCAGGATTATGCTCGGTAGTGGCTACGAAGTTATTGAAGCAAAAGACGGAATGGACTTACTTGAAAAAGCGAAAGAAGTATCCCCTGATCTGATAATTTCAGACGTTGTTATGCCGGGTTTGAGCGGCTGGAAAACAATAGCACGGCTCCGGGAGGAACCGCGGTTTGCTGCTACTCCGGTATTGTTCAATTCAGGTCTGGTAAAAGATAAGGAATTATATGAGACCCTGCGTCCGAAAGGGCCCAGTGTATTCTTGCTTAAACCGTTCAAGAAAGCAGATCTTGTAAGTGCGATAAATCGTTTATTGGGTCGGACGTAGAGGTAGTGCGAGAAAATATATGGCCCCCTAGCTCAATTGGATAGAGCGTTTGGCTACGAACCAAAAGGTTGCGAGTTCGAGTCTCGCGGGGGTCATAATGTTGACACCGTAAGGTAATTATGGTGTTTATCCCGCGAGAGTCGAACTCAAGGGGGTTACAGGGGGAGTAGTCCCCCTGTGCTTTCGGGGTGACAGCAAGGACTTTAAGTCCGAGCGTTCAGAGGGGCAGAGCCCCTATGAAAAGGAGCGAAGCGACGCAGAGGGCGAGTCTCGCGGGGGTCACAGTTTTGATAATGGAAAACAGCCAGCATAACAAATGGATGGCTATAGCGTATCGCGAAGCTCTAAAAGCGAATTCCATCGGAGAAGTTCCTGTTGGTTGCGTGATAGTAAAGGATGGGCTGGCAATTGGTCGTGGCCATAACTGTACTATTACTAAAAATGACCCCGTAGGACACGCAGAGCTTCTTGCTATCCGCCGCGCAGCGCACCGGACTGGTAATTGGCGCCTCACAGGGGCTCAAGCTTACGTTACAGTAAAACCATGCCGTATGTGCCAGTCGGCATTTGCCTGGGCCAGAATAGACACTATTTATTACGGTTCACGTCCAAACAAACCAGAGCCACCAAACAAGATTTCAATGCGTTACGTTAAACATAATGACGCTGGTGTATTGATGCAGTGCTTCTTTTCCAAAAGGAGGTAATCTTGAGAAGAACCCTTTTGCTCTTAAATTTTCTCCTTGGAGTATGGTCGCTGATTGTCTATGTATGGTGCGAGCAACTAAGCTTTGTTGACTGGCTTATGGTAGCGCCGATTGGCATGCTTTTGTTATTTGGGTGGCTCGGAGTTATTACCCGCAATTCCGGATTCCTTAGCGCTCTGCTACCATGGTTTGTTTTCTTTGGATTATTTAAGTTTTTTGTTAGTTTTCCTCAAATTGGTGAATCTGTGTATCAAGCTGGTTTTGCGCTTAACATCATTTTAATAAATATCATTCTTATTCTGGATGCTGCTTATGCAGTTGGTGTTATATTTAGAGGGCTACATATCATTACACTCGTTGCCGGTATTATAATTGGAGGAGTACTGTTGTTTGGGTATGCCAAGATACGCACGAACTGGATGACCGGCCATCCGGATTTAAAGCAGTACGTGTACAGTGAGAATTTGATACCCAAGGAGAGGTGAGTGAGTGGTTGAAACTGCCGGTCTCGAAAACCGGTATCCCGGATTTCCGGGATCGCGAGTTCGAATCTCGCCCTCTCCG
>CAZUQH010000030.1:0-18500 GCA_964622465.1 uncultured bacterium | reverse complement strand
ATAAAGAAACTGAAAAAACGATTGGAGCAAAAAGGATAAATTTTACCGTATTATGGATAGCGACAAATTAAGAATCTCATTTCTTGAATACTTCAGAAAACATAATCACCGTATCATAACCTCCAACCCGCTCACACCAAAAGATGACCCAACATTGTTATTTACGTCAGCAGGGATGGTGCAATTTAAACCATATTTCCTTGGAATAAGAAAACCCCCTTATAAACGCGCTGCCTCGAATCAACGATGCTTCAGAACTTCTGATATAGATAAAGTCGGTACTACTGCGCGGCACCTGACTTTCTTTGAGATGCTTGGTAATTTTTCCTTCGGTGACTATTTTAAGAAAAATGCAATTCAGTATGCATGGGATTTTCTCGTAAATATCGTCGGTCTTACTCCAGACAGGTTGTACGCAACAGTTTTTACGGATGACGATGAGGCAGCTGAAATCTGGACGCGCTACATCCCTGAAGGAAAAATTGTACGGCTTGGTGAAAACAATAATTTCTGGTCTGCTGGTCCGACTGGGCCATGCGGGCCATGTAGCGAGATTATATATGACCTCGGCGAGGAAGTTGGCTGTGGACGTCCGGATTGCAAACCGGGTTGCGATTGTGATAGGTGGCTCGAAGTGTGGAACCTGGTTTTCACCCAGTTCAATAGGATTCAAGCAGGCGAACTGAAACCACTTAAGCAGAAGAATATCGATACTGGCATGGGATTAGAGCGTCTTGCTTGCGTCAGTCAGGGAAAGAAAACCGCATTTGAGTCCGACCTGATTTTTCCGGTTGTTGAGGTAGTCCATTCACTGTCAAATACTGATTCGTTTGATAAAGAATCTATCAGACGTGCAATGAGAATCGTATCCGATCATAGCCGCGCCATAGCTTTTTTGATTGCCGATGGCGTTACGCCTTCAAATGAAGGACGTGGATACGTGGTCCGCCGTCTTATTCGACGGAGCTTGAGGTCCGGCAAAGTCCTTAATATAGATGACACGTTTGTCTGGAAACTTTGTGACCAGGTTGTCCAGCAGATGAGCGGTGTCTGGTTGCATCTTAAACGTGCACACAATCACATACTGGAGACAGTCAGAACAGAGGAAGAGAAGTTCCTGAAGACGCTTGCTGCTGGCAGCAAAATTTTTGACGAGCTCTTAGCCGGTTATGAACAAAAAAGTATAAGAGAAATTTCCGGCCAGGATATATTCCGGCTTTACGATACGTATGGTTTTCCTATTGAGCTCACGCAGGAAATTGCTCAGGAACGTGGTTTCTCCTGTCAGATGCAAAACGCTCACGTGCTGATAGAGGAACAGCGCGAGCGTGGCCAGCGCTCGTGGTACGGAAATAGTAAAGATGTAGCTGATGTAGAAAAGTTACATAGAGAATGTGGTACAAGCATTTTTCGTGGCTATCAGTTTGACCTCCTCACTTCAAGAATCACCGGTCTTGTGAATATGTCCGGTCAGGACAAACCTGGAGAATTAATACACGAGGTTGGTCCGGGTAATGAGCTTGGGGCTTTACTTGGAGAGACCCCGTTCTATCCTGAAAAGGGTGGCCAGGTTGGCGATACTGGTGAAATAGCAGGGCCACACGGTAAGGCAATTATAACGGCTACAATTACTCCATCGGAAGGAGTAATAATACATAAGGGGAGAGTGACTGAGGGCAGATTTGTCCATAACGAAGTAGTTGAGGCGCGGGTAGACCGCGCCAGGCGTGCCGAGATAAAGAAACATCACACTGCAACACATCTTTTGCAGGCAGCTTTAAGAAGGGTGCTTGGAACGCACGTAGCGCAGGCAGGTTCTTTGGTAGCGCCGGAGCGGCTTAGATTTGACTTCACGCACCCACGCCAGTTATCTGCCAGAGAATTGGAACTCGTGGAGTTGATGGTAAATGAATTTATTCAGCAGAATATGCGCGTATGGACATTTGAAACGAGTATCAAAGAAGCTCAAAGAATTGGAGCAATGGCATTGTTTGGTGAGAAATATGGTGCACATGTCCGGGTTGTGCTTATCAGCCGTTTTGGTGTAGATGCCCCGGAGCAGGCAACGTCCATAGAATTATGTGGTGGTACGCATTGTGAGACGACCGGACAAATAGGAATAATGTCAATTGTTTCGGAATCCGCAATTGCAAGTGGTGTCCGGCGTATAGAAGCAGTTGCTGGCATGGCTGCACTAAGGTGGTTAAGGCATCGTCGGGAATTGTTGGACCGGATTGCCGAGAGCACTCAATCTATACAGTCCGACGTTCTCATAAAAATTCAGGCCATAATAGATGAACGTAACCATCTGGCGCGGGACTTAGAGCGTAGTCGTGCGCATCTTGCTTCCAATTCAGTAAACGACATACTAAGTCGCAAGTGTCGTGTCGAAAGTTTGGGTATTAATCTTATTTCCGAAAGAATAGATGGGATAACTCCCGATATGATGAGACAAATGATTGACCAGATAAAAGAAAAATTACCGCAGACAATCATTGTTCTCGCCTCCGTATATTCAGGCAAAGTAAGTATGGTTTGCGGAGTTACTGACGATTTAGTCAACAAAGGGTGGCATGCCGGTAAAATAATTGGCACGGTTGCAAAATACGTAGGTGGTTCTGGTGGCGGCCGACAGGACTTCGCGCAGGCAGGTGCTAAGTCGTCTGAAAAACTCGATAGTACACTCGGAAATATCGCAGACATACTTAGAGCCATATCCCCTTAAGCGAGCACAATAAAAATATCATGGAAATAACTTTTACGGGTGGCGTGCGTAGTGTAACCGGCTCGCGTCATCTACTCAGAGTCAACAATAAATATCATCTACTGGATTGTGGTTTTTTCCAGGGGCGGAGAGCAGAAACCTACGAGAAAAACCGCTCTTTTCCGTTTGAACCATCGTCTGTTGATTCGGTAGTTCTGTCACATGCACACATAGACCATTCTGCGAATATTCCGAATCTTGTGCGGCAGGGCTTCAAAGGCAAAATCTATGCCACGTCTGCAACGTGTGATTTGTGCGGCGCGATGCTTAAAGACAGCGCGATGATTCAGGAGACCGATGCCAGGTACATGACAAGGAAAAATAAAAAGAAAGGGTTGCCAGCAGTAGAACCAATTTATACTATGGAAGACGTTGAAAATACTTTACCATACTTTATAGCATGTAATTATCACGAGAGTTTTTCTCCAGGACCTGGTGCTGAAGTTACCTTTTTTGATGCGGGTCATATTCTTGGTTCTGCAGTAACGTTGTTAGAATTGAAAGAAGGCGAGTATGAGGTCAAACTTCTGTATGCTGTTGACCTCGGCCGGAAAGACATTCCAATATTAAGAGACCCTGAATGTCCCGGCGAGGCTGATTATTTAATCCTGGAAAGTACCTATGGTGACAGAATAAGACCTGAGTTTGAGTCAGCGATTAGAGAACTAGAGAAGGTAGTAAACAGGACTGTTAAAAAAAGCGGAAAGATAATAATTCCTGCTTTTGCAGTAGAACGTACCCAAACATTGATATATTGTCTGCACAAATTGTCCTATGAGGGACGTATACCGCAGCTTCCGGTCTATGTTGACAGTCCACTCGCCGTCAACGTAACGGATATCTTTCGCTCCCATCCAGAGTATTTTGATGCCGAGACAAGAGGATTAATTGCACAGGATGACGACCCGTTTGGTTTTGCCGGCTTAACTTACACAAGGAGCGTTGAAGAGTCCAAGGCATTGAACGAGGTTACAGGCCCGTGTATCATAATAAGTGCATCCGGTATGTGTGAGAACGGCAGGATTCTTCACCATCTGGCAAACAATATTGAGAATCCCAAAAACACTATCCTTATCGTTGGCTTTATGGCAAACAATACTCTTGGCCGTAGGATTGTGGACCATACAGAAACAGTAAGAATTTTTGGAGAAGAATATCATCCACGCGCTGAAGTCGTAACTATTGGCGCGTTCAGTGCCCATGCTGACCAGGCAGCGCTCGTGGAATATGCAGAGCATCTTGGTAAGAATCTGAAAGGTATTTTTGTGGTGCACGGGGAGGAGCAGCAGTCGCTTGCTCTAGCATCATCACTCAAGCAGGACGGGTTCAAGAATGTCATTGTCCCGGAAATAGGCGATACTGTATCATTATGACTCACTTATCATTCTGAGTTTGGTAGCCGCAGGCTTTAGCCTGCGTAATGTGGCTATGCAATTTATATTTTTGCGCCTGTAGCTCAGTGGATAGAGCACCGGCCTCCGGAGCCGGGCGCGTGGGTTCAAGTCCCACCAGGCGCATACAAATATTGTAGACAGTATAATAAGTGGTCACGAAAAGCAATGATAACTTCTGGTTTCAGATAGGGTAACATATGCAAAAAATTATAGCAGTAGTTGGCGGCCGCGAGGTCCCGAGCGAGCTGTTGAAGGTAGCGTTTGAGGTCGGAAAGGGTATTGCTGAACGCGGTTATACTTTGGTATGTGGTGGTGTATGGGTGGTGCGATGGAAGAAGCATGTCGTGGCGCAAAGTCAGCAGGTGGACTCACAATCGGCATTCTTCCAGGCCCGGCCAAATCAGACGCAAACCCGTATGTAGATATTCCGATATTGACGTCAATGAGTCACGCAAGAAATGCAATTGTAGTGCGGACTGCTGATGCTGTAATAGCAATTGGTGGTAAATACGGAACTCTATCCGAGATAAGTCTTGCGCTTGCGATTGGTCGTAAGGTGGTTGGTATCAAAACATGGGAAATTTCGGGCGTCAAAATGGTCTCTACTCCAGAAGAAGCATTCAAGGAACTCGGTATATGATGAAATGAAAGCAGTGGTCCAGCGAGTTACTCATGGTTCTGTTAAAATTGGTGATAAAAAAACCACGATAGGTAAAGGCGTTGTTGTATTACTTGGCGTTACTCATGATGATACAACCAGAGATGCTGCATATCTTGCTGAGAAGATTGCAAACATAAGGATTTTCCCGAATAAAGAAGGAAAGATGTATCTATCGTTGCTTGATACTGGCGGCGAAGCACTCGTTATTTCTCAATTCACCCTCTATGGAGACACAAAGCATGGGCGTAGGCCGGATTTTACTCAAGCGCTTGAACCAGATAAAGCCAAAGTGCTCTATCAATCATTTATTGAGTTACTCGGGTCTCATGGTATCGATGTCCAAAACGGTATTTTTGGCGCTGAGATGCTTGTGGAAATTGCAAACGACGGTCCTGTTACTCTCATAATTGATAGCAGATGACAAAATACAGGTACATACTTCTCAGCATCTTGCTTTTGACGACTGGTTTTAGTTTCTCACATCCAAAACTATCACTGGACCGCAAAGAATATTTACATCACGATTTTGTAACTGCTCAGCTAAAAGTTTATTCTGATTCAAAGGATGCAACCTACATAGGAATGGTATTCAACTCTAATAGACCGGTTTTTACTGTTGAAGGACAATCTATAGTTCGTTTTAGACCGACGGATAAATACTATATATGGGAAGCAAAATGGCCAGTACCATGGAATGCTCCGGCTGGCGAATATGAATTCCGAATATGGGAACCACCAACGCAGGGAAATATCAAGAGAAATATTTCTTACAGGTTTAGAATATCCAGACGCACACCAAAACCAATTGCCAATGATATGAAGATACTTACATGGGAGAATACGAGGCCGCTTCGGTCAATCAAAATGACCGGACCTGACGGAAATGTGCGTGACTGGAGAGGGATTCTTGACTGGGCTGAGTATCTTGGTGCGAATACAGTATGGTTAATTGGTGGACAAACCGGTTATTTTTCACGTAGAGCGAAACGCGAATTTCCCTGGATAGAAGACAATGTGGGATTCTTGAAAACGTTTGGAGACGAAGCGCACAAGCGCGGCTTCAAGTTTGGCGTATGGGTTGCCTGTTATCAGACATTTGGTAAGAGTGAATTGAAACCAGAATGGTATCAGTGGGGGGTAGATTATAATCCGGATACCAATGAGCTTTTTTATACAAAAGCAATTTCAATCTTTGATAAACAGAGAAAAAACGATATAATAGAATTCTTGAGAATACTTGAGAACATACCGGAAGTCGATATGATTGGTCTTGATTACATAAGGCCGCCACTGGAAGGCCTGGAAATGACCGAACAGTTTGTTGAAGAAATGCAGCCGGAATTACCTGAACGTTGGGCAGAGTGGAGTACCAATAAACGTCAGAAATGGTTCGGTAGTTTGCTTAAGCGTTACAGCGTAAAAGACGTAAAAATCATAAGTCAATGGAACTGGTGGCGTGCTCACAAGATAGCAAAACTCGTTTCTGAATTTAAACAGGAAGCGCGTATAACCAAACCACTATGGATTTTTGAATTATCTTGGCAGTGTGGCTGGCAGCATGGTCAGGACCCAATAATGATGAACGATGCAGGCGCAGATTTGGTCGCAATAATGCTCTATGAATGTAACCGTGAGCAGTTCGATAACCTGATAAAACCCTGGCATTCCTATGTAAATTCCGGTGAAGTAAATATAGTGGTAGGAAACCAGTTTGACGCAGTTTTGCATGCAAACGGAGATGTACCTGTGACGCAGGAATACACGGACCGGCTGATTACTGCCTACAATAAAATATATGCAGATGGTCCTGCGCTTGGCATTTTTCTGCATGACTTATCACGCGTGCTCTGGGGAAGGAAAGGTGATTACTCAACGATGGAATGGGCTGGCGCTGGAAGAGATGCATTTGCTATAATGAAGCCGGCTGCCAACAAAAACTACACAGTGGAAGGAGCACGCCGTGAATACTGAAAGGACACTGAAAGAAGAATTCCTGTCACTGAAACAGGAGAGGCGCGCAATTATGCTCGCTCACTACTATCAGGAGCCAGAGATTCAGGACCTGGCTGATTTTGTCGGTGATTCGCTTGCTTTGAGTCGTGCCGCACTTAAAACTACCGGAGACGTCATATTGTTTTGTGGAGTTGATTTTATGGCTGAAGGCGCGTCTATTTTGAATCCAGCTCGGACTGTTTTAATACCGAATACTGAATCGCACTGTCCGCTTGCAGGAATGCTTGACGCCGGGACCGTCAGGCAGATGCGGCAGAAATATCCTGACGCTGCGATTGCGACATACGTCAACTCGCTGGCTGAAGCAAAAGCGGAATCCGATATAATGTTTACTTCAGGAAATGCCGTGAAAATAGCGCAGGCACTGCCAAACGAACGCATAGTAATGGGCCCTGACAGGAACCTGGCGGTATTCGTCCAGCGGTCGCTTCCGGAAAAACGGATAATATTTATGCCGGATGACGGTTATTGCTACGTGCACCGCCAATTTTCGGTTAAGCAGGTTCTTGGTGCCAGACGCAACGGATTTTTTGTAATGGTTCATCCGGAATGCAATCCTGACGTGCAGGAAGCGGCAGATTTTGTCGGGTCTACCGAACAAATGTTAAAATGCGCTGGAGAAACCCGTCAACCTAAAATAGCAGTTGGTACAGAAGAAGGGTTTACATATCCGCTAAAGAAACGGTATCCGGGTAAAGAATTCGTGCCACTTGATAGCAGTGCGATATGCAAAGAAATGAAAGTACATACTCTTGAATCCGCTACACGTGCGCTCAGAGATATGAAGCCGCAGGTAAAAGTCGAAAAGAACATAGCAGTGAGAGCACGTAAGGCAATAGAAAGGATGCTGGCTCTGTGAAAAAAACACTCAGGATAGGAATTATTGGTTGTGGCGCTATTGGTTCGTTTTTAGTGAAGAATATAGTCAATGACCAGCGATTCAAAATAGTAGGGCTGATTGATGAAAAGTCAGAACGGGCAAATAAACTTGCTAAACTTGCAAGGAGCGGCAAATCACACATAGCCGTGTGTCAGGATATTCATGCTCTTCTTAAGAGTCGGCCTCAGGCAATAGTTGAGGTCGCTTCTCCAACTGCCGTAGAGCAATATGGTCCAGAAGTTCTGCGAGTCTGCGACCTGATACTTATGAGCGTTGCGGCATTCGTTGTCAAACCGGGATTATTTGAGTCACTTGGTAAAGTTGCAACGCGTTACGGCAAGCGCATATACATACCATCTGGCGCAATTTCCGGCCTGGATGCTTTGAGTGCATTATCGCCGCAGCTTAAAGAGGTAATGCTTGAAACCACCAAACATCCAAAGAGCATAATGCAGACCCCTTACCTTGATGAAAAAGGCGTAGTACTCGATAAGTTACAGAATAAGATAGTTATCTTTGACGGCTCTGCTATGGAAGGCGCAAAGTATTTTCCGTTCAACCTGAACGTTGCTGCTGCTCTGAGCTATGCCGGAATCGGACCAGAAAAAACGCATGTTAGGTTTGTTGCTGACCCTATGGCTAAATGTACTACGCACAAAATAACGATGAAGTCACCTGCCGGGCAGATTATTACTGAAGCAATGAATCGCCCGTCACCCGAAAATCCACGTACCAGTTTTCTGGCGGCACTTTCCGTATTGTCAGTGTTGAAACAATTTGTTGAACCTTACTGTTTTATGTGAGGAGAGAGATGAATAACGTTGAGGCAGTTTACAGGTTTTTTGATAAGCGCGAGGAATTGACCATTCGTAATAGCCGTTATCGTAAATTTGCACAGTCACTTATAAAAATACTTGCTATCCAGGATATGGGGATAAATGGCGAAGACGTTACGTCAGAATCAATTGTTTCTAAGAAATGTGCACCATTAAAGGCGACTATTTTTGCTGGTCAGGATGGGACTCTCGCTGGTTCTGAAGAATGCCGTTGGTTTCTCGCCGACAAGATAAAAATAGAAAATCAGATGAATGATGGTTCAGTTTTCCATCCTCATGATGTGATAATGACTCTAATTGGGTCAGCAAAAGATATCTTAAAAATGGAACGGCAAGCTTTGAATATTTTGGGCAGAATGAGCGGGGTAGCAACTTTGACACGGAAGTTCGTTGATGCTGTTTCAGACAGGATACCAGTTGCTGCTACCAGAAAGACGCAGTGGGGACTTCTTGATAAGCGTGCAGTCTGCACAGGAGGAGGTATAAGCCATCGGTTGGGGCTTGGTGATGGCGTGCTTCTAAAGGATAATCACCTCGCTATTATGAGAAACACAGGTATTTCTCCCGAGGTTGTGCTTGACAAACTATTTACGAGTATTAAAAAATCACGTATTCCTGAAGTAATAGAAATAGAAGTTGAAAACATAGACCAGGCGCTCCTTTGGGCAAAACTTCTGGCAAGTCACGTACAAAACAGGAAAATCAACGGTGCTCTTATGCTGGATAATATGTCGCCTGATGAAATTCGCAATGTGGTCAGAGAACTGGAAAAGGCCGGCTTGCGACAATATTTACTCCTTGAGGGCTCAGGAGGTATTACGCTCAGTAATATCTCTTTATATACCACTACAGGGCTTGATTTTGTTTCCGCTGGCGCTCTTACCGGGACTGCAACCACTATCGATTTTTCCCTGGAAATCGCGTAGAAACGGGGTTTTCCAGCTTCACATCATGCCCATGCCTGAGATTTTAGTCGGCACTTCTGGCTATTCATACGACCACTGGATAGGCCCGTTTTATCCTGCGAACTTACAACGCAAAAAGTGGCTGGAATACTATTCAAAGTCATTTTCAACTGTCGAGATGAATTCAACTTTTTACCATCTCCCAAAAGAACAAACCGTTAAAAATTGGGCGAACGCTGTGCCAGAAAATTTCCTTTTTTCCGTAAAGTGTTCCAGGTTTATAACTCATATAAAAAGATTAGTAAATCTCGACGATTCTCTGGATATATTTTTTGAACGAACTAAAGAATTTGGATATAAGCAGGGACCATACCTTTATCAGCTTCCGCCAGCGTTTAAGCGAGACGATGAACGCCTTGAAGGATTCCTTGAAACCTTACCGGATGGAAAACACGTTGTCGAATTCAGGCACCAGTCCTGGTTGTGTCCTGACGTATACAAAATTCTTCGTAAGTACAAAGTAGCATTATGCCTGGTAAGTATGCCCGGCTTCCCTGAAGTCAAGGAAGTTACTACTCAGTTTTCGTATGTCAGGTTCCACGGGAAAGAACGATTGTACGGCTCGAAGTATTCAGATACAGAATTAAAACACTGGTCACGGATTATCAAAGCGCTTGGCGTCCCGGCTTACGTATATTTCAACAATGATTTCCATGGTTTTGCAGTAGAGAATGCCATCACATTAATCAAATTCCTTAAGTCAAAATGATAACAAAGCCATTTACCAAACGATACCTATGGCTGATTGTACTTGTGGTTCTTGGAATAATAGTATTATACGCCTACGGTAAGAACGCAGAACCGGAGAAAGGATTTATTGAACCACATCCAGCATTATATTATGAGTCAATTGGAAAAGGTATTGTCCAGTGCCATCTTTGTCCACGGCACTGCGTGCTTGCGCCAGGACAATGGGGTTTCTGCCGTGCTCGCAAAAACATAGACGGTAAATTATATAGCATGAGTTACGGTAACCCGTGCGCAGTACACATAGACCCGATAGAAAAGAAGCCATTTTCGCATTTTCTCCCTGGTACACGTGCTTTTTCAATTGCAACTGCCGGCTGCAATATGCGTTGCATTTTTTGTCAAAACTGGGAAATTTCCCAGGCAAATCCTGAGACGACGCTCAATTACCAATTAATGCCCGGGGATGTAGTTAAACTCGCAAAGGCGTACAAATGCGATAGTATCGCTTATACTTATAGTGAACCAACAAACTTTTATGAGTACATGCTGGACACGGCAAAACTGGCTCACAAAGCGGGACTGAAGAATGTATATCACTCAAATGGTTTCATAAACGAAAAACCCTTAAGGGAACTGTGTCTATACCTTGATGCAGCAGACATAGACCTTAAAGGGTTCAGTGAGGAGTTCTACGAGAAAATGAGCCAGGCTTCTCTTGCGCCGGTTTTAAGAACTCTTAAAATTCTCAAAGATGAAAATGTGCACCTGGAAATAACAAATCTTATAGTGCCTGGAGAGAATGACAGTCCTGAAATGATACGGAAAATGTGTGAGTGGATAAAGAAAAATTTAGGACCAGACGTACCGCTTCACTTCGCAAGATTCTGGCCTCAGTACCGTCTGCAAAATCTCCAGCCAACTCCCGTAGAAACACTTGAGAGCGCCTGGCAGATTGCACTGGATTGCGGGTTGCATTATCCAATGATAGGTAACATTCCAGGGCATCCCGGAGAGGATACATATTGTCCAGAATGCGGGCGCAAAGTAATAGACCGTAAGGGATATATTGTAGTTGAAAACAATCTGGTTGATGGTAAATGCAAGTTTTGTGGTTTCCCGATAGCAGGCATCTGGGAATAATTACAATTGACCTTTTGGCAATAGATTGGTAAAATACCTGTAATTTGACATTGCCAGAGTGGCGGAATGGCTGACGCGGTGGACTCAAAATCCACTGTCCTACCAAGGACTTGTGGGTTCAAATCCCACCTCTGGCATAACGAGTAATATATACACGATTAAATTTCACGCGATTTTGGCATGCGTGCATAAGAGGAGGAAAAATATGGCAGGCCGTGATTGGGAACATATGAAAGAAGAAGCAGGTAAATGGCTCAGAGAAGTTGCAGATTGGGGGAGTAAAGCATCTCAGGAGGTCAGCAGAGCTGTTAAAAAAGGCGGAATAGAGGTTTCTGAAAGAGCGCAGCGCCAGGTAGAACTATTCAACATGCAGATGCAGCGGCGCCAGATAATTCGTGAACTTGGTGAGAAAACGTACCGCCTTGTAAAAAGCAAGAAAATTTCTCAGCCGGGCCTTACGGATATCGTGGAGCAACTTAGAAAAATAGACCGCAAAGTTTCTTCTTTGAAACGTCCAGCAAAGTAACATAACGCCACTTTACATGATTATTTTTGGGGGCGTAGCTCAGCGGGAGAGCGCTTCCTTGGCATGGAAGAGGTCGGGAGTCCGATTCTCCTCGCCTCCAAATTTTACAAGAATTGCAAAATGAGCCGGATAATAGCAGGGAGTAAAAAGAATATAATAATTGACACGCCTCGTGGTAATCAGATTAGGCCAATCCTTGCACGTGCAAGAAAATCACTCTTTGACATACTGAGTCCCCGCTTATATAATGCCTGCTTTCTTGACCTTTATGCTGGTTCCGGCGCAGTTGGCCTGGAGGCATTATCGCGTGGAGCAAGTTGGGTTTCGTTTGTTGAGATATCTGACGTATGCGCGCGAATAATACAAAAGAACATCGGAAAAATGGGGTTTTCTGACCAGACTGAAGTATTACGTTACGACGTAAAAAATCTGCCGCCATTATCAAGGGCATACGATATCGTATTTTCAGGCCCACCCTATAAGGAACAGCTAACAGCGAAGACGTTAGACATTATCTTCAATAGGGTTATCCTCGCAAAAGATTGCTGGGTAATATGTCAGCATGAGACAAGTGAGGCGGTACCGGAGGAAGCAGGGAATATCAAGAAGTTCCGCGAAAAGAAATATGGACAGACAATACTCAGTTTCTATAGAGAATGATTTTTCTGCCAGTCGATGCAGTCGGCGTATGCACCTGCGTCCCGGTTTAATAATCGTAGTTTGTTTGTGCGCCGTTTGTTCTACATCCTGGGGACTTACCGAGGCCATTGACAGTTCAGGGATGCCAGGCCTATTTGGCCGGATAAGTAAAGATACCGTATGGGACAATGAGGTTTACGTGGTAGGAGATATAATAGTGGAACGCGGTGCCACGCTTACTATTATGCCAGGAACGATTGTGACTTTTACGCCGGGCTCCAGCGTCAATGACCATGTCCTGGCTCGCGACGCGCATACGGGATACTGTGACATAATAATACAGGGAAAGCTTATAATTGGAGATACTGGAGATGAAAAGGGCGAACCCGTACGTATAGGCAATCCAGACCTGAAAGGAGCACTTCCGCGGCCGGGATGGGGGACCATAGCTGTAACGCCCGGGGCAGGAAAATGCTTTATAACGAATGCAAAAATTCATTTTGCGCTTACAGGCGTTTCTCTCGCTGGTTCTGCACAAAATGATATCCAGAATACCGAAATCTATTCATGTAATACGGGCGTAATGATTCATGGGGCAAGCAGAGCAAGGATAGAAAACTCGAGAGTTTATGAAACAAAGACAGGAATTGCCGCAAATGAGCGTGCTTCAGTCGTAATGAAACGGTGCATCGTCACACGCAATGCGGAAAATATTATGTGTGGCGGGACTGCAACTATAAACTTAGAAAATAATCTAATCAGTAAGGGTAATACAGGTATAATGTGTGCAGTTGAGTCAAAAGTAGAAATTAGCCATAATACTATTCTTGCGAATGCGCGTGGTATTTGGTGCTTGGACAGGAGCGAAGTAAATATTTCGTCCAATAAAATCAGCGAGAATCAGATTGGTATAGCAGTTGACGGAAAACCACGGGCATTCGTTGGTGATAATGAGTTTGCAAGAAACACAAAGAAGGTGGTCAAAACCAATGAAATATAAAGGCAATCTTTACGCCGGCGTAGACATAGGGGGCACCAACATAGTTGCAGCGGTTGTTAAGAAGGACGGTAGAATAGTGCACTTGAACAGAATAGCTACGCCCCGTCCATCCACTCCCTCAAGAGTATTTGCACAGGCGAAGGAGTTATTACATAAAGTTTTTGAAAATGCAAAAGTTGACGCCAAAAATCAGATTTGTTCACTTGGGATTGGTGTAGCAGCGGAGATTGACCATCGTGCGAGAAGAGTGCATCTCGCGCCGAATCTTGGATGGCGCAACATCTCTCTCGGTCAATACATTCGTAAAATAGGTCTTGAGGATAACATACCAATATACGTGGATAACGATGCAAATGCATGCGCCTGGGGCGCTTATTTTGTGGAACTGAAACAAAAACCAAAATCACTGATTTGCATAACACTGGGTACAGGCGTAGGCGGAGGAATAGTGCTTGACGGCTGCGTATACCATGGCTTCACCAGTAGCGCAGCTGAAATAGGCCATATCATTGTCGACCCCGATGGCCCGCGTTGCAGATGCGGAAATCGCGGTTGTCTCGAAGCATATGTCGGTAATAGCTATCTGGTTGCTCGTGCGAAGAAATCAAAACGTTTGAGTCCGCTCTGGCCAGACGGACCGGTTACCCCACAAACAATTCAGTTAGCTGCCAGGGCAGGCGATAAGGAGGCAATTGCCATCTGGAAAGAAGCAGGCAATAAACTTGGAATTGCCATGACTTCTCTCATTAACGTTTTGAACCCGGAAGTAATCTGTTTTGCCGGGGGCTTGGCTCGTGCCGGCAGCTTACTTTTTGCTCCTATGCGGCGCACCGTAATGGAAAAAGCATTTCCTGGGCTTGCTCATCCGGTTAAGTTTGTTGTTTCCCGTCTCGGGCAAAATCTAGGAGTAATCGGAACCGCACTGCTTGCGTTCGACCCATCTCAAAGGCGATGACCCTTCCATGCAATATTCTAAAGCGTATCCTTTTCGCCAGCCTTATCCATCTCCTTCTATTTGCTAACACCAGCAGTGTTCTGGCGCAAGAACAAGAAGAGAATCCAGAGCTGCCCGAGCCAATAGATATTACCGCTTCCACGATTACGTATAACCAGGATAGCGGTATACTTATGGCAAATGGAAACGTGGAGCTCTCTTACAAAGGACATAAATTCTCTTGCGAGGAACTGAATTTTGATACACTACATAACAATTTGACTACGCGTGGCAACGTAGATTGGCAATACGGAACGTGGACTATAAAAGGAGATGAAGTACATTATGATTTTGTGGCGGACTCAGGGTCATTTGTAAATGCACGCAGTGAATTTGCTCCATGGTATTGCTATGGTGAGCAAATAGTCAGGAGTGGAACAAATGAGATGGTGCTTATAAATGGCTGGGTGAGTACTTGCGACCTTTCTTCTCCACACTGGCGCGTATCTTCTGACCGGATTACGGTAACTCTGGATGACGCAGTTCGTGCCTGGAATACAACCACGTACATAGGGAAAATACCTGTATTCTGGGTTCCTTATTTCTCACGCTCACTCAAAGAAAGAAAGAGCAGGTGGTCAGCGCAACTTGGCTCAAATAGTGAACTTGGATATTTTGTCAAAGCAAGATATGGCTGGCCCTGGGGGCAGTACAATGATGGTGCTGCACATATTGATTATATGACAAAGAAAGGCGTCGGTATCGGACTTGATGCAACCTATAAAAAAGAGGATACATTAAATGGTTTGGGGCAGGTGTACTGGGTCCAGGAGAAGGATACAAAAAAGGACCAATTCCGTATCAATCTACAGCATTATCAAAAGTGGACGGACAAACTGTCTCTGAATGGAGAAGCGCAATACCTGACAAGCCAGACGTTGAATTACATTTTTTTGCGTGACAGTGCTGCTATCCCAAAACCAAGCTATTTACAGTCACGAGTAGGTCTTACGTGGTCAGACAAGTATCAGACCGCGCGTTTATTTGTTTCTTCGCGGCAGGATTGGGATGAGGGGCTATCTAAATATTGTACAACAGCAGAGACAATGCCTGGAATGTTGTGGGTTCTCCAGCCGCGGCCGCTCGGAGCACTTAAATGGTTGTATTCTGCCCGTGTAGAAGGTAAGCGTGACTACGAACGAGAGACGGGATTGAGATATTGGGGAGGTTCAGCAAATAATGCCATTGAGACCACGTATCGCCTGCCTGCTAATCTTGCGGTCAGTCCGAAATTTACAATAGATAAACAATGGCGTGAATCATCTGGCTATCCAACGAAGTATGACGGGACAATATCCGGGAGCTGGAGGCTTACACGCAGAACGGAGTTAAGGCCGGTTTATCAATATGCGTGGACGGCACAGAATGACGTCCTGAGCAATGCCGCACGGGTAGCATTGATAATGCGGCCGTTGCACTCGTTACTTCTGGAGACAAAAAGTGGATATAACCTGCTAAACAAAAGCTGGGATAACGTTGAAACAAGATTATCTGGACGTGGAACAGGGAATGACTGGAACATGAGGCATATCTTAAATACCAGAACAATGACTACAGAACTCGGTGAACTTGGAGTGAATGTTTTGACCCAAAGTGACGTAAAAGTCCAGAGCAGCATCCGCTATCTTATAGAATTGCCAGGCCGTATGGATGCAAATGTGTCTATGCAATGTCCGGTTGGCAGCAAATTATTGCTAAACGCGAATCACAGATTCCAGGTCCCGGATGGCCGCTGGCAGGAAAAGGAAACGTCTATATTCCTTACCCGTGATTTGCACTGCTGGTGGGGAAAATTTGGATTGGAACGTAAGTGGCGTTCTGAAGATATAGGTTGCGACAATACGATATGGTTATTGTTCAGCATAAAGGCCTTCCCGGAGCAGGAAATAGGCACCTCGTACGAAACTGAATTTAATCAGATTCGGTTCCGGACTTCCAACTAACCAAAGTTTGACTTTCTGGACTAAAAATAGTAAAATCACCTAAATAATGAGGTTTCTTTGTATAGTCGTCGTATTCTCACTTTTTCTTTTGCTGGTAATTTGTTGCAGGGTATGCGAAGGGAAACCGCCAAAATTGAATACCACCATTGAAGTGGGCTCCAAACAGGATGTTTACAGGGATGATTTTGACGACGAATATTCACCAGAACTTGAGCTGACTCTAAGTGATTATTCTTACGGTTTCACAAAGCGTAAAATAAATATATCTCAGAAACCAGATATGAAATACAGGTACAAATTTGAATATCAGGATAACCAGAAGGACTATTCAATGAAGAAGGAGCTTAATAATACTACAGGTTCCATTGAATCAACGGTATGGTATGCTCCTGTCCGACGTCTTGAGTTGAAAATTGCTTATAGTTATAAAGAGCAGGAGTATAAGTACACCGCAGTAGATGATAACCGTACTCATACACCGGTTATTGAGCTTCGCTACAATCCTATTGATACCGGCCGTCTGAACATGAGCTGGCGCTATCGCGACATCCATCGTTTGACTGACTTCAGAACACATCTTGACAGAGTAACCCATACAGGCAATATTGGATATGAGCAGAAATTTGGTGAACATCTTGCACTCACGACTAAGTATCGAGGTGAGTGGCGCCACTATAAGGAGGAAACCTACCCGGATTTGTGGCGAAAAAGTTTTCTCGTGAGTGCCGATTACCAGTTCTAATACAGGGGTCTAGTAAAATGAAAATATGTATTGTTGGCACCGGCTACGTTGGTCTTGTAACAGGCGCTTGTTTAGTCGATTTCGGAAATACCGTAACATGCGTGGATATTGACCAAAAGAAAATCGCTCAGTTAAGCAACGGTATAATCCCGTTCTATGAACCGGGTCTGGGTGACCTTGTGAAGCGCGGGATATCTACCGGCCGCCTGAAATTTTCCAGTGACCTGCGCGAGGCAGTAAAAAGCACGCGTATTGTTTTTATCTGTGTCGGGACACCGGAAGGCAAAGACGGAAACGTAAACCTCGCATTTGTAACCAGTGCAGCGAAAGAAGTTGCACATGAACTCGGCCGTTACAAGGCACTCGTGCTTAAGAGCACCGTTCCGCCTGGTACGAATTGCAGCTTGAGAAAACTGGTCGCAAAAGAGACAAAAGGCAAGGGGAATTTTGACGTTATTTCAAACCCTGAATTTTTAAGAGAAGGTTCTGCTGTCTATGATTTTACTCATCCCGACAGGATTGTCATCGGTTGCATAACACCGAGAGCAAGGCAGTTAATGAGTGAATTATACCGCCCACTATACCTGCTCGGTGCTCCAATAATATTCACAAACCCTGAAAGCGCAGAGTTAATTAAATATACGGCAAATGCCTTCCTCGCCTGCAAAGTATCATTTATAAACGAGATAGCGAATCTCTGTGAAAAGACAGGAGCAAACATTGACGATGTTGCGCGTGGGATTGGCTACGATAAACGAATAACTCCGAAATTTTTGCATGCAGGGATTGGCTATGGCGGCTCCTGCTTCCCGAAAGATACGATTGGATTAGTTAATTTAGCGCAGAAACATCAAAGTCCCGTGAGAATAGTAGAAAGTGCTGTTCAGGTAAATGCATCTCAACGGCTCAGGGTTTTTCGAAAAATTGAAAAAGCGCTTGTGAGTTTGAAAGGCAAAACCGTTGCAATTGCAGGTCTTGCTTTCAAGCCGAACACAGATGACGTACGAGAGGCGCCTGCGCTTACAATAATTAAGAAGTTAGTAGAAAATGGCGTGCACGTCCGCGCTTATGACCCTGTTGCAATGCCTGCTACAAAAAAGGTTTTCCCACAGATAGAGTACTCTAAGGATGTTTATGACGCTGCAAAAGGCGCTGATTGCCTCGTGCTTATGACTGAGTGGAACGAATTCCGCAACCTCGACTTTGTCGCCTTGAGACGCCTGTTGAAACGCAACGTAATAGTTGACTGCCGCAACATGTATCCTGCCGAGCGCCTCGTGCGTCTTGGCTTCAGGTATTTTAGCGTTGGAAGA
>CAZUQH010000029.1:1637-18578 GCA_964622465.1 uncultured bacterium | reverse complement strand
CATTGACGAAGATGTCGGAATACTCGTCTTCTACAACTCCTGCAAGCTGAGGGTTAATACCATCCATACGGAAGGATGTTACATCAAGCGCCGCAAAGACAGGACTGACCAGAGCGAGTGCTAAAAGTGTTACCAGTACTCTCCTCATACATTCTCCTCCTTTTTGATTATTATCATGTTTTTCTTTACTTCCTAACCCTTTCATCATTCCTTACTCACCCCCTTTCCGGGAAAATTTACACAAAATTTGTGGCTCTTGTAGCAAAATTTGGCTTGTTTTAAGTTGGATAGGCTTTGTAAAAAAGTATTCTCCTATATAGTTAGAATGGTAGCGGGGGGTGGATTTGAACCACCGTCCTCAAGGTTATGCTTACCACTTCGACTTTCGCCGCCCCTGGCAGTCAGAGTTTGTGGTCTGGACTATACCTTTGCCCTCTGTCCTCCCGAGTCAGACAGTTAGGGCACCTGCCATCTAGTCTCTACACCTTCCTGACCTAAATTAAATCAGGATTGGCTCGGTATTGCCATTTCAGGTTCCACCGAATTTGACAGGTTGTTACTCAATCGTTTCCGATTGAGCGGCCCATCGAACAACAAGTCCCATCGTTCCCTGTACTCCCACGATGCTGGCCTGCGTTGTCTCTTCTCAGTTTCTACCAATGTCAGGGTACTGCCATAATCCGAGAAGATAGACACAGGGACAACGTAGAACACATTCAAGTCATCAATGTACAGGATTGCAAAATCAAAGTCCTCCTCGCCATAGCGACTCCGCAACATTTGGCGCCTGTTCGTCTTGGTTCTCCGCACATCAACTGCGTAGCAATTGTTTTTCGCGTCGAACCACGCACTCTTTACCTGAATTCTAACCAAGCGCCCTGCGAGATCAATGGCGAGGTCGTAGGGAAGACGGTCGCCAACGGGCTTCAGAACTCTAAAACCCCTCTTCAGAAGCTGCGTCGTGACCTCCGATTCTGCAATGTCTGCCTTTAACTTGGTGTCCATTCGAGCCTTGCGAGCTACCGGACTGCTCTACCCCGCGTTTAAATACTACTTATTTACTTTATAAATGTCAAGTTTATTAGATTGCGCGCTGGCATGCCAAATATGCCGAAGTCTTTAAAACAATTTACACCCAGCCGCGCGCCTGCATAGCATCTGTTACACGCTGAAGCGCAAGTAAATATGCGGCTGTACGCATATCAACCTTTTTCTCCTGAGAAATTTCCAGGACATCGGCAAATGATTTTAACATCTTGGTTCTCAGGCGTTCGTGTACCTGTTCCTCACTCCAGCGGTCTCCGGTAACACCCTGTATCCATTCAAAATAGGAAACCGTCACGCCGCCAGCGTTACATAATATATCCGGGATTAGGAATGTCCCTTTCTTGTAAAGTATCTTATCGGCATCCGGAGTAGTCGGTCCGTTTGCAAGTTCAGCAACAATTTTTGCCTTGACCTTTTCTGCATTTGCTGAAGTAATTACACTCTCCAGTGCCGCGGGTACCAAAATGTCTACGTCCGCAAGAAGGACATCTTCATTTGAAATGGGTATGGTCCCGGGAAATCCAACCACGCTGCCTGTTTTTCTCTTGTGTTCAAGTACTTTTGCAGGGTCGAGACCATTTGGGTTATAAATGCCTCCCCTGGAATCACTCACTGCAACAATTTTAGCGCTATGCACACTGTGCAATAGTTCTGCTGCAAGCGAACCTGCGTTACCATATCCTTGTATAGCAACCCGCGCCTTACAAAATTCAAGGCCGATATGCTTACACGCTGCTTCAAGCGTAAACATTCCACCGCGCGCTGTTGCATCTCCCCTGCCCTGGGAACCACCAATACAAAGCGGTTTACCGGTTATCATGCCAGGCACATTGTAGCCACTCAATTTACTATATTCATCCATCATCCATCCCATAATCTCAGGCGTCGTATATACATCCGGAGCAGGAATGTCACGTTCAGGACCGAGAATACGACCAACTCCATTTATGTACTTCCTGCTTAATGCTTCCAGCTCCCGTTTTGACATTTCTTTTGTGTTACATATAACCCCGCCTTTTGCACCGCCATATGGCAAATCCACAACTGCGCACTTCCATGTCATCCATGCAGCCAATGCGCGTACCATGTTTATATCTTCTGCGGGGTGAAAACGGATTCCGCCTTTTGTTGGCCCTCTGGCGTCGTTATACTGTACGCGAAACCCCTTGAATACCTTTACTTCCCCAGAATCCATTTTTACCGGAAGCGACACCAACATTTCACGCATTGGTTCCCTTAAAATGCTGCGAATGCTGGCTGGCAAGCCGAGCAGCTCACACGCACTATCTATCTGTGCTTGTGCAACTGTAAACAGATTTTGCTTTGTTTGTTCATTCGTCATTTTCTTACTCCTTCGTATAAAATTTTATCTCTCACTATCTGAAGAATATTTTATGCCGGGAGAGGGATTCGGACCCTCACGGAGCTAAACTCCAGCGGATTTTAAGTCCGCACTGTCTGCCATTCCAGCATCCCGGCACAAATAAAAATGACTACTTCAGCCGGTAGACCACTTCGCCTGGCTTAATCATTCCAAGACGCCGCCTTGCTAATTCTTCTACGTATTCCATATCGCTTGTAGAACGGGCAATCTGCTCATTTAGCTGCTTGTTTTCCTGTCCCAAAGTTTTTATTCGTCCCTGAAGACGTGTCACCTCACGATGCAAATTCATAAACGCACGAAAAGACGGATTTACAAACAATGCCACTATTACGAGCATTGCAAGAATCCACCAAAATAATTTTTTCTTATTCATTTTTCTTTAAGCACGGCGCTGCCAACCAGGGAATAATGCTTTCTCACCTAACTCTTCTTCTATGCGGAGCAACTGGTTGTACTTTGCTATCCGGTCGGTTCTTGAGCCAGAACCTGTTTTAATCTGCCCGGAATTTACTGCTACTGCCAGGTCTGCAATAAAAGTATCCTCGGTCTCACCGGAACGGTGGGAAATTACGGTCGTATATCCGGCTCTGTGCGCTATCTTGACGGTATTCAGCGTTTCACTTACAGTACCAATCTGATTAAGCTTGATAAGAATTGAATTTGCTGTTCCTTTTTTGATGCCCATCTCAAGTCGCTCTGGATTCGTTACGAAAAGGTCATCGCCGACAATCTGAACTCTTGAGCCAATCCGTTCCGTCAACTGATGCCAGCCATCCCAATCATCTTCTGCCATGCCATCTTCAACTGAAAGAATTGGATAACGGCCACAGAGGCCCTCATAGTAGTCCACCATCCCGGATACAGAAAGAGTGCGGCCTTCTCCTTGCAGGACATACTTTCCATCTTTGTAGAATTCACTGGATGCCGGGTCAATTGCCAATCCAACATCATCGCCCGGCTTATATCCGGCATGCTCAAGTGCTTCCACAATCACTTTTAGCGCCGATTCGTTAGTTTCAAGGCGTGGAGCAAAGCCACCTTCGTCTCCGACAGAAGTCGCCAGGCCCTTTTCACTTAATACTTTCTTTAAAATATGAAATACCTCAACTCCCATTCTTATTGCCTCGGCAAATGAATGCGCATTATGCGGCACAATCATAAACTCCTGAATGTCAAGATTATTATCAGCATGCTTCCCGCCATTAAGTATATTCATCATTGGCACCGGCAGAGTTCTTGCGTCTGTGCCGCCGAGATAACCAAGATATCTATAGAGTGACACTCCTTGTATCTGAGCACTGACACGCACGCATGCCATAGAAACCGCGAGAATTGCATTTGCGCCAAGATTAGATTTTTTGGGAGTTCCGTCCAGGTTAAGCATTATATCGTCTATATCCTGCTGGAGAGTTGGGTCTTTACCAATAAGTGCCGGCGCTATTGTCTGCGATATATTACTAACTGCTTTTAGCACACCTTTTCCAAGGTAGCGCTTTTTGTCTCCATCACGCAATTCTAATGCTTCATGTTCTCCGGTTGATGCACCTGAAGGCACAATCGCACGACCCATAATTCCACCATCAACATGAACTTCACACTCTACCGTTGGATTCCCGCGTGAATCAAGAACTTCTCTTGCAACTATCTTTTCGATTTTATGCATAACCTGTCACCTCTTTCTATCAAATCGCCATATATAATAGCAATTAGCAAGGTTATTGTAAACCTCGTCATAATTCCCTGATAGTATTCCCTCTCACTCTCCAGCGACATTTTCAATCATCGGCCTGACTACACGGGCCAGGCGTTCAAGCAGATTACCGGAAGGCGCCTCAATGTAACAGCGTACCACTGGTTCGGTCCCGGACAACCTGAGACCAACCCATGAGTTTTGTTCAAGAAGGAACTTAACTCCATCGAGCCGGTTCACAGAGAGAACTTTAAGGCCACCTATTTCTCGAGGTGGTTTTTTATTGAGCCCATTTCTGATTTTAGCCATCATTTCAGGTTGAAATTTCAGGTTTACTCTGCGGTCATAAACCGGACCGACCTGGCAATAAATTTTCTTTAGAATTGCACCAAGAGGTTTCTTCTCCCGGGCAACGAGCTCTGTAACAAGCAATGCAGCCAGAATACCGTCTTTCTCAGGTACATGACCATGAATTGTCAGACCGCCACTCTCTTCTCCGCCAAGAACAAGATTTTCTTTGAGCATCACTTCCCCGATATATTTAAACCCGACTGGCGTCTCACGAACGGGCATCCCGTATTTCCTGGCGACTCTGTCTACAAGAGAAGAAGTCATAACTGACCTCGCCACTACGCCACGCCATTTCCGGTGTTCTAGAAGATGATACAAGACCAGAGCAAGGACATAATTTGGCAGAATGTATTTTCCGTTACTATCAACGATTCCGAATCTGTCAGCGTCAGGGTCACATGCAACGCCAGCACAACACTTCTCACGACGAACCAAACTGCCAAGACCACCGAGAAACTCCTCTGCCGGTTCCGGCCTCTCTGTCCCGCCAAAGAGCACGTCTCTTTCATTATTCCTGACAAATACCCTGCATCCTGCTTCTGATAATAATACGTCAAGTATGCCGTGTGCGGTACCCCAGAGAGTATCAACCCCGATTTTCAGCCGTGCACGTTTAATTGCTGAAAAATCAATGAGTTTTTGCAACCGTGCAAAATACGCAGGCAATGGGTCTATTATTGTTATCAGGCCCTTTTTGCTCGCCTCATCAAATGCGACGTAGTTGACTTTCTTGATACGCGGTATCTCACGCTCTATATCTTTTGTGTCTTCAGGTAATGCCGGACCGCCCCATGCAGGAGAAAATTTCAAGCCGTTATAACAATAGGGGTTGTGGGACGCTGTTATGTTGATTCCGCCAGCCGCCTTCCTTCTTATAATCTCGTAAGCGATAACCGGCGTTGGGGTATCCCTTTCGGTAATAAGACACTTTATTCCATTTGCTGCGAGAACGCTTGCGCTTTCACGCGCAAAATCTTCTGACATAAATCTGGTATCGTATCCTACGATTACAAGTGCCTTGTGTTTCTGTTTCTTAAGGTGATTTGCGATTGCCTGGCTTACCAGACGAACGCCTGAATACGTAAAGTCATCGCTTATGATTCCCCGCCAGCCGGAAGTTCCAAATTTAATTACATTTTTCATCTGTTACACCTCAAGAATTTTGCAATTGTTGTAGGGGCGGTATTTATGACCCTACAAAATTTTCTTGCCTTGCACAAGACGGCCGCATGCAAGTATTGCAGAAACCATAGGCCTGGAATCAGGCGCTATCTTTCCTGCTATATCCAATCCGGTACCATGAATAGGGGAAGTCCTTGGAAAAGGCAAGCCAAAGGTAATGTTCACGGCCTTCTCCCAGTCGAGAAGTTTTACCGGAATCAGCCCCTGGTCGTGATACATTGCAACGATAATGTCTACGTCTTTTCTGCGCCTTGCTCTCCAGAACAAAGTATCCGCAGGAAATGGTCCTTGTATGTTTATTCCCTTTCTTTTAAGACGTGCAATCACAGGTATAATTATCTTTTTTTCTTCTCCGTCACCAAACCCATCTTCTCCACCGTGCGGGTTCAGCGCACAAACAGCAAATCTTGCGCCCGGATAGTGCTCATTAACCAGATCTACTGCGTCTGTGATTGCTGCTGGAGTAATCGCTGCGCTCACTTTCTTTAAGCGCACGTGGCGAGTGACAAGAACTACTTTCAAGTGAGGTGAGGTAAAGAACATTGCTACGCGAGTAGAACCAGTTAGTCGCGCAAGAAATTCTGTATGCCCAAGGAAATCTATACCTGTCTTCCGTATTGCTTCCTTGCTAACAGGTGCTGTTACCAGGCCGTCAATCTTTCCTTCACGCCACAATTCTACCGCAACTTCGATTGCTGTAACAGCGGCCCGGGAACTCGTCTTCGTAGGATGCCCTGGAGAATAATTACCTGGCAGGATTCGCGTGTCACGGTAACATCTTACGTTCGCTGGAATTCTGCGAGGCCACTTTGGACCGCATATAACCAGTGTCCTAACTTCTTTGCGTACAGTGGGATTCGCAACTGCGCGGAAGGAAACTTCTGGACCTATACCTGCTGGTTCACCTAATGTTATTGCTATAAGAGGCCTGCTCACAAATCGTACCTTTTGATACTTGCCTTATCCCGTAGATTGCGCACGTAATCCTGATATGCTTTTTCCAGGTGCATCTGCTGAATATATTCCTTTAAGTAGTCGTAGACTTCCTCAAGAGTTTTCTTTTCTTCTGCCTGATGGCCAAGGCATTTTATTATGTGATACCCAAACCTTGTTTTTACAATATCGCTGACTTCTCCCATCTCCAATGAGAACGCTGTTTTTTCAAAAGCGGGGTCCATCTGACCGCGGCTGAAATACCCGAGGTCTCCACCGACCTTAGCACTTGGGCATTCGGAATACTTGGTTGCAATCTCAGCGAAATCCTTTTTTTCTTTGACAATCTGTTGCCTGATTTCAGATATCTTCTTATACGCCTGTTTATCGTCTCTTTTTTCGTCAACTTTGATTAGTATATGCCGTGCACGTACTTTTTCCGGCTCGACCATCTCACTTTCGTGCTCTTTATAAAATTCCGAAACCTCCTTGTCGGTCGGTGCAACTACCTTTGGGCGGACATTGCTCTCTACGAGCTTCATTATCTTCAGTTGGTCCTTAATTCTCTGGCGGAATTCTGCTTCACTCACATCCTGGCGCTCAAGTTCTTTATTGAACTCTGCAACCGAAGGAAACCTTTTTTTCACTTCATCCACACCATTGAGGACCTCTTTCTCGCTCACAAAAATCTTCTGTGCATCTGCCTCCTGGAGAAGCACCATTTCGGTAATCATTTCATCCAATATCTTGCCCTTCGCTTCCTTAATCTCAGGTTCTGTTAGTTCCCTTCCAATACCGGTTTTGTAATCCCTGATAATTGGTTCGGCTTTCTTCTCAAGGTCAGAAAGAAAAATTGCGCGTGTGCCTACCGTTGCTATAACCTTATTTACAACTTTTGCAAAAGATATGCTTGAAATAAACAGTAAAACGAGACAAATTGCACAAGTTACAAGATATGTTTGTGATTTCAGAAAACGACCTGCATTCTTGTGAGATATAGAATCCATGATACTCCTCCTGTTTAGGGACTAGCCTCCTTAGTCTGTTTCTTGCTGCACAGTAGTTCCTTGAGGTAAGGTAACCGGCAGTTTCATCTTTGCAAGTTTTTCGTAGTCAATTTTGACACCAAGGTCTTTGCGCCAGTCGGTTAACAGCTCATCAAACCTATTCTTTATAAGTATGGTTCGTACTTCTTCTCTCGCTTCGTCAGCGCTACGACTCTCACCAGAACTACGTCCAGTCAATTTGATAATATGATAGCCGAATTCTGTCTGTACTACGTCTGAAATGTCCCCTATGTTCTTAAGCGCGAATGCGGCATTCTCAAATGCAGGCACCATATCGCCTCTTGAAAAATAGCCAACGTCACCACCGGAAGAGCTCGTTTGTGTATCAATTGAGTATTTACGTACCAGTGAATCAAAATCTTCTCCTTCATTTAGACGTTTGAGAGTTTCCTCGGCTTCCTTTTTCGTCGAAACAAGAATATGACTAACTTTGACTTTCTGTGGACGTACAAATTCCTGGCTGTGCTGTTGATAAAACTCCTCTACTTCGGTATCACTGATGCCAAGATTTCTTTTCTGTAATTCCTGAATCATAGTCCCGATAAGCAACTGCTCCTCTAAATCCCGCAGACGCTCCCGGACATCCTGCCTGCGGTGTAGACCACGGCGCCGTGCCATCTGGACCAGAATCTGTTCCTTCACCATTCCCTCCACGTACTGCCGCATACCACCCTCTGTCGAAAGGAAACCATAGTAATATTCGGGTACACCCGTAAGACGCGCTCCTATCTCGTCTGCGGTAATACGCCTTGAGCCTACACGTATCACAGTACGTGAATTAAACCAGACCAGCCACCAGATACCTACTGCTATAACTACAACAACAGTGACAATAACCCATCTCTTCCACTTTTTGGCAATTATATTTTTCATATTCCCACTATATCATTTTCTTTTAATAATTGCAAAAACCTATCCAGGTCTTTAATGGAACTATTTTTGTCTGGCTTCCAGACAATTGATAATCCATCTCCGGACGAAAAACTAAGCTGCTTTCCAAAGTTGGAAACCAGCATTTTTAGTCCGGAACTCTTAACGGACCACCTGCTGCCAAGAGCAATCACATAACCGTCGTCCTTTTGCGTAATACGCGTTACCCCCAGCTTGACTGCCCTATTGCGCAACCGGATAATCTGAATGAGGTTCTGCATCGCTTGAGGCATTTGTCCCCAACGGTCAGCAATTTCTTCAGCGATGTGCGATACTTCATCCTCTTTCGCGGCAAGCAAACGTCTATAAAGCGTAAGTCGTTGCCCATCGGACTCTACGTATTCAACCGGAATATACGCATCGATTTGGAGATTTATCTGTGGCTGGACGCTCTCAACTACCGGCTCTCTACGCAACTCTCTGACCGCTCCATCCAATATTTTCATATACATGTCAAAACCTACGTCCATCATACGCCCATGCTGTTGTGTTCCCAGTAAATTGCCTGCGCCACGAATCTCCAGGTCGCGCAGCGCAAGAGTAAGGCCACTACCCAGCTCAGTAAATTCGGCAATCGACTCAAGCCGGCGACGCGCATCATCTGTCAATATCCTATCTCGTGAGTAGAACATATAACAGTATGCCTTACACTGTTCACGGCCAACCCGTCCACGCAACTGGTATAGTTGCGCGAGACCAAACCTATCAGCGTCTTCAATAATCATCGTGTTGACATTTGGAATATCAAGGCCTGATTCAACTATACTTGTGGAAAGCAGGACATCGTACTGACGCTCAATAAAACCGAGCATAACCTGCTCCAACTGGCGCGCCGGCATACGGCCATGAGCTACCGCTATCCTTGCATGCTGTACAATGTTTCTCAGACGCCCGTAGCAAGCATCTATTGTTTCAATTCTGTTATGCACATAATAAACCTGACCGCCTCTATTTAATTCATAACGCATAGCACGCTCAACAAACTCTATATTATATGGTCCTACATATGTCTCTACAGAAAGGCGCCCGATTGGTGGGGTTTCTATTCTTGAACTGTCCCTCAAACCACCAAGCGACATAGAAAGTGTTCGCGGTATCGGCGTTGCAGTGAGAGTTAGCACGTCTACGCTCCGCCTTAGACGCTTTAGTGCTTCTTTATGTTTCACGCCAAAGCGATGCTCCTCGTCTATCACCACGAGGCCAAGGTTATTAAACTGTACGTCTCTTCCAAATAGACGATGAGTTCCAATCAGGATGTCACAGGACCCTACCTTAACTTCCTCCAGTATACGCTTACTTTGTGCTCTGGATTTAAACCTTGACAACATTTCTATGACGACAGGATATTTATCAAAACGCTGCGAAAAAGTCCTCCAGTGTTGCTCACAAAGCACCGTGGTGGGAGCGAGCACTGCAACTTGTTTTCCAGCGAGCACGCACTTTAGTGCGGCGCGCATAGCAACTTCTGTTTTCCCATAACCAACGTCTCCACATACTATCCTGTCCATTGGCCTGGGATTTTCCATATCCTTTTTTACTTCTGCAATTGCGCACAACTGGTCAGGTGTTTCTTCAAATGGAAACTCTGACTCGAATGCATACTCCTCTTCCGTACTTTGAGGAAATGCAAAGCCAGGCATCTTCATCCGCCACGCATATAGGTCTACCAACTCATGCGCTATTTTTTCTACAGACTTTCGGACATGTGCTTTTGTACGTTCCCAGCTTGCAGAGCCAAGTGGGTATATCTTTGGTATCACGCCCTCCGGAGCAATGTATTTCTGAACTTTATCAAAGTCCTCAACAGGCACGTATAACCGGTCACCACCAGCATATTCAAGGTCAAGATAATCCGCCTGTTTGTTATCAACTTCCATCTTGGTAAGGCCACAGAATCTTGCAATACCATAACGCTCGTGAACTACAAAATCCATTGGTTTTAAGGTAGCAAGGACCTTCAGCGGAGAGGCACTTGGCAACCTTATATAGCGCGGACGAATCCTGTATCTTCCAAATACATCGCCATCCGTAACTATAGACAGGTTCGCATCGCGAAGAATGATTCCTCTCTTTAGTGAACAGACCAGAAACTTTATGCGAGTATCGGCGAGCATAATTCCACGTGATGAAAGTACTGCCTTGAGCCGTTCTATTTCCCTTACGTTATCTGCAAGCATAGCGACTGTCCAACCGCTGTTCAGCCATGCCGTAACCTGTTTGCTTAACTCATCTATCTTGCCGTGATAAACCTGCTGTCCTGCACAATTAAACTTTATGTCAACATGTATAGGTAACTGAGCCAGGTAAACTGCGAGAGCCGGACTGTCGACAGATGAAATCCAGTTATCATCTGGTTCTTCCATTCCAAACCACATAACCAATCCTGCATTACCAAGATACTGTCTTAACTGAACTCCTTGTCCCGACATCACCATGATAGGAAAAATAGTCACTTCATTCAGCCGGCTTGCTCTACGTTGCGTTTCTGGTGAAAAACTATAAATTTCTTCTACCGTATTCCCGGAAAGGACAACGCGCACCGGAGACGCGTCTCCTGGCAACCAAAAATCCAGCACGCAACCGCGAATGCTGAATTGCCCCTCATGCTCCACGCAATCTATACTCTCATAGCCGCACGCTGTAAATACTGACCGTCCTCTGTCAACGGAGAACTCGGCTCCTGATTTAACCGTTGAACAGTTTTTTTCAAACCGGGTGTTACTTATAACAAGTTCTGATAGTGTTTCCTGACCAACGATATATATGCCGGCTTGTTTGAAATGGAGTCCCCTCAAGAAATGTGAAATAAAATGATGTCCCGCAGTTCTGGGACTTACGAAAGTACCACCCAATGCAGTGAGGTCCTCTTCCATTTCTGTGAGTTGCTCGTCATCGCCAGTTACCACAATCAGCTGGTCTGGAAATTCCATGGCGAGGGAAGCGGCTGCCAGCGCCTGGATATTGGAATGCGCACTGCCAGCTACTACGTAACGTGTTTGTTTCAAATTCTGAACAATACTGGAAATAACAGGGATTTTTCGGAAGGTATCAACTAACCATTGAGCGTCTGACATTTTTACTCGGATTTGGATAGTTTTTTATGGAGGAGCTGGTTTACCTGTTTTGGGTCCGCCTGGCCGTTGGTTTGCTTCATAACCTGACCAACCAGAAAACCAAGAACCTTCTCATTTCCATTGCGATATTTCTCTACAATATTCTGTGAGTTTAACAATACCGATTCCACGATTTTACTAAGAGCCCCTTCATCGGATATCTGTTTGAGGCCGCGCTTGGAAATAACCTTATCAACAGTCGTAGCATTGCCGAACATCTCAGCGAAGACCTCCTTCGCCATCTTGCCAGAAATCTCTCCCCTAAAAATCAATTCTACTAACCTTGCAAGATTCTCCGGAGGAACAGGAGATGCTTCGATACTGATTTTAGCTTTATTAAGACACCCCGCAAGCTCCACGGTAACCCAGTTTGCAATTGATTTTGCAAACTGCTTCAAATCCACGGCTTTCGGTGGACGGCAAGCAACTGCTCTCTCATAGTAATCTGCGCCATAACGGTCTTGAGTAATAACACGAGCGTCATATTCGCTTAAGCCAAACTGTGCAATAAGGCGTGCACGACGCATACGCGGCAATTCTGCCATTTCTCTGTCAAGACGCGCGACCAACTCCTTCTCAATTACCAGAGGCACAAGGTCTGGCTCAGGAAAATAACGATAATCATGCGCTTCTTCTTTAGTCCTCATTGAATAGGTCTTGAGAGTAGTTTCATCCCACAGACGCGTCTCCTGGATAACCTTCTGGCCATCTTCAAGCAGAGACGACTGTCTCTTTACTTCGTACGCAAGCGCCTTCTCCACGGCACGGAACGAATTCATATTTTTTATTTCACTTCTCGTACCAAGCTCATCAGTCGCACTTACCGATACGTTCGCATCGCACCTCAGCGACCCTTTTTCCATGTCGCAATCTGATACGCCCGCGTATTGTAGTATTTCCTTTAGTGCTGCCAGATATTCATGCGCTTCCGATGGACTTGTAATATCCGGTTCACTAACAATCTCCAGTAGAGGAACGCCACAGCGATTCATATCAACGAGTGAACCGTCAACAGGCGTAGTGCCAATGAAATGCAACAGTTTCCCGGCATCTTCCTCAAGATGCGCACGAGTAATCCTTACCCGTTTCGTACCTTTGCCATCTGAGTCAAACTCCACCCATCCCTGCACTGCAAGCGGGAGCTCATACTGGGATATCTGGTAACCTTTTGGCAAATCAGGATAGAAATAGTTTTTTCTGGCAAAAATAGACCGCTCTTTGACTGTGCAATTTAGTGCACGCGCAGCTTTAACTGCGAGTTCAACTGCCTGGCGGTTAAGGACGGGCAATGCGCCAGGCATCCCGCAACAAACAGGACAAATATTGGTGTTTGGCTCTGCACCGTACTCAGAAGAGCAGGAACAAAAACATTTCGATTTTGTCTTCAGCTGGACATGCACTTCAAGCCCAATTACTGTCCTGTAATTCATGGTAATTCCTCAAAATTGAGTTACTTTTTGGTTTGTATAATCTGCTCAACTGCTCTTGCTACCTTGAGTATGTTTGATTCCTTCAACGCAGGTCCTATGACCTGTAACCCGATTGGCATGCACTGTTCTGTCCAACCAGCCGGGACCGAGACGGCCGGTAACCCGGCAAGGTTGACCGGAATCGTGAATACATCCGCAAGATACATCTGTAGAGGGTCGGAGAGCTTCTCACCAAGACGAAATGCAGTAGTCGGTGTTGTCGGAGTAATAATAGCGTCTACCTTCTTAAAAGCGTTATGGAAATCCTTCATAATCAGCGTACGCACTTTCTGCGCCTTCAAGTAGTAAGCATCATAATAACCTGCCGATAGAGCATATGTTCCAAGCATTATCCTGCGTTTTACCTCTATACCGAACCCTTCGCCGCGTGTTTCTGCATACTGCTCACGCAAATCCCGGGCTTGGGTACTGCGCCAGCCATATTTTATTCCATCAAAACGGGCGAGATTTGCGCTTGCCTCGGATGGTGCAATGATATAGTAAGTTGCGACCGCATAGTCAGTATGTGGCAGGGAAATTTCCTCAACACCAGCACCCATCTCCTCAAGATTTTTGACCGTAGAAAGGATTCTTTCCTTTATGATAGTATCAAGTCCCTGTCCAAAATATTCCTGTGGCAGGCCTATTTTCATTCCACGGACGCCAGCCCCCACAGAATCCGAAAAGTCGTCAACCGGTACGTCGAGTGAGGTTGAATCGTATTGGTCATGGCCGGAAATAACCTTTAAAAGGAGTGCAGCGTCACCAACGTTCCTCGCAATTGGACCTATCTGGTCAAGAGACGAGGCAAATGCTACAAGCCCGTATCTTGAAACACGCCCGTAAGTTGGCTTTAAACCAACTGCTCCACAAAATGCTGCTGGCTGGCGGATTGAGCCACCTGTATCGGAACCAAGAGCAAGCGGAACCTCACCAGATGCAACCGCAGCTGCTGAACCGCCGGAAGAACCACCTGGAACGCACTCTTCTTTCCATGGGTTACGGGTCTGGCCATAGATTGAATGTTCACAAGAAGAACCCATAGCAAACTCGTCCATATTCGTGCGGCCAATGATAATTGTACCTGCTTCTTCCAATGCTTTGACAGCGGTCGCAGTATACGGTGCCACGAAACCCTCCAGTATCTTCGAAGCGCAGGTTGTACTCTTTCCGCTCAAACACAGATTATCTTTTATAGCGACAGGCACACCCCACAATGGACCGCGCTTTTCTTTCGGGATTTGCTCCAGTTCATTCGCACGCTCAACCGCTCTGTCAGTAAAGACCTCAACGAATGCGTGGATACGTGGTTCCTGCTTTTCAATTTCTGCAAACGCAATCCTGACTATTTCCGACGGGCTCACGTCTCCGCGTGCAAGCATATCTCTTAATTCCAATGCTGTCATTAACGGATAGTTCACTTTTCTAATACTCGCTTAACCTTAAAGAAGCGCCCCTGGCGCTGCGGTGCATTTTCCAATATTTTGTCTTCTATACCAGATGGAACCGGTTTGTCATCACGCAAAACGTTGGTAATGCCCAGAATACTGGACGTCGGCTGAACGTTGGACGTATCCAGTTCATTGAGTTTCTCCATATACTTCAACACGTCGCCCAGGTCACGCGCCATCTTATCCTCTTCTTGCTCTGTAAGTTTCAGGCGTGCAAGCAGTGCTACGTATTTAACAACATTCTTATCCATTGATATCGCCACTTATTAATATCGCTCATCTCTCCAAAGACGCGTCTCCGACAAGCTCCGCTTCACCAACAAACCTGGACGGCTCGTTTATTCTGACCTGCCCGTATAGGCGGCGCCGGACAGCAGAACTTAAGTAGAGCAGCTCTTTTGCTCTCGTCATCGCTACGTAGCATAGACGCCGTTCTTCCTCAAGCTCCTGCGGGTCATATAATGCATCGTAATGCGGAAACAATCCTTCTTCCATCCCCGTAACAAACACTGCAGGGAACTCCAGCCCTTTTGCAAGATGGACTGTCATAAGCGTTACTGTCCTGGCGGTCATATTGAACTCATCTGCCCCTGAACTAAGCGATACGTCTTCCAGAAAATCCTCTAACCCCTGCCTTCCCGTATTCTGTTCAAAATCACTGACAGCAGAAACCAGCTCTTTTATATTCTCTATTCGGGCCTTGAAACTATAATCGCCGTTTGAAATAAGATGCTCCATTATACCCGACTTTTCTACCACGTGTTTTGTTATCTGGGTTGCACCGACTCCTGAATCAATTTCGCCATGGAGTCCTTCAAAAAATCTACTCAGATTTGCACAACTCTGAACTACCCTCTTTGAAAACCCCTTTATATCAGATGCGTGAACCACGGCATCGTATAATGAAACACCCACGCTGGTAGCATATTTCATAAGATATGCCTGGCTGGTTTTCCCTATACCACGAGGCGGAGACGAAAGCACTCTTTCCATGTCAAGATTATCCTGGGGGTTGATAAGTATTTTAAGATAAGCAAGGACGTCCTTGATTTCCTTGCGTTCGTAGAATCTTGCCGTTCCAACAATCTGATATGCGATATGTTCTCTGACTAGCGCTTCTTCTAGCGCGCGCGACTGAGCGTTGGTCCTGTAGAATACGGCAATATCACCCAAATTGTAATCTTCATCAGATACAAGACGCAATATTTCCATTGCAACAGCACGCGCTTCCTGCGTCTCGTCTTCCATTTGTTCGTAGATCACGGGAGAACCGGTATCGTTTGTAGTCCATAAGGTTTTTCCCTTCCTGCCAAGATTATGTTTGATAACATGGTTAGCACAGCCGAGAATATTCTTTGTAGAACGCCAATTCTGCTCAAGACGTATTGTTTTCGTACCAGGGCAGTCCTTCTCGAATTCAAGGATATTCCTGATATTTGCACCACGGAAACTATAGATTGCCTGGTCATCGTCTCCAACAACACAAATGTTATGGTGTTTACATGTCAAAAGATGCGTCAACATATACTGTGCATGGTTAGTATCCTGGTACTCATCAACCAGGACAAACTGGAAACGGTTCTGGTATTTCTCCAGTATTTCTGGCTGTTCTTTAAATAGCGATACGGTCTTCAATATAAGGTCACCAAAATCAAAAGCACAGGCAGATTCTAATCGCTTCTGGTAGCACTTGTAAACCAGCGCACACTTAGAAACAAATGGTTCCTCTTTGTGTACAGCGTGCATTGAATACGACTCCGCATCAAGTAGATTGTCCTTTGCACGGCTTATCTCTTCCAATAGCGCACCAACAGGAAACTTTTCACTAGAAATATCTAATTCCTCGAGACACTCCTTGATAACATTTTTCTGGTCCACCTCATCATAGATGACAAAATTCGCGTTATGTCCGGACAATTTGTACTCTACCCTTAAAATCCGGGCACACAAAGAATGGAACGTAGATATCCACACTCCATTGCTTAAAGGCCCTGCAAGTGCGTGGATTCTTTTTCTCATCTCTTCTGCTGCTTTGGTCGTAAACGTCACTGCGAGAATCTGCTCTGGCGGGATTCCGCGAGATATCAGGTGTGCAACTCTATAAGTAATGACCCTGGTTTTTCCGCTGCCAGCGCCTGCAAGCACCAGAAGCGGCCCGGTCAAAGCTTCCACCGCTTCTCTTTGCTGGCTTGTTAACTGACCGAGAAAATCTTTATTCATTATCCATACACCCGGGCACGCGCAGGCTTGTCTGCTCTGTCGTCCATACTATTTGCTTCCAAGCGTTACCGCGCATTCCATGTGCGGCGTCTGAGGAAACATAT
>CAZUQH010000029.1:0-1537 GCA_964622465.1 uncultured bacterium | reverse complement strand
TATTTGCTTCCAAGCGTTACCGCGCATTCCATGTGCGGCGTCTGAGGAAACATATCAAGCATGCTCACGCTCTCTATACGGTACGCACCGGTAAGCAATCTTAAATCTTCTAAAAGTGCCTTCCAGTTACAGGATACGTAGACCATCCGCCGCGGGTATACCTTGAGGATATTGCGGATAGTTTTCTTTCCTATTCCAGACCGGGACGGGTCTATAACAGCAACCATTTCTTCTCTCCTACCACTAAGTATCTTGTCTATTTCTCTTACATCTGTGCAATAGAACAAGCAATTCTGTATCCCGTTCTCCTGTGCGTTGTGCCTTGCATCTTCAACTGCGCTGTTCTCGACCTCAATTCCTGCAACTGCAGGAACCCGCTCAGCCAGAAACATGGTAAGCGTCCCAATCCCGGAATAGAGGTCCAGCGTAAATGGTGCACTCTCGGAAAATAATTCGTCTGTTATCAACTCAACCAGACGTGGGACCATCGCAGTGTTCGGCTGGAAAAAAGAGTAAGCAGATATCCTGAAGGTATATTTTTCTATCTTATCATGGAAGTAAAGGGTACCGTAAAGTGGAATTATTTTTTCTGCCCTGGCCGTATCACTTATCTTGCTATTGATAGCCCATAAAACCCCGCGTATCTCGGGAAACCTGCCCGTCAATTCAGAAGTGAATTTATCCGTATCCCACTGGGCATCGGAATACGTTACTAAAATAACCAGAATCTCTCCGGTATTTTTCCCATCGCGAATAATGAGGTACCTTAAGAACCCCTCGTGTCTTATCGTATCGTAAACGTCAAGAGACGTCTTATCGAAATAGTCCCGGACAAAATTCCGGACGTTGTTTACGGTCTCGGACGCAAGCAGGCAATCGTCAAGGTTAACGATATGCCTGAATGAGCCACGCCTGTGAAGACCAAGAATTTTGTGTCCGTTTTCCATCCCGAACACAAACTCCATCTTGTTACGGTAACGCCAGGGCATCTGTGCCGGGATAACATGCTTGACAGGCATATCCCCCAGGAACGGACGGAGGCCTTCTATAAGAACTTTTTCTTTTCTGTCCAACTGCTCATCGTAAGGTACGCCCTGCCACAGGCAGCCGCCGCACTTGCCAAAGTGTTTACACATCATCTTATCGTCCGCGGTCTTTTGCTGATTCAAAATTTCGGATGTCAACCTGTTCATCTTAATCAGGCAAGGAGACCCCATCCGAAAGGTTGTGGAGGAATTGCCCCTGGACCTCCATCAACAACGTATTTGCTCTTTCTAAGAGATTGAGGTCTTCTGCCAAAGACGAAGCAATCAATATCTTTCCACGATACCTTATCAAATCTTTGGAATCCTTTGATAAACCTGTCAGATGTATTTCTGATATGACTTCTTTTGCCTCTAAACAGTTTGCGGTTGCATTTCCGGACCTGCTGAATAAGATGCTCGGTTGTTCTTTTCTGTGTTGTGCCACCTGCTATTATACATCCTACGCCAGGGTTTGCAAGATAACCTTTCATCTTTCCATCGCGGCGGAGACC
>CAZUQH010000028.1:0-19289 GCA_964622465.1 uncultured bacterium | reverse complement strand
TGATTAAGATGAACATCGCGATAACTGGCATGATGGGTAGCGGAAAGAGCTCTGTAGGTCGTATCGTTGCTGACCAGCTTGGGATGAAGTTTGTTGACACTGACGAAATTGTTGAGCACGTAGAAAAAATGAATATCAGCGATATCTTTGCGAAGAAGGGCGAGCCATATTTCCGCGAGGTGGAAGCGCGCATAGTTGGAGAAATTTCGCAAGGGGATAATCAGGTAATAGCATGCGGTGGGGGCGTAGTACTGAATCCAGAGAACATAAAACATCTCAGGTCCAGAGGCGTGATTGTCCATCTGGCAGCGTCACCTGAAGTCCTGCATGGACGGACCAAACAAGTAAGGACACGTCCACTTCTTGAAGTCAACGACCGCCTGCAGGAGTTCAGGCGGATACTTAAGGAACGCGAGCAGTTCTATTCAGATTGTGATTTTCGCGTCCAAACAGATAATCTGACACAGGAACAGACAGCCAACCGTATAGTTAATTTTATCTCGTGTAAAAAAGAAAAATGAGAGTAGTTAAAGTTCCGTTTGGTAAGAAAAGTTATAAGGCGATAATCGGCCTCAAACTTAGCCGATTAGGCGAAATATTGAGAACTAACTTTAACTTCGATGATACCTGTGCGGTTGTAAGTGCTCTACCAATATTTGAAAAGTATGGCGAGCAACTGGTAGACGTATTGAGTGGTTCGGGATTCACTGTCCACGTCGTTCTTATTAAAGACGGAGAAGAGTTCAAAAATCTGGATTCACTTACAACGATATATGATGGCTTGGCAGCAGCAAATATGGGCCGGAACTCTTGCCTTGTCGCGTTTGGTGGCGGTGTTATCGGAGACGTGGCAGGTTTCGCAGCAGCAACTTATCTGCGCGGAATTCCCGTTATCCAGGTGCCAACCACGCTTCTCGCTATGGTGGATTCATGTCTTGGAGGCAAGACCGGTATAGACCTGCCACAGGGCAAGAACCTGGTCGGGTCTTTCTATCAGCCAGCACTGGTATTCATTGATACAAGTACGCTTGCATCGTTGGGAGAACGGGATATTTCGAGTGGTCTGGCAGAAATCATCAAATATGGGATAATGCAGGACATAGAGTTCTTTGAATTCGTAGAACGAAACATACTTCAAATAAGACGTTTAAAAAAAGACGTTCTTGATAGGGTAATCTGGAAGTCGCTTTTGATAAAAGCCAGAATAGTTTCCCGGGATGCCGAGGAGAGAAGTGGTCAGAGAATGATATTGAATCTGGGGCATACGCTCGGCCATGCTATAGAAGCAGCAACTGACTACCAGCGGTTTCGTCATGGCGAAGTAGTTGCTCTTGGCCTGGTCGCGAGCGCTATTGTATCGTTTCGCCTCAATTATCTGAACCAAAAAGACATAGAACGGATAAAAAGCATCATCGCGCTTGCCGAACTACCGCAGAGAATACCCGCTGATATTTCAAAAGAGGCGATTCTCAGGGCGGTCCCTTACGATAAGAAAATAAGTAAAGGTCAGTTGATTTTTGTTCTCCCGGTAGAAATCGGAAAAGTCAAAATAACGGACGAGGTATCAATAGATTTAATAGGAGAAATTGTCGAAGAATTGACTGGCTAAAAAACTATCTGAGCATACCTGTCATTGCGAGGAGAGCTGTAGCCGCAAGCCTGCGCGAAGAATCTCGAATTGCCCTGGAGGTAGTTAATGAAAATACTTGTTATAGATGGTCCTAATCTTAATGTCCTTGGCCAGAGAGAGCTGGATATTTATGGCCGGACGACTTTGGCTGAAATTCATGATTCAATGAAAAAACTCGCCGGTGAACTTGGTGTCCAACTGGATTTTTTTCAGTCCAGCCACGAAGGGGAAATTATTGACCGCCTTAACGCAGCATCCAGCACCTGTGATGCAATAATAATTAACCCCGCTGGCTATACTCATACAAGCGTTGCAATCCGTGATGCGCTTGCAGGGTGCAGTGTTCCCGCCATAGAAGTCCATCTTTCGAACATTTACTCCAGGGAGGAATTCCGCCACAAATCATTGACTGCGCCTGCATGTGTCGGCCAGATCACAGGGTTTGGCGCTGATTCGTACCTGCTTGCGCTGCGCGCCGCCTACGATATAGCCGGGTCCAGACAAAGATGAGCCCGCGGGCCCTTACCGTCCTGTGCGATGAACTAAAGAAATACTCCTGTTCTGCATTTCTTATCCCAAATTCTAATGATATTCAGTTCTTAACCGGCTGGCGATGTGGCGGGTTTCTCATTGTCACAGTTAGGGGGTTACAACTGTGGGTGTCGGGGATGCTCAACCAGCAGGCGCGTGACTCAAGCAAACTGGCACGGTCCGGTATCAGTGTGCATAAGTTTGACGGATATGCGTGGGATAGCGTCCATTTCTCGGGGAACGTACTCATAGACTCAAACGATGTCCATGACATTCCCATCACGAAGTTCAAGTCCAGAAACCCCGGATTACGGTTCCGGATGACAAAAGGATTTCTGAAGCATTTACGGATGGTCAAATCGCATAGCCAGATTCAACTTATAAAACGTGCGGTTTCTATAACAAAAGGAACACTGGAAGAACTGGAAGGATATATAAAACCAGGTTTGACGGAGATTGACGTCTCGCGTATTGCCAGCGGTCTAGCTTACCGTAAAGGAGCGGAAGGAATGCTTGCATTTGACCCAATAGTTGCAAGCGGTCCAAATACGGCAGAGCCACACCACGTCCCCTGTCCGCGCCGTATCAGGAAGGGCGAGCCAGTGCTTGTTGACTTTGGCGTCAGGGTTCAGGGCTGGTGCGCTGACTTGACAAGAATGTACTTTTTGGGTAGTATTGACAACACTTCCCGAGCATCCGGCTTGAGGAAGGCTTATTGGACAGTGCTTGAAATGCTGGATGTGGGTTTGAAGGAAATCAGGCCGGGTATTCCTTGCAGCAGGGCGTTTTCGGCCGCTCAAGACAAGGCATTAGAGAAAGACATGAGCAAGAACGTTCTTCATTCATTTGGCCATGGAATTGGACTTAGTGTCCATGAAGAGCCATATCTTGGGCCTAAAAGTAAAAACGTCTTTGAACCAGGAATGGTACTTGCTGTAGAACCAGGGTTATATATTCCAGGAGCTGGAGGGGTACGAATAGAGAAAATGTTACTCGTAACGCAGAAAGGTTATAGTTTTCTATGATTTATGCATCAAGTCTAAGACCAGGTGCTAACGTCCTTGTGAATGGCCAGGTCTACAACGTGGTCCATTACCAACACCATAAGCCAGGGAAAGGCAGTGCAGTTGTTCGCCTGCGCCTGCGGAACGTTGCGACGAGTCAGGTTATTGACCGTACCGTAGACCCTGAGGACAAATTTGAAGAAGCAGTTCTGCTCAGTAAACCGTATCAATACCTTTATCATGATGAAAACAATTGCTATTTTATGGATACGGATACCTACGAGCAAATATCCATACTTTCCAAAACAATTTCCAATATCCAGCCCTTTTTGAAAGACGGCGCAACCGTTACAATCATTTATGAACATGATAAAATTATCGCTGTAGAATTGCCTGAATTTGTTGAATTAAAGGTTATTTATACGGAGCATGGAATCCGCGGTGACAGGGTTTCGGCAGCATTGAAATCAGCAACACTGGAAACGAACGTCCAGATAAAAGTGCCTCTGTTTGTGGAAATTGGGGATACAATCCTGGTAGATACGAGAACCGGCGAATATTCCAGAAGGGTATAGACAAATGAATAATTCCTCTCGTGATTTGAATCTTATCAGACAGTTTGTCCAGACCCTGAAAGATACGGACATTGTAGAACTTGTCTGGGAACGTCCTGGCATAAAGTTAGGCGTCAAAAAAGAGTCACAGGATTTTGTTATCCAACCGGCAACTGCGGCCAGCTCATCTGCAAAGGAACCATCAAAACCGTCTCTAGAACAGGAAGACGTCTCGAAAACTGCTCCCCAAGACAGTGGCTTGACGGCGGTGAAGTCCACAATGGTTGGGATTTTCTATCGGTCTACGGAGAAGGACGGGAATCCTCTTGTAAAAGAAAGAGATCTGGTGAAGGAAGGTCAGCCGATTGCGGTGGTCGAGGCGATGAAAATATTCAAGGAAGTCCGTGCGACTAGAGATGGAAAGATAGTACAGTTTCTCGTCGAGAGTGGTCAGCCGGTTGAGTATGGACAAAAACTTGTCCTGCTAAAAACCTAACTTTTAATAGATAATGTTTAAAAAAGTACTCATAGCGAATCGTGGTGAAATAGCTCTTCGCGTTATTCGCGCCTGTCGTGAGCTTGGCATAAGCACAGTCGCTGTCTTTTCAGAAGCAGACCGCGATGCTGCATATCTGAACCTCGCAGACGAAAAAATCTGTATTGGTCCGGCATCCCCAACCGATTCTTATCTTAACATTTCCCAGATAATAAGCGCTGCCGAGATAACCAATGCCGACGCAATCCATCCTGGTTACGGCTTTCTTGCTGAGAACCCGTATTTTGCAGAGGTATGTGCAACCTGTGGGATAACTTTTATCGGACCATCCAGTAAGGTTATATCAACGATGGGCGACAAAGTCAAAGCGCGCCGGATGATGATGAAAGCAGGGATTTCTGTAATACCGGGAAGCGAAAACGTTTTAACGAATCCGGACGAAGCAGTGAAAATTGCACGCAAGATAAAATATCCCGTTCTATTGAAGGCCGTTGCTGGTGGTGGTGGCCGTGGTATGCGGCTCGTCGACAGCGAAACGGGTTTGAGAGAAGGATACGTTCAAGCGCAGCAAGAGGCCTCACAGGCATTTGGCAATGGTGATTTATATCTTGAGAGAGCACTTAACTCTCCAAGGCATATTGAATTTCAGATTATGGCTGATTCAGAAGGTAATATTGTTTACCTTCCTGAGCGTGAATGCTCCATACAACGCCGTCACCAAAAATTAATAGAAGAGTCGCCTTCAGTTGCAGTTGATTCGAAATTGCGCAGGCGGATGGGTCATGCTGCCGTACGCGCTGCCAGAAAGTCAAAATACGTAACTTGTGGTACGGTTGAATTTTTGCTGGATACAAAAGGGAAATTTTATTTTATGGAGATGAATACACGTATTCAGGTAGAACATCCTGTAACCGAACTGGTTTCTGGCATTGACCTTGTAAAAATGCAGATATTACTGGCAGCCGGCGAGAAGTTAAAAACACAACAGGATGATGTCCGAATATCCGGGCACACAATAGAGTGCAGGATAAACAGTGAGGACCCAAATAATGACTTTATGCCGTCGACAGGAAAGATAACCCGCTTGATACTTCCTGGTGGCCCTGGCATAAGAGTCGACACTCACATTTACCAGGGATACGAGGTCCTGCCGTTTTATGACTCTATGCTGGCTAAGTTAATAAGTGAAGGATGCACCAGAGAAGAAGCAATAAGTCGTATGCGTCGCGCGCTTGATGAGTTCGTAATTGAAGGAATCAAAACGACCATTCCTTTTCATAAGCTAGTAATAAATGATGAGTTCTTCCAGAAAGGCAAAATCGACACTGGTTTCGTACAGAAACGAATCTACCCTGCCAGTTCTACGCCTTCTTGACGTAAACCTGAACCGTGCGCGGGAGGGTCTCCGGGTAATTGAAGACGTATCTCGTTTTGTATTAAATAACCAAAAGGACTCTCTGCGTCTAAAACAACTCCGTCATCGTCTTAACAGGATTGCAGTTCGTGCTTATCCGGATTTAATTTCAGCAAGAGACGTGAAACACGACCTTGGCCGGCTAACGCATGAAAAAGGACATCATAACCTCAATAGCGTAGTCCGCGCAAATTTTCGTCGCAGCCAGGAAGCGTTAAGGGTGCTTGAAGAATACGCGAGGATAATATCTACGAATGCAGCTGGAGAGTTTAAAAAAATCCGCTATACACTTTACCAGATTGAAAAGGACGTAGGGGTTGTACAGCCCCTAAGCATAAAATGATACAGGGTTTATATGCAATCAGCTCACCACGCACGGACGTTGACCCTGAAGAACAACTGCGTCTCGCAATACTTGGCGGAGCGAAAGTCGTCCAGTTGCGTGCTCCGGAACTGAACGACCGCGAGTTTTATCGCTTTGCAGTCAGAATAAGGTCTATCACAAAGGAAAAACATAGGACGTTCATTGTAGATGACCGTATCCATATTGCACTTGCGGTCGGTGCAGATGGAGTACATCTTGGCAGGACTGATTTGCCACTCGCTGACGCAAAGAAACTCGCGGCACACCAGACCGAACCGTTTATAATAGGTATTTCATGCAGTGACCTTACTGATGCAAATGCCGCTGAACGTGACGGCGCCGATTATATTGGTTTTGGCGCCATATTCAAAACAGACACCAGGAAGGATTATCACGTATGCGGTCTGACAAAGCTCAAGGAGGCATGCAAGAAGTTAAAAATTCCAGTAGTTGCTATTGGTGGCATAACTCTGTCAAACGTAAAGAAGGTAGTTGATGCCAGGCCGGCAGCCATTGCTTGTATAAGTTCGGTCTGCGGTGCGAGCGATATAAGGCGTGCTGCAAGAGAAATGAATAATTTGATAAAAGGATTGTAACACGATAAAATGCAGGTAGAAATCATATCAATTGGAAATGAACTGGTTCAGGGAGCAGTTAATACGGATGCTGCATTCATAGCCGAAGCGCTATACTCAATTGGGCTTACCGTTGACCGTATTGTAAACGTACCGGATAAACCGAAGCAATTAGAAAATCAGCTTTCTGAATCATTTAAAAAAAGTAATATCGTTATTACAACAGGTGGACTTGGTCCGACGTTTGACGACATAACGCGTGCCACGGTCAGTAAGGTACTTGGAAGAAAACTGGTTTTTTCGAGAGAAATCATGGAGTCAATTGCACGTCATTTCGTTGACCGTAACATAGAGATGCCAAAGGAAAATGAGTGTCAGGCATATCTTCTTGAGGGTGCAAAACCGATACCCAATAAAGTAGGTACTGCCCCCGGAATGCTCCTTGAACATTCCGGTAAATTGGTAGCTATAATATTGCCAGGTCCGCCTCACGAGATGGAGCCAATGTTCAAAAATACAGTGATACCGTTTTTAAGAGAGCGTTATGAACGCGAATTCATAAAACAATCTGTCATACAAACTGCCGGCATCCTGGAAAGCGCTCTCGCTGCAAAAATAGATGACGTAGTGCATCGCCGCCGGCCACGCGGCGAAGCCGAGGTTGACTTCGGTTTATTGGCCAGGCCCGGAATCGTAACTGTCCGGGTCGCAGTGCACAGCAAAAACGAACTGCTCGCAGAAGAAACGCTGAGACGCGTGCGCAAGGAACTTTATAACCTGCTGGACAAAGATATTTTTGGGGAAGGGGCATACACGCTTGAAGAAACAGCGGGTTCTCTCCTTATCCAAAAAAAGAAAACGGTAGGTGTAGCTGAGTCCTGTACCGGCGGCCTGGTCGCTAGCCGGCTGACTAACGTTCCGGGCAGTTCGCTGTACTTCAAACAAGGGATTGTGGCATATTCCGATGAGGCGAAGATAAAAATGCTCGGCGTGAGCGAGGCGTTGCTTAAGAAATCCGGAGCCGTCTCCATGGAGGTGGCACGCGAAATGGCGGAAGGATGCAAACGGATTGCAGCGGTTGATTTCGCTCTTGGCATCACCGGTATCGCCGGTCCCGGCGGCGGTTCGCCGAAAAAACCAGTGGGTCTCGTTTATATTGCCATCGCAACCCCAAAGGAAACGTACGTAGAGGAAAAACGTTTTGTTGGCCAGCGCGGGCAGATAAAAGAGCAAACCGCAAATTGCGCAATTGATATGTTGCGCCGCACCTTGTTATCATTGTAAATGTTACGCACTTTTATCGCAATAGAACTTTCTCCCGAGACCAAGCGCAAGCTCAGGGATGTTATTTCATCTTTACGCTCTGTCCATTATCCAATAAAATGGGTAGATGCTGAGTGCATTCATCTGACACTAAAATTCCTGGGTGCCACAAAGGATGAACAAGTACCACAAATAATAAATATAATGGAAGAACACTTGAATAATTACCCGCCGTTTGAGTATCATATTGGAGATATTTCTACTTTTGGAACCCTGCGGGTACCACGGGTTATCTGGGCTGGCGTTACGAAAGGAACGGATGAACTCAAACGTATCACAGGCGTTCTGGACGAAGCAACGTGCAAACTTGGGTTCCCGTCCGAGAATCGTGAATATGTCCCGCACCTGACTCTCGGGAGGAACCGTTGCTCCAGACCTGCAGATGAACTTCTATCAAAAATGAAAACACTTTCGGTGGATACAATAGAGTATGCCAAAGAGATTACTCTTATTGAGAGTAAATTAAGACCTTCGGGACCGGTCTATACTCCTCTTGGAAAGGTGGCGCTTGGTGATTGAAAAAATACGAATCCTGTCAGTGGCGATATGTTTGGTATTACTTGTTACCTGTATCCACGCAGAGCCGGATAAATACGTTGCGTTCACCTTTGACGATGGCCCGCACGAGGTCTATACCCGGAAAATACTGAATATTCTTGAGCGGTATAATGCGCACGTAACTTTCTTTGTAGTCGGAAAGATGGCAGAGAAATATCCTGAACTTGTAAAAGAAGAATTTGAAAAAGGGCATGAAATTGGGAACCACACGTATTCTCACGATAAAATGGATGGATTGAGTAAAGCGAGAGTCAGCGAGGAATTGGAAAAAACAGGAGACATAGTAGAAAACATAACCGGAGTCAGACCCGTGTTATTCCGTCCGCCAAGAGGCCGGTGTTCAGATAACCTTATGCGGATGGCGTCACAACTTGGATATCAGACAGTGCTCTGGACGGTATATCCCGCGGATTCAGGTCATCCGCCAGCGGAATATATTTACAGTAAAGTTACAAAATTGGTCAGGTCAGGCAGCATAGTCCTCCTGCATGACGGTATAACTTCCACAAATGAGGCGCTTCCTCATATTCTGGACACACTTCAATCACAGGGCTATAAGTTTGTTACCGTAAGCGAACTTCTCGCTACGAAAGCGTCATATGCGACTTCTGGGTATTGATTACGGTGAGAAGAGAGTAGGGCTCGCGATAACTGACGAAACGTGCTTGACTGTCCGGCCGCTGGCTATCGTACCGACCAGGTCCGCTCTGAAAGAAATATCTTTACTGGTAGAACGTCAGCAAGTGGGAACTGTTGTCGTTGGCTTACCTTTAAGTATGGATGGAGAGTTGCATCACAAGGAAAACTTTCAGGCGTTTCTTGAGCAGCTCAAGGAAACAATCAGCGTACCAGTAGAAACCCAGGACGAAAGGCTGACCACCGTGGAGAGCGAACGTCTCCTGTCTTCAAAAAGACGTAAAAATGTTGATTCGCTTGCTGCTGCAATAATCCTCCAGGATTATCTGGCTTCCCGGTAATGTGCGGGCTTGCCCGCACGGTAGCCGCAGGCTTCGGTAGCCGCAGGCTTTAGCCTGCGCACCTTGAAAGGTGCAGCTACAGCCTGCGCAATTCTAATGCGAAACAAATTAATTGTATCTGCTATAGTATGCGCAGTAATCGTAGCAACTGCTGGCATTATTGCAACCAGACCGCATAACGAAATCCTTGTCACTATAAGCCCTGGTATGACTGCAGAGCAGATAGCACACTTACTGAAAAATAATGGTGTCATTGCTTCGGAATCCTGGTTTACGTTCTGGGTAAAACTCCATCACGGGACATCACGGCTTAAAGCAGGTGACTACTTAATTAGTAACCGAATGCCAATAATTTCGGTTGTCCGTACGATTATTGATGGAAAATCGAGACCCGTAAAAGTAACAATCCCTGAGGGTTGGACGGCGGAGCAGATTGCAAAACGGCTGGAGACGCTTAATCTAGTACCTACTTCTGAATTTCTTGAAATTGTTCGTCAGGAAAAACTTGAAGGTTTCCTTTTCCCTGAGACATATTATTTCCCCAGAGGCGTGGACGCACGCACGGTTATAGATACAATGCTAAGACAGCTTATCAAGACAATTACCCCGGAAATGCTTATAGAAGCGCGTAAGCACAAACTTGACATAAACGACATTGTTACGCTTGCTTCTATGATAGAAAAAGAAGCACGTACTGATGACGAAAGATATGCTATTTCCGGTGTTTTCTATAACCGCTTGAAAAAACGCTGGTATCTGGAATCATGTGCGACCGTCCGCTTTGCGCTAAATAAAGCAACAGAACCTCTTGTTTACGGCGACCTGGATGTTGATTCACTGTACAATACGTACCGTCACTACGGTTTGCCGCCAGGGCCTATTTGCAATCCAGGCCTAGCGTCTATTCGCGCTGCGGTATATCCGGCCAAGACTGATAGTATGTTTTTCGTTGCGCAGGGCGACGGAACACATTCTTTTTCACGTTATTATGAAGAGCATCTCAAAACGAAACAGAAAACGAGAAGAAAACATGCTGAGTAACACTGAACTTAAGCAAATTATTAATCATGCAACATTACCAGGGGTTGACTTCGCTGAACTATATATTCAGGATGTCCGCCGTACCAGCGTTGTGCGCGAAGAAGAAAAAATTACCGAATTTATTAATGGTTGCTCGCAGGGTGCCGGCTTGAGGTTATTGGTTGGTGACACAACCTACTTTGCAAGTACTAACAACGTTTGCCCCGAATCCCTGAAGGTGCTGGCTAAACAGGTAAGCAAACAAGTTACCAGCAGAACAAGAAATAAGAGACGTACATTACATAAAGTCACAAAATGGAAAATGCACGTGGCGTCTCTTCCATGCAATGTAATACTACCAGAAACCATACCTGCCGAAAGAAAAGCAAAACTTGTTACTTCAATGGACAATGTTGCCAGAAAAGTTGTTTCCGACGGAACCTTACATCAGGTCCAGGTCGGGTATTCTGATGGAATCAAGAACATTACGATTGCAAATTCCTCAGGGATTTTAACCAGGGAGCAGAGGTGTTATACTTTTCTTACAGTTACCGTTACAACAGGAAGACAGTCGGTTATTCAGTCAGGCCACGAAGTTCTTGGTGGCACGGTTGGCTGGGAAAAATTTGAGAAAGATGACCCGTTCAGATATGCGCGAATCGCAGCCAGGCGCGCAAGACAATTACTTGATGCTGAACCCGCAGAAGCGCGTGAGATGCCAGTTGTAATATCTTCTGAAGCTGGCGGTACTATGATACATGAAGCGATAGGTCACTGTCTTGAGGCAGACCTGGTACAGAAGGGTATCTCTCCAGCATATCGTGGCAAACTTGGACAGCAGGTTGCTTCTGAAAAACTGACAGTCGTTGACGACGGGACGTTGCCAACAAGAAACGGCAGTTACGCTTTTGATGATGAAGGGACTCCTGCTCAACGCACCGTCCTCGTAGAGAAAGGTATACTTAAAAGTTACATGTATGATAATTTTACCGCAGGAAAAGACCACTGCAAATCAACCGGAAACGGCAGGCGCAATTCCTTTGTTCACAAACCAATACCAAGAATGTCAAATACTTTCATATTGCCTGGCAACGAAAAACCGCAGAAGATAATAGCAAGCGTTGAATCCGGCCTTTTCGTTAAGCGGCTTGGCGGCGGCGAAGTGAACACTGCAAACGGCGATTTTGTATTTGAGGTAGAAGAAGGTTATAAAATTAAGGATGGACAGGTGTCTTCGCCAGTCCGTGGAGCGTTACTAATAGGCAATGGACCTGAAGTGCTAAAGAGTATTTCCAGGGTTGGCAATGACCTTGGTTTTGGCCTTGGAACCTGCGGCAAAGATGGGCAGGGCGTACCAGTAGGTGATGGCCAGCCAACACTCCTCATCCCCCGCATCACCATCGGCGGTTCTGGAATTTGACATTTTGCCTGCCGTTAAGTAAAATAACTGCGAATTTTGGTGGTTTCCTGTCGTAAATTCCACATAAGCAATAAGGAGTTGCAAGTGCGCAAGCATAAGGAAGTATTTGAAAGAAGTGTAGAAAATCACATAGAGTATTACAGGCACAGGACACCTGAGGAAAAACTTGCTGAAACAATTGAGATATCCAATTTTTATATCCAGTTATCTTTAGTTGGAAAGAACGTCTTATTTAGCGGAAAGAAACGATGATTATAAGAGTAGTAGTTGATTACCAACCAAGGAGGTAGCGTAAATTATGCCACAACTTAGAAGGGACCCCATAAGTGGTAGGTGGGTAATAATATCAACCGAGCGTGCAAAACGCCCGACAGAGTACAAGCATGAAGAACAAAAAATAAACGACACAAGCAATTGTCCGTTCTGTTCCGGTCATGAGAAAATGACTCCACCTGAAGTGATGGCTTTTCGTGACCATGGCTCAAAGCCAGACGAACCTGGTTGGCGAGTGCGTGTTGTACCTAACAAGTTCCCTGCGTTAAAAATAGAGGGACCTCTGGACAAAGCAGGAGAAGGCATATATGACAAGATGAATGGTGTAGGTGCACACGAAGTGATAATTGAAAATCCGGACCATTCAAAAGAAATTCATGACTTGAACGGAAAACAGATAGATGATGTGCTTTTTATGTATCGCGCACGTATGCTTGACCTTAAAAAAGACCCGAGATTTGAGTTCGTGCTCGTATTCAAAAACAGAGGATATGCAGCTGGCGCTTCTTTGACACATCCACATTCACAACTTATCGCACTTCCAGTCGTACCAAAACGGGTCAGAGAAGAAATACAGGGAGGAGAACAATATTACGAGTTCAGGGAACGGTGTGTCTATTGTGATATGATTGACCAGGAGACTTACGTCCGTGTCCGTGTCGTTGGCGAGAATGACTTGTTTCTTGCGATTGAGCCATTCGCATCGCGTTTTCCGTTCGAAACATGGATAATGCCGAAGGTACACTCCTCTTCATTCGACCTTATTCCAGACCAGGAAATACCAGTACTTGCACAATTAATGAAAAGCGTGCTTGTACGTCTGAATAAAGTGTTGAATAATCCTTCATATAACTATGTGTTACATACCGCTCCATTCAATCAACCAAACATACCTCACTATCACTGGCATTTTGAAATAATGCCGAAATTGACACAACTTGCCGGTTTTGAGTTTGGCTCGGGTTTCTACATTAATCCCACGCCACCGGAAGAAGCAGCGAAATACTTGCAAGAAGCGTAATTCGGGAGAGGACAACGGATTGAAGATTTTATTTGTTGCAAGCGAGGTAGTTCCTTTTGCAAAAACAGGCGGGCTTGCCGATGTGGCAGCTGCATTACCTGCCGCTCTGAAGAATAAGGGAGAAGACGTACGGATAATAACGCCTCTTTATAAGAAGATAGACCGTGCAAAAATAGGGCTTAAAGATACTGGCAAACGGATAAGTGTATCTTTTAAAGGTCGTACTATTACAGGCGGGTTGCTGGAAACAGTAAGTGGCGACGTGCCTGTATATTTCCTGGAACAGGAAGAATTATATGGCAGGGATGAGCTTTATGGAACAGCGCAGGGTGACTATCCAGACAATGCCGCGCGGTTCGGGTTCCTGTGCAGGGGCGTATTTGAAGCATGCAAAGCGCTGGATTTCAAGCCAGACGTTTTTCACTGTCACGACTGGCAAACAGGGCTTATACCAGTATATCTGAAAACGATATACAGGAATGACTTTCCAGATTCTCTTGCTGTACATACCATACATAACATTGCTTACCAGGGTGCATTTCCTCCTGATACAGCTGGTTTTCTCGGTGTGCCTGCTGATATAGTTATGCATTTCGGTGCGGTAAATTTTCTTAAAGCAGCAATAAGCTCGGCTGATATCGTGACGAGTGTAAGCGAGAGATATATTCAGGAAATACAAACTCCTGAATTTGGGGCAGGGTTGGATGGAGTATTGAAAAGCAGGAGCAAGGACCTTGTCGGTATCGTGAATGGTCTTGATTATAATATTTGGAGCCCTTCAACAGACAATTATTTGCCAGTCAGATACGATTCCGATTCTTTGGATAACAAAGCAAAATGCAAGCAATCACTGCTTGAAGAAAAAGGGCTGAATACGAGCGAAAACCGTCTTCTGGCTGGTTTCGTCGGACGTCTTGCTGAACAGAAAGGAATTGACATTATCGTCAATGCGCTAGACAGGGTTCTTAATATTGGTTGCAATTTCATACTTCTCGGTAAAGGTGATGCACGCTATCAGGATATGTTAGCGGCCGTATCCGGGCGGCAGCCGGGCAGGATAAGCGTTAACCTTGCTTTCGATGACCCGCTCGCTCACCGCATATATGCAGCAAGTGACGTATTTCTTATGCCTTCCAGATTCGAGCCTTGCGGGCTTGGCCAAATGATAAGCATGGCTTACGGTACTGCACCAATTGTTAACCCGGTAGGCGGTTTCGTAGATACAGTTCAAAACTACGATAGCAATACTAAACAGGGCACTGGCTTCGCTATGACTAACGCGACACCAGACGGTCTTGTTGATGCAATCGCTCGTGCTCACATGCTGTGGCTCAATAAGGATGATTGGTGTAAGTTCCAACGCGTGCTCATGAATCAGAATTTTTCCTGGGAGTCATCAAGTCAAAAGTACCTGGAGATATATCGCCGCAAGTCATTATCATGAGTGTATGTGTCATTGCGAGCCGCACGGTAGCCGCAGGCTTTAGCCTGCGTAAGCAATCTTACACCATAAATAACCTTGCCCCAATGCAATGGAACATATAATTCGTAGAATACTTGCCATCCTGATAGTCATTGGTTTTATTTCCTCCCTTGTCATACTTATTCCTCGTTTCCGCTCAGAATTTACGAATCGCACAGTTGAGCTTGTATGCGACTGGAATGAATGTACCCAATGGGCTCATCGTAATTCTCTTACTCAAGAGGAGTTATTGCGACGGCTCGCTCTAGCAGGATTCCAGTCAGTTGCCGTCCGGCCGGAAACCCTGTCAACTCTTTCAAGCACTGGTAAGTGTTCTGTTCTTAATGGGCTTGAAATTCAGAAACTTGTGCGGATTGGTTCAGCAGGAGTTACATTTAGTAACTGGACGCCAACCAGAGACCTCGCAAGTTACACTTTTGTGCTGACAGAAGATTTCCCGCTGGGCGAACGTATACGCAAAGTACTTGAGGCGACACTCAGGACAAACCAATTAATAAGCGCTACTGACGGAACGCGGCTGTTTATCGGGATAAAATCTGTCCTTCCCGAGGATATATTGTCCGTTCCGCTTTTCTTTTCGTCCTCTATGCTTGAACAAATTGCGCATGCGAAACTCGGCATTGTCCTAAGGTTGAAAAATGATAGTAAAAGTATTGGAAACACTTACATAATTCCATGGGAGAATGCAGATGGAGTTATTTTCGAGGGTCAAGAAATCCCAGGATATCCTGACCCTCGTGAACTTCAGAACCTTGCGGGTTCGTTGTCAAAACATAAACTATGGGTTGGTACCATTGATTTTTCTCCACAGAACGGTATGGAATACCTCGTTCAGAGCATCCCTTCACAAATTGTGCGCGTTTTCAGCATAGGAGCGGATGAATGGCTGGAATCTGCTAAAAATAGTGCACTGCGTGCTGTCCGTGAGAGGAATGTCAGGGTTTTGTACCTGCATCTGGATTCACAGGGGCCCGGGCCTGAAATCATGGTGTCTCCAATAACCCGGATGCTGACTGATGCAAAATGGACGGTTGGCAAAGCATCGCCTGTTGTAATTAGAGGACAGCCAACATGGGCGGGCATTGTCCTACGGCTTGCAGCGTTTGCAGGCATATGGTTCGCCATTCATCTTCTTTTTCCCATTCCTTATTGGTTGGATATTACGGCTCTTACAGGATTTATCATATCTGAGGTCTTTCAAAGTAATTACGTGCTTTCTGCTCAAACATATTCTTTTGCACTTACGCTTGTATTTCCAATACTCGCAGTGCTCTTTATCCTATGGGCACCAATACAAAAAAGCAAGTTACGCGGTCAGGCGGCATTGCGGACAATCCAGATTACCGGTATTACACTTATTGGCGCGGTTCTCATTGCGGGACTTTTGTCTTTGCCGGATTTTGCGAGTGGAATATTCAGGTTCCGTGGCGTAAAGCTTGCAATTGGAATTCCCCTGTTTTTCAGTTTTTTCCTGTTTTATTTCTCGGAAGAGCTGAACTTGAAAAAAATACTTGCTTCTAACATTAGCGTGCTTGATTTACTCATTCTCGGCGTGCTTACAGGTTTCTTTTACTTTTTGATAGTCAGGAGCGGGAATACTGCTGGCGCACTAACAGGACATGCTGAAATTAACGTGCGCAGCGTTCTGGAGACAATGTTGATAGCACGTCCGCGTTTTAAGGAGTTTCTTATCGGTTATCCGTGTATGCTCATTGGATGTTACCTGTTTTTTAAAAAGGCGCGGAACGCATGGCCATTTTTGTTACTTGGAATTATTGGGCAGATTTCTATACTTAATACTTTCTGCCACGCTCACTCACCGCTGTGGATTTCGCTCTTGCGCACTGCAAATGGCCTGTGGCTTGGTTTTGCGCTCGGTGCAATTACACTTCTATGCCTGCCAAAAAAGTAGTCCTTTCCGGATATTTTGGCTTTTCAAACCTTGGCGACGAAGTAATCCTTTCCGCAATGCTTGAACGGTCACAAATGTTTCTGGTAGCCGCAGGTTTTAGTACGCGCAATAAAACACGCCTCAAGGCAGATCTCATTGTCCTCTCAGCGAGTCCGGTCGATACAACTAAGCGCTACGGCGTTAAATCAGTAAACCGCTGGAATCCTCTTTCAGTGTTTTGGGAGTTGCTTTGCGCGCGTGTATTTATTTGTGGCGGCGGAGGTATTCTTCAGGAAGCAACTTCCCGGCCTACTATGTTCTATTACGTTTCTTTGATTGTACTTGCCAGGTTGCTGGGGTGCACAGTAGTAATCTATCAGCAGGGAATAGGGCCTGTCCGAACTCCTTTAGGCCGGCTATTGTTAAAGATTGCAGCATTATTTGCGAACCGGATTATCGTGCGTGATAAACAATCCGCGCAGTTATTACGCAATGTCGGGTACAATGGCCCCCTATATCTGGGTGCCGACATTGGCTGGTTCTGGCAAGGTCCGGGTATCCATCCTGCACCAAAACCTGACGGACAACCGCGGTTCCGGATAGCAGTATGCATTTCTCGTCCTGCTCTCAAACGGGAGTCGCACTATGCAATTGCTGATACGCTCGCTCGATTCTCAAGAGTTATAAACAAGCAAATTGAATTTGTATTTATGCCGTTTCACAAACTTGAAGACGTTATCCCGACTATGAAAGTCGTAGAATGTTTACGTATGGCGAAACCTCATCTGGATACGGTAGTTGTGGAGTGGCATAACCAGGACGAAGTATTAGATGTCTTGAGCAGAGTAGATGTTGTGATTGCTATGAGATATCATGCCGTAGTGGCTGCAGTGCTGGCTGGCAAACCCTTTGTTGCGTTGAGTTACGACCAGAAAATTGAGAACTTACTTGAAGAATTAGGTGAGGAGCCATGTCACCGCATTGAGGATTTGCCGCAGCGTCTGACTGAGGTATTAGCCAAGATTCCTTCATGGGCTAACATTGTAAATATCTTGCGCACAAGAGCACTCAATCCCAAGCTTATCACGTCCGGGACTGATATCGGTAGCGCGATAATAATATGATATGAAACACACACGCGCAATTGCAAGCGTTTCGTTCGGGACTCTGATTTCACGTATACTGGGATATGTCAGAGATATACTTATGGCGCGTTTTATGGGTGCCGGCCTTGTAGCAGACGCTTTCTTTGCCGCCTATAAAATTCCTAATCTCTTACGTCATCTGCTTGGAGAAGGGGGTTTTTCTCCTGCTTTTGTCCCTGTTACGAGTGAATATCTGGAAAAAGAATCCCCGGAAGAGACCCGGAGGTTTATCTCTGCTTCCGCATTTATACTTGCGCTAATCCTTGGGGTCTTATGCATAACCGGGGTTATTTTCGCGCCGGCGATTACACGCATAGTAGCGCCCGGATTCTTAAGTGAACCAGAAAAATTCTGGTTGACAGCACGGCTTACCCGTATAATCTTTCCCTATGCTTTTGCGATATGCCTCGCTGCGTTCGTAATGGGAATCCTGCATTCTTTGAGAAAATTCTTTATTCCTGCGCTTGCTCCGGCATTTTTTAATCTTACGATTATTACCTACTTACTGATAGCATGGAATTATGTTTCGAAACCGGTCCAATTCCTTGCGGCAGCAGTAGTAATAGGCGGATTCGTGCATCTTGCAGTGGAATTGTTCCCGCTAAAACGCAGCGGTTATTTCCCCGGTCCACCACCTAAAAAGCCGTTTTCTCATCCAGGCGTTCGCCAGGTCGGAAAACTGCTTATACCTGCTTTGATAGGTGTATCGGTAGTAGAAATAAACTCGCTGGTTGATACAATCTGTGCGTCATTCCTTGTATCAGGAAGCGTAACTGCTCTTTACTATTCCAACCGTCTGGTCCAGTTGCCGCTTGCAGTTTTTGGCACTGCAATAGCAACGGTAGCATTACCGGTTATGTCTACTGCTTCGGCAAAGGGTAATATTCAGGACATTAAGGATACCATAGTACACGGTGTGAACCTTGCTATTTTTGCAGCACTTCCTGCAGCTATAGGTCTTATGCTATTTGCAAAGCCAATAATTCAGGTTTTATTCGGATATGGTAAGTTCGATATTTCTGCCGTGAATCTCACTGCATGGGCATTGCTTTTCTACGCCTTTGGCCTGGTATCTTTTTCTATGGTGAAGATATTTGCATCCTGCTTTTATTCACTCAAAGATACTGCAACTCCGGTACGCATTGCAGTAATCGCTATGATTGCGAATGTAGGCATGAACTTGCTGGTAGTTCTTCAACCAACGTTGAAGAGTGTTTTAGGCGTAGGTGGACTGGCACTTGCAACCAGTATATCCTCTACGCTGAACGTCATATTGCTTGTTGTTCATCTCAGGCGGCGTATAGGGCCGATTGGTGGCCGAAAGATATGGCGTAGCAGTTTGAAGTTTATCGCAGCAACACTTCTTATGTCTGCTGCTGCGCTTGCAATCTGGGCCAGTACACCCAACTGGCATCTTATTCCAAGAATTGCGGCACTGGTAATTATTGCGGCACTGGTCTATTACTGGGCTGCGCGAATGTGTAAGTCAGAAGAAGCATCGGAGCTTCTACATTCCCTTATCAAGTAACATGTCATTGCGAGGAAGGCGGTAGCCGCAGGCTTCAGCCTGCGAAGCGACCGACGAAGCAATCCCGCACCAGACCTCAAGC
>CAZUQH010000027.1:0-19350 GCA_964622465.1 uncultured bacterium | reverse complement strand
TGAGAGCTGGTTCATACTATCATAGGTAGGACTACCAGATTGAGGAACACTAACAACTGAGGAAGGTAGCGTATTGTCGCATAAGAATGTTACGGTGCTATATGCTGTGCCAACATTGTTTGCTTTATCAGTTGCTCTTGTATTTATCTTATACCAGACATTGCTATCAAATGAAGGTAGAGTTGAATAGGACCAGCTCACACTACCGCTTGCCACATTCCAGGTATTCGGGTCGCTCGTCCATCCACTCTCATTCCAATACAATGTTCCTGAAGAAATCCTGACTTCTACATTCTGTATACCAGTAAAGTTATCACCCGCCTGTCCTGAAATGCTCGAAACCGCAGATGCCTTATAATGCTCCATATTCACAGGATATGTAATTGTAGATGTTGGCTTAGTTATATCGTAATGGAATGTACACTTTAAGGCCTCCGGGTCAGTATCCACTTCTATATTCCCGGCACCATCCCACGCGGAAACAAGGAGCTGGTAAGTCACTTCTCCTCCGCTCGTATAGGCACCTTCTTCTACGGATCTTGTCCAGTCTTTAGGCTCGCCTCCGGTATAGAGGCGCCACTGGATACCTGATTCCCAACCCAGGCCTGACCAGTACTTCCCGTTATGTGTCCCTCCACAACATTTGAGAGATATCTTCACATTCGAAACATCGGTGTTGACCACGGGGTTGTCAAGAGCGGTTCCACTTATTGTTAGCGGCTTGGTATTAAGATATGCTCCATCACCTGGATACCCAACGAATGATTCCGGGTCTTCGGCATCATACTGGAAATTCCCCGTGGACAGAGTGAGGTCGAAGTTACCTTCTTCAGCGTCTTCTTTCCAGGACTTATCTTCATCTCGAGAGACGACGTGATACGTCCCTCCTGAATCCCAGATGGCAGTGGAAACATGCAAATCCCAGGAGGTAGTCCCATTAGCCAGGAACCAGACCGCATTCTGGCCCCAGGTTCCGGCTCCCTGATAATAGATGTTTGGTTCTCCATGCTCACGTCTTATGTAGAAACGCGTTTCTCTGACACCGCTGTGACCGTCTTGAGCAGTTCCTTTAATATCGTTGGCCAGCATGAATTCGTCATTGTAATAGTTTAGCGCAATATCCGAGTCAGGAATATCTACTTTAGACGTAGGAATATCTACATCACCAGTAAAATTGATAACCGTACTTAGTTTCTGATTACCTCCTTTATCAAAAGCTTTGCATTGCACGGTGTAAGCATTTCCCGAAGTAAGTTTATCCTTAGGCGGGCCGGAAGTATAATCCCAACTATCAGTGGCTGGATAATAGGTAGCGCCAAGCCAATGCTCTTCTCCAAGTTCTCCCCAATCGCTTACGTTCCAGTATCTGTTGGCAGTTGTATCATAAATCCGGACCTCAACGTTTTCAATATCGGCCAGGACATCGCTTGCCGTCCCTTTAAGTGTAGTTAATCTATTGTAATATCTGCCTTCTACAGGAAGAGTTACCGCACATTCTGGCTCGTCAGTATCGTATGTAAATGTCCGAGAAGCCCAACCTGCTTGGGGCTCCTCGTTTCCTGCCTCGTCAATTGCCTTTGCCTTTATCTGATATTGATGTGTATGTGTAAAAGAGGAATTCGGGATGTCGTAAGACCATGTGGAAGTAGTGTCAATAACCAGCCAGGTTTCTCCTGGTTGCCACGCACTCCCATTCCAGTAGGTTGTGCCTCGGGTAAGGTCTTGTATCCTTATCTTTACGTTGACTACCCCGCTTTTCTCCTGGGTAGCATCTGGCTTTTCTTTGGAAGTTCCGCTAATGGAAGATATAGAATTGTGGTACTCTTTATCCGGGAAGGTGATTCCCGAATCAGGCGGGGTATTATCATACAATATGCCTGTGTTTTCCCAGGCGGCCTCGTCATTACCTGCAAGGTCTTTCCCGTGAATAGTCAGTTTATACTTATTACCGTCAACAAGGCCGCCTACTGTTTTTGTCTGCTCTGCCAGGTTTTTGCATTCATCGCTTGACAGCACGTAGGTATGCGAAGATACGCCTGGCGTTTCGCCACCATAGCCCGTCTCAGCAGTGAATACAATCTTCCCGGAACCTGACTGAATTTCTTCACTCAATGTAAATGTAACTTCTCCGGTTTTAACCTTATCATTGCTCGCCGGCGTTACTGTCCCAAAGGTCGGCGGTGTGGTATCATATCTGAAAGTAACGGAAGAAGTGACCACTTCTACATTTCCCGCGTTGTCGGTAACCCTTGACTTTATTACATAGTTATGGTTCGTCTCCCAGTCCGGAAGACCCGACGTTTTCTTCCACGAAGACGTCCCGCTTGTTATAGGGAGCCATTCTTCATTTGGTGTCCACTCCAGGCCTGTTGACCAGTAGGTTGCGCCGACCGTGAGGTCCTGAATCTGAACTTTTATGTCTTCTGTCTCAAAGCTCGCCATTGCTTTGGTTTCGGCAAACCAGTCCTTCGCAGTTCCATTTATTTCGGTTGGTTTTGTAGCAGCATTGTAGTACGCTCCATTAGCTGGGTAGGTCACGAGAGATTCAGGTGGTTTTGTATCAAAGATAAACGTCCTTGCCCCAGGAGACAACTCGTAGTTACCTGCTTTATCAAGTGCTTTTGAGTTGATAATGTATTTCTTCTGATTTGGCCAGGCAGGTGCACTGCAGGTCCAGGAACTGATATATAATGTTACTCCATCTGCAGCACCAAGCCACTTCTCGTCACCAAGCCAGCTTGCCCCACCCTGCCAGTAAGTCCCGTCTGAATCATTCTTAACCCGTAACTGGACCTCATCCAATTTGCCAGGAGATGCGTCATTTGCAGTGCCGATGATGGTTGGCATATAGGACGACGACTGATTTTCGTATGGAGTAGTTACCCCGGAAGTCGGGCAAGTAGTGTCAAATATGAAGTAGGCAATGCCGTATTCTGTTTGCGACAGAGTCGCCTTATCAGTTGCTTTTGACTGAATCCTGTATTTCTTTGCATTTGTCCATGCAGTAGTAGAAATATCATAATGCCAGGGTTCGCTGTATTCTCCTTCTGCTTCACCAAAAGCGCCATCATCAGCAACTACATCAAGACTCAAGCCAGAAGTCCCATCCCATGGGTCCCCACCAGTTCCATCGTAATAAAGGTTATCCGTGACATTGTAGATTTCAATCTTGACTCCGGTAATTATACCAAGAGTATTGTCGGAAGAGGTACCAGTAATTGTAGAAAGATTATTTGAGTAACCAGGATTCTCACTCGTGCCAACAGGACTGGTGAGGTCACTGGACGGTTTGGATTGGTCAAGCACAAAATTATTGCCACTTCCTGCATCCTCAGTACCTCCTGGTCCAATACCGCATGCACGGACGTTATATTTGTTATTATTCGTCCAGGCAACCGAAGAACAACTAAAGCTCCAGATACCAGCGCCCATTGTTGAGTGTACGTTCCAGACCGTATTTGTTGACCACTGGACGTTCGCCTGGTCCCAGTACTCATCCGGCTCAGGAGTGAGGTTCCTTATGCACACTTCAACGCTGGAAGTATAGGTATCGTAGTCACCGGAAAGCGTATTCATTGAAGTATAATGCCGCGCATTGTCTGGAGATGTTCCTGCTCCGGGAGTAGTCAGGGTTGTCTGTGGAAGAGGCGGAGTAAATTTGAAATCATTACCTGCACCAGGAGAAGCATAGTTGCCTGCTTTGTCTTTTGCCTTGCATTGCACATTGTAATCTACATTGGTTTCCCAGATACTACCGCAGTTGTACCACCAGGCAGTTGCATCCTGAGATAACTGACTGACTCCACTATTCCACCATTCGTTATCCTGCCAACCCTCCCCCGCCTTGTAATACTTGACCGGGGTAGTGACCTTTTTAATCCGGACTTCGACGTCCACTATCTGACCTGGAACAGTGTCGCTGCAGGTTCCATATATGGTATCAACGCTATCTTCTGTTGGACTGTTTGGTTCAGTAATTCCCGACTGAGGATTGACCGTATCGTAGACAAACGTCTTGGTTGAGAAATCTACCTCCACATTTGTCGCTCTATCTTTTGCCCGGACATTTGCGCGATACTTTGAACCGTTTTGCCATGCACCGCTAATTGAAGAGTATGTCCAGGAAGAAGTCCAGAGGTTAGCATTCTGCCATGCTTGAGTACCAGAAGTTATTGTCCAGCCGGAACCATCCCAGTAGTAACCGGCATCAGGGCCTGTCTCGGCATAAATGCGGGCCTGAATAGATTCCGGATCTGAAGCATTAAGGCCGGCATGAGAATCTGAGGCAGTGCCCCAGATTGGATGAGCAGAATCAAGTTCATAACCTGACTGAGTTGAATAGTGGTTGTCATCAACAGGTCTTGAAATTGCAGAATCTGGTTCGGTCATGTCATACTTAAACATAATCTCTACTGGTGAGCCCTGGTTCTGTGTCGGGATAGCGAGGTCCCTTGCATAAGTCCTGACCCAGTATGTAGTCCCGTCATTTAGAGATGGAAAATCAATTGTCCAATCAGTGGCACTTCCGAATCCATGATATGTAGAATCTGTATCCCAGGCCATTCCATTCCAGTAGTAAGGAGAAATAGAGCGCTCAATCTGATAATAATTCTGATATAGCCCGGCATAGTACGAATAACCGCCAGAGTCATCGGAATCTCCATCAATAGTAGAAGGAGTGTAATTGAGACATTGTCCATCAGATGGGAAAGTAATGTCTGTAGTCGGAGCATCTGTGTCGTACACAAAATACAGGTCCTCTGAACCACCCAGATCTTTGGATTCGACGTTTCCATCTGGTTTAGCGTTATCTATCGCTCTTGACCACAGCATATACTTCATATGGGAAGTGAAGGAACCGTTTGGGACGTCGTAAGTCCAATTCTCTTTGTTATCGGCCACAAGCCAGGCCGGGTCAAGCTGCCAGGTGGAACCATCCCACCAGTATGGACTTGTTACTTTCTTCATTGCTACTTCTACTCTTGCCAAAGCTGCACCAGAACCACCATTTGACGCAGTGCCAGAAATTTGATTCATTTCAGAATATGCATCGGTATCATCCGGATAGCCAGTGCCAGAAGTAGGCGCTGTCTTATCCCAGGTGAACGAAATCTCCGACTCTGAGCCAGTATACCCGGCCTGGTCCTTAGCCCGGACTCTGATGGTGTAAGTTGTCTCCTCGTTCCAGGTTGCTGTTGGATACGAAATCTCATACTTCCATAATTCAGATGCAGAATTAAAAGACCCGTCAACAGCGACAACCCCCTTTGATTCATCCAACCAGCAGGGGCCACCCCAGCCAGTCCCTGTCCAGTATGAGCCAGCTTTCTCAATCTGGAGTTCAACACCAGTGACCTTCTCATTATCAGTTGCAGTACCCCTGATTTCATCCAGCACGCGATAGAATCCTCCGGCAGTAGGCGTTGATACACCCGCAACCGGGGACTCGGTATCGTAGATGAACTGGGTATACGGCAGCGATTCGGTATCGGGGTTACCAGCGTTGTCTGTCGCTTTTGCTCTAATCCTGTATTGCGTGCTGTTTTCCCATGCAACAAGCGAAGAATCAAATTGCCATGGCAAACCAGAAGTATCAAGCCACTTCTCACTACCACTCACCCAGCCAGTGGAGGGGCTAACCCGCCAGTAGTATGTTGTCCCTGTCCCGCTCTCAACATATCTGATAGAAACCTTTATGTTTCCCGCTGAAACACCACTTATCTTTCCTGCAGTTCCAACATCCCATGATGTTCCTTCTATCAGATTCAATGATGAACGTATCTCATTCCATCCTGGCGTGGTAATATTTGAATCAGGTGGTACCGTATCCCATATAAAGTTCTGCGTTGCTCCTGGCGTCTCTTCTCCGCCGAGATTATCTCTTGCCATGGAGTTTATTTTGTAGGTGACTTCATTATCCCAGGAAGCAGGCAGAGTAGAATATGTCCATGTAGATGTATAGAGCGTAGCAGTCCCGTAGAACACATCACCCTGCCATGTTGCTTCATTCCAGTAATTGTTGTCTGAACTTCTCTGTAGAGAAACGCCAACCCATGTAAGATTTGCACCTGGATATGCTTGAGCAGTCCCTTTTATCATAGAAATGCTGTTAAGATACGCAGCTGACGGTTCGGTAACATCCGACTTTGGAATTGCAACAACCTGAATATTGGATTGCTGTGTTTCAATTGCCGCTATATCATCCCTTGCTTTGAAATACCATGTCCCGCTTGAGTTAAAGGTAATGAAGTTTGCACCAAAATCATGGACTCCCTGGTCAGTAGTTGTAGAAAACTCGTAGGAATAAGGGTTAGAGGGAGGTGAACCAATGTCTGCAGTAGTGTCGTCAGAGGAAAAATCTACTATACCATCATAATCTGTTTTTGCGTTGTCATATGTGTCCTTAGCTGTGACAACCATTGAGGCGGGTTTGCCAACTGAACGAGGACTTGCGATTGTCGTCAGGTCAAAGTGGTCAAGTGATGCTGGCGTGACCGTAATCCCTGACTGCTGACCAGAGGTCAAGGCAGGCGTTCCGCTGGAACTTGCCCTGACATATTTTTCTCCGGTGCTCTTCAGCTTAACGCCATCTGGTGAAACAAAGAAATGGATTCCAGAATCCCCTGAAGTAAATGTGTATGTACTGACACCGGGCACCCCGCCAATTATGAATTCTGCCTGCGTGTCATCAGAAGTTAAAATAATCTTACCTGTGTAGCCAGTTGCGATGTTATCGTACTCGTCATAGACCCTAACCCGGACATTTGACCTCACTCCTGCTTCAATCGGGTCACTAACCTGGTCCACAGCTAACTTATTGGCTTGTGCTGCTGTCAGTTTTATCCCGGTTTGCTCACCATAGATGGAGGGAGTAAGGGCGTCAGTTGCTTTTACTTTCTTATCTGACCCTGTCGCTGCCTTTAATGTAGCATGGCCAGAATAAGTGTGAATTCCGCTATATGAGGCGAGAAAATCTACTGGGTCACCTAATTCAAGAGTATAATTACTCATTTCACTGTTATCTGAATTGCGTGCGATGAAGTCCAGGCCTCCACCTGCGCCGGTTGTAGTTTCGTAATTTGTATCCCGGTTATCAAACTGGTCAAGCGCTTCAACTGTTACGTCCTGTGCGATGCCTGCAACGACATTCGTGGACATCGTAACTTTCAGGTGAGTGCAATTATCCGCAACGACCACTATTCCGGATTGCTGGCCTTCTTTGTCCTTTGCATCATCTCTCGCCTTCACCCATCTTGTCCCCGCCTTCTTCAATACAACAGTTGAAGCAATAAGCACATAACCATTGCTGCCGGCAGGCCCTGTTGTAAAGTTGTAGTCCCCAGGAAGGACAGGATTCTTAGTGTCATCTGATGTCCACTTAACTGTACCTTGATAATTGTTTGTTCCTGTAGAGCAACGATTTGCATACTGGTCTTTTGCTTCCACAGAAATGTCATAAGGACCAGAACCAGCAGTTATGGGACCGGTCGTCATTGTAACCTTGAAAGAAGTAATTGGTGCTGGATAAACGACTATTCCTGTCTTATCTTTTTCAATGCCTAAAGCATCGTCCCTCACCCTGAAGAGCCAGGTCCCACTTGCATTGCCAGGCCCGACATTTGCGGTCTTGAAAATTACTCCAGTGGAATCACTCACAAGCCACGAATGGATGCCAGCATCGGTTGTTGTAAAAGTGTAATCTCCAGGCAAACTTGCTTTTGAATCATCAGACCAGAATCTTACCGTGCCCGCATAGTCATCTTTTACATTACCTGTCCCATCGTAGAAATTATCCTTTGCCGTAATCTTCACATCTTGTAGTACGCCAGCAATAACTTCATCGGGCAGAAGTTCTATTACAAAATGATGTAGCGCTCCGGGATTGACATTCGCATAGACGGTACTAGAAATCTCCGAGGCGTAGGTTTCATAGTCCCTCACCTTTATCCACTTTGTCCCTTTGGTCTTGAAAGTCACTGAGAAATTCGTATGAACTCCATTATCAGTAGTGGTAAATGTATATGAGCCAGGTAGGACAGCATAAGAATCATCAGATGTAAACCAAACTCTTCCCTTATATCCCTCAGCAGTTACACCTTCAGTTACATTCCATGCCCTGACATCAAATAAATCGGAAGTACCCGCAGTTTGGTTTATGGCCAGATTTTCAATGTGGAAGGTCTCTGCCGGAACAACGAATTTGAATGTATTCTGGTTCTGGGCTTCTGTAGATTCCTCATTACCCGCCTTATCAAATGCATGAGAAGTAACCCGATAATGCTTGCTACTCTCCCATGCATTAGTTGGATATGAGATATCATACTTCCAGTCCGGCCATGTAGGGTTCTGGACCGCATCAAGCCAGTACGGGCTCGTACTCGTCCATGTAGAGCCGTTCCAGCAGTATCCGTTGCGTGGGTCTCCTGCTTCCACATTTTCTATCATCACCTCCACATAGTCCATTTCTCCGCCGCTATCTGCCGCTGTCCCAGTTATTTTATCCATTACATCATAGTTCATGCCTTCGGCCGGCTTTGACAACACCGATGAAGGTGCTGCGAAATCACCCCTGAAGCTCACTGTCGGGAACGATACCTGCCAGTTTCCTGCTTTGTCCTTCGCCTTTGTATTCCCCCAGTACCAGAGTGTTTCCCATTCCGGGTGCGGGAGTACCCACGTTCCGGAAGAAGCACCTGCATAGTATGGAGTATAGGTTGCGGTACTCCAGACGACAGAAGTCGTCCAGGTGTTAGGCACCACATTGTAGTTATCCCAATAGTAGGTCGTCCCATCAGAAATTTTCTTCAGTTTCACCTGCACTTCATCTATCTTGCCGGCCGTATTTGTTGAACCCGTTGTATCATATGCCGTTCCCTGAACATCACCTGTCTGGGAAACATAACCGTTATCAGAAGGATAGGTAACACTTGCAGCGCCTTCGGTGAGGTCCCAGATATATGTATTCCAGGTCAGCGATGATTCGGTATTAAGTGATGTTGTTGCATTTCTTGTATCCTCAGCTCGTGAAACCACCTTGTAAACCTGACCATCCGTATATTTATCGGCTGTTGGAATATCAGCAGATGGGACCTGCCAGTTATCCCAGACCCCGCCAACTTTTTCTGCAGCAATCCAGGTAACTGAATCAGTCCAGTCATGGGTGAATGTCGTCCAGTACCAGGTTGTCCCGGCAACGATTTTCTTGAGCTGAACTTTGACTATTCGGACACCGGTCTCCCCGTCTGAAGATGTGCCGGTGATAGACGGCGCTGTGCGATGATAAGAATTGTCGGTTGGACCGGTAACTACTGAATCGGGTTTTGTCTTGTCATATATAAAGCCATTGTAAGGGTCAATTGACTCTGTGTTTGATGCAATATCCACTGCATAGGAGTACACCCGATAACTCCCCCCGTTGGTCCAGACGGGTAAACTCGCAAATGTCCAGGAGGATTGCCATACATCAGCATTATTGTAATATTCGCCGGCAATCCAGTCCTCGCCCGGCTTCCAGGACTGGTCATTAGACCCGGGCTGAATTCTGACCTTGACAGATTTTATCTGCTTATTTTCTAACCAGGTTCCGGAAAGTTTGGTCTCAAGCGGGTCTGTATCACAATAGTTATCGCTTCCGTTCGGGATAGTAACTTCCGAGGTCGGTTTCTCATCGTCGGACACAAACCAAACCGGCGTTCCATCTGATTGATTTCCTCTGATATCTGTTGCCTTCGCAGTAATTGTGGAAACATAATTATTTGTCCATGACCAGGTAGCAAGGTCTATTGACCAGGAGGTCTTGCCAGAGCATGTGAGCCACTGTTCGCCAGCAGATGTCCACTCTCCATTTGTGTTTGTGAGCCAGTTATCGTTCCCACCAAAATATGAATACACCTTTATCTTGACATTATCCACTTCGGAAGCAATTGGAATATCACTTGCGGTTCCGCTAACTGTCTTCAGATAATTCAGAATAGAACCACTCGCAAGTGAATTTATTGCGCATGTAGGACCTGTCTTATCGCAGGTGATTGTTGGTCCTGGCTGTGGAGGGGATTCAATGTTATTACCTTTGTCAATCGCACGGGACTGAATCGTGAACGCTTTGGCATCCAACCAGTTGTTATTTACATTTGAAGTGTCAAACGACCAGGTTGCTGTCTGGCCTGCAGGTGCTCCGGCAGTCGTCCCTGGGTTCCAGTGGACTGTGGTAGAATCCCACTCAACACCGGTATCATCCCAGTAATAGGTTGTTCCTCCGTCTATGTATTTTATCCTGACTTCAATTCCATTTGTCTTTATGCCTGAGAGCGCATCTGTTGCTGTTCCAGAAATTGACGCGAGCGTCTTGAATCTTATTCCGCTCGCAGGGGAATTTACATAGCTTGTTGGAGCTTGGTTATCTATAATTGCCACATTCCCTGCGTGAGGCGTCTCTTCAGTTGCATCTACTGCCTTGCAAAGTATTCGGTAATACTTGCCAGCAACCCAGTTAACATTCCAGCCGTTTGTAGAAACATCAATTGTCCAGTTCCAGTTGTCGTCTACCCCGGATACAGTCGCAGTTGCCCAGTAGATGATTGTATCCTGCCACTCTGTTGGGATGGTCCATTTCCAGTAGTCATCATTGTTTTTAGCATCGTACACATCTCCGTCATTGTAATCGTTTGGTGGGTTTACAATTTTTTGTAGCGCAACCTTCACCTGAGCCGGCTTGTCCCCCAGTCCTTTTCCACCTATTATGCTTACACCCGGAGAGGCAGCGCCGTGTGCTGGCGAAGTAGCCCAGGAAACCGAGTATCCGGCTGCCAGCTTGAACCTCACCCCGGGTCCTGCTGACTCCCACTGAGCGTAACTTGATGCCTTTGCCCTTGAGCGAACTTTATAAGTATCTCCAAGGACCCAGTTAATTTCACTGATGCCTTTCTCAAAGTATTCTTTGTTATCTGCAGGAAACTCTGCAGTTGCCCAGATGGACTCATTTTCTCCCTGTTCTAACCACTGATTATTCCCCCACCACCAGTGATAGTAAGTTACGCTACTTTGAGTCACCTCCAGGCGTGTGACGTCAACCTGAACATTTTCTATCACCGCGCCAACAAGTGAAAGAACCTCTCCCTTGCATAAATTAAAGTTATTATCAACAATAGTTTCGTCTTTTGGCATGGTTATCTGTGAACTCGGTATGTCCTGAATATACTGGAAAGTAACCGTTGCCATAGCAATATCATAGTTTCCCGCTGAGTCAACTCCTCTGGAAATGAGTGTATAATAGTGATTGTTGACAAGGTCGGGGAACGGGTAACTCCATCCCCTCAGAGAATATGTGCTTACCCATGCTTCCCAGGTTGCATCAAGCCACATCTTTCCTGAAAGCCAGTTGCCATCACCTTGGTAATAATTTCCATCCTCTTCACCAGTAGTACCTCTATCCTGCAGTGTAACCTGGACTTTACCCATATGACCATCTCTATCTCCAGGCGAATCGGAACATCTGCCGTTCGGTTGAACTATCTTTCCGTACTTCCCAGCGCTTTCCGGGTATATGATACTTGACACCGGTGGTTCTATGTCATAGTTGTAGTCAACATAGGATGTGGCTGTCTGGCGATTACCAGCAAGGTCCTCTCCCTCAATCCATACCCTGTACACATGACCATGCTCCATAGCTGGAGCAGTGTATGTCCAGTTACCGGAACAGCCAGCCGGCGTGATGGTCTTATAAACCCAGGTCTCAGAATTCTGCCAGCCAGTGCCGTTCCAGTAGGTTGTCCCCTGTGTCAAATCATGAATTTTAATATGAACCTTGGTACAGCTGCTCTTGTCATCGGTATAGGAACCCTGATAGGAAGTCAGGTTCGTAGCATTGTACCACTTGGTATCCTCAGGGAGAGACACTGTTGCAGAAGGCGGCTTTGAATCATACTTGAAATTCCTGCCTGCACCGGGCGTCTCCCAGTTCCCTGTCGGACTTGCAATATCCCTTGCCTTTGTCTGAATAAGAACATCCATGCCATCAGTTGGCCAGTTCACTCCGGAATATGTCCAGGAAGTTACATATATTTCTCCGGAAGGCACTGTCACCCATTTCTCTATCGTATCCCACATTACGCCGTCCCACCACTTGTTATGGTCTTTATCTTTTATCAAAATCTGCAACTCTGCAATCCCATGTAACTCTGAAAGAGTGCCGCGGATTGTCAATGTGGAATAGTTTATGGTTGCGCCCTCGGTTGGAAAGGTTACCTGAGTTTGTGGTGGAGTATCATCCCAGGTAATAACAGTTACGGTCTTGGGCTCGTAATCTTCCAGATTTTCTGCCTTATCCTTTGCCCTTACTTTTATCTCGTAATTATCATTATCTCCTAAATCATCAGTAAAAGTTTCAGTTGGGGTTGGAACAGTGTAGGACCAACTCGCCTGGTCAAAACTTGTTACATCAATCCACTTTATTGTATCGTACCAATCGCTTCCGTCAAAGTAGTAGGAATCATATTTGCGCTGAATATATATCTCAACGTCGGTTACATTACCAATCGAAGGTTCATCATTAAGAGGCCCGGAAACCGTTGGCAAATCGTTATATAGCCCATCGGCTGGAGTTGTAATTGTTGAGACAGGAATCTCGTAATCAATCCAGAAGTCCTTGCCTGTTGGAGTTGCCTGATTTCCTCCAATGTCGGTAGGTCTTGCTTTAACATTATATTTATTTCCATTAGTCCAGCTTGAAGTTGAAAAAGAATAAGACCAGTTGTCAGGTGTCGGGTCATTTATGTTAAAATATAAATCGGAAGCGGAATAGACCCAGTCCAACGCTGAGTCGGACCAGTAGGTTGCCCCTCTGGTTAAATCCCTGATGCATAACTTTACAAAATCAGTATCAGGGTCAGAAGTTCCATATATATTATTCAAGCGATTATCTACAAAGCCAGAGCCATCATTGTAATGTGCAAGATGGACAGGCCTTGTAATAACAGCTTGATTTATTGATGTGTCGTAAGTAAATGTTACACCTGCTGTTGACGATTCTCTTCCAGCATTCTGGCCGAATCCATAAGTCCTGATATAGTAACTTGTCCCATTTGCGAGTGTAGGTAACTCATAACTCCAGTGGTCTTCACCTTGAGTATAAGTAGTTTCAATCCACTCCTCGCTTGTTTCAGTAAACCCAGAACCTGGTTTATACCATTTTGAATCAGAAAGACGCTCTAATGAAAGATAAACATCCTGCGCATCAGTTGTAACTGTACCGCTCGACTGTGTTAGAGTGGCATCGTGCCTTGATTTCCATGGTGCACCTATAGTCGTAATTGGATTGTCACCAACTGTGAAACCAGCACCGAGAGTATAATTCCCTGCATCAGGATTTTCAATCTTCACATCTCTCGCGGTTGTTGTTGAAGCGTCGTAATCAATGTTGACTGTGATTCGGAGTTCTCCAGAATTTACAAAGGTGGTTGACGCAAAGTCAACTCCACTTCCTGAAATTGTAATTGTGGAGCCATCCTGGAAATAATTTCCGTAGATTGTGACATCCTGATTAACGCAACCTTGTCCTCTTTCTGAAGGTGAAACAGATGTTATCTTAGGTTTTTCATTCACTGTGAATATCCCGCTTCCAGTTCCTTTTCCAGCATCCGGGTTGGTGACAGTAACACTATATGCCTGGGCACCGGCGGTCGAGAGAATGTTTGCATAGCATCTAAGTTGCGTATCAGAAAGATATTCTACTGAGGTTACCTCAATTGAAGTTGTGCCAAATGAGACCTGCCAGACATCTGCAGGCGGTTTGTTAAACCCACTTCCATTTATGTAAATCTCCTGATTTGCAAGGTCCTGACTCCTTTTATCTGGCGAACAAGAGGAAATTGCCGGTTTAGTATTAACTGTAAATAAGTTCTTACCGGTTGTTTTTCCACCATCCGGGTTCTCGACTGTAACATCTCCAAGTCCTGTCCCTGCTCCTTGAGTTATGTTTATCCTTGCTGTAATTGATGAAGCGCCCTGATAGAAAACATCAGTAACAGTAACTCCCCCTTGAGAAAATGTCACAGTTGGGGTATCTTTGAATCTGCTTCCCTTAATTAAAATATCCTGAGCAGTTGCCCCCTGACCTCTTGAGTTTGGCTCAGCAAGAGTTATTGATGGCGCCTGATTTATATCAAATGTGGAATAGACAATACTATAACCATCATCCGGATTTTCTAATTTAATACTTCTTGAAGAGGGAGCATCAGCAGATGATGAAATACTGATAGTAACGAACCCTTCGGTTGGAAATCCTGCCCCATATTCACTTACAGAAGCAGGGTTAGGGTTTATCCCTGTACCGCCAAAATATGCAACCATCCCAGTTTGAAAATTACTTCCATAAATTACAACATCCCTGTTTTCTGCCCCCTGTCCTAAACTATCTGGCGAAGCATAACTAAACAGCGGTCGTGTATTTATTGTAAGGCCGCCTTCAAGGGTATCTGAACCTTTGTCTGGATTTATAATTTTAACATCTCTTGCTCCGGTTGGAGCATCGGCATTAATGGTTAATTTTATAATAAGATAAGTCCCTCCTGGGTCAATTTCAACGATTCCAATTTTGTTGATTCCATCAGAAGGAGTAAATATTACATCAGAAAGAGTTATTCCAGATTGAAGATTGCTCCCGTTTATCGTTACATTTATATTTGTTGCCTGCTGACCGAGCTGGTTTGGTGTACAGTTAACAACCGATGGCGCTGGATTTATTGTAAGAACAGTTCCCGCACTTATCCCTTTTCCTTTATCTCCATTTATTACAGCCAAAAATCTTCCGCCTATAGCAGCAGTGGAGTATACTAATACATTAGAAAGAGATATAGAATCTCCTGAACCACTTACATTTCCGACAATTATATTAGTATCTCTTGGCTCACCGTTGGAATTTACTGAAAAATAAGCTTCGCATCCTGCCTGAAATCCTTCTCCGGAAACAGTTATTACCTGACCGCTTGCTCCTGCACCAAGTTGGGATGGGTCGCAGGAATTAATGGTTGGTTTCAAATTTACCGTAAAACATTCTGTTTTTGTGTAGATTCCTTTATCGGGATTTTGAACGGTTAAATCTCTCGCTGTTGTGGTAGAAGCATTTGATGTAATATCAATCTTAATTGTCATCGAAGAACCATCGACAGCAATAAATGGAACTGTTGAAACAGTGATTCCAGTCCCTGAGAACCAGACATCGTCTTTGGTTATTCCGGAATCAAGTTTCTTTGTGAGGTCGGTAATCCAGATTTCAACATCCTGGCAACCCTGTCCTCTTTGAGCCGGCTCTACTGTTGAAATGGTGGGTTTTGAATTTATAGTAAATATTCCCGTATCAGATGTATTCCTTCCAAAATCTGGATTCATAACTTCAATCTGCTTTGGACCTCCAACAGTAGCATTTGGGCTTATGTCTATCGTTGCTGAAATTTCTGTAGCACTTAACGCGGTGGCGTTTTCAACAGTGATGCCATTAATGCCCTTAAAAATAATCTCTCCTTCATTTGACTCTCCTGTATATGCACTTCCTGTAGAGAAATTTGTTCCATAGATTGTTAAACTGGCATTCTGTGCACCCTGGCCATAAGTATTCGGGGAGCAGGATGTAACAGTTGGCTTTTCGGTAATATGAAAGAAATCATAGTCACATTTTGTAGAATATCCATAATCTGTTGGATTGGTAATAGTAACTGAACTTGCTCCAATTGTTGCATCTGTATGGACCAAACTTATATCTGCGGTGACCTCACCAGAATTTACAAAGGAGGTCCCGGTAACATCAGCATCAGCCATTGTAATACTACAACCATCTCTGAAATATTGACCATAAAAGGTTATTGAACGATTTGTTGCCCCCTGGCCAATATCATTGGTATTAAGTGTATAGGTCTGGCAACTTGTCAAAATTGGCTTTGAGTTTATTGCAAGGACTTGCTCAGCACTGACAAATTTCCCTCCGTCAGGATTTATTATGGTTATATATCTATCCGGAGTAGCGCCAGGACTGACAGGGGAATCCTCAGAAACCGTTAACTTTAACTCAAGATGATTACTCCCTGCAAATATAACAGAACTAACAACAACTGTTGGGTCGGAAGGACTACCTGCAACATAAGTGGAAAAGGAGACAGTGCAACCTTCCTGATATCTGCCATAATCCGATGCATACACATGGACTGTTACACTGCTTACTGCCTGACATACAGCAGAGGGTACAAGCGGATTCGTCGCTCTCAAATCAGGCATATAATTAACTGTGAATGCACTTGACTTCGTATCATAACCGAGGTCAGGGTTTTCTACCTTGACATCCCTTGCTCCGGTATCTGCTCCTTCAATTAAATCAAGAAGGACTGTAAATGAGGATGCCCCGAGTGTATAGTCATAATCATGGAAATTATACTGACCTGGAGTTATTGAAGGAAATGTTAAGACTGCTCCATTTTGAAAATAACTGCACTTGACAGTAATTGTCGAATCCGTACAACCCTGACCACGCGAGGCCGGCACCAGTTCACTGAGAACAGGGTGTTTATTTATGGTAATTGCTCCAGAAAGAATATACTTTCCCTGATCGGGATTAATTATCTTTACATCCAGAGGAGATTCTGTCGGCAGGAAATTCTCGGCAATAGTAACATCACATTGAAATGTTGTCCCTCCTGAGAGGACTTCGGGAGTTGTCTGCGGAATTTCATTTGTACCAAAATAGAGTTTTAAGCCGGTAACAAAATTTTGTCCTTCAAGTTTAAACTTTTTATCCGGATAACCCTGGGTCTCTGCCCTCTGTCCATAATATTTATCAGTCGGTGACGTTATTGTAGAAATCACTGGCATTGCTCCAATGACGAAATAATCTGCATCTCCTCTTGAAGCAACACCGCCACTTTGTGGATTTTCTACATAAACAGTCCTGTTACCTGTTGGACATTTTGAGGAAACATTTACCACTGCCTCAAGCAAAGTTGATGCTTTCCATGTTACACTCTGGACAGTAATTGAATCACTGGAAACATCGAAATAGACATTATTCACATCTATTCCAGATTCAAAGCCTGAACCAGTAATATTTAAGGTCTTATATTCTGTATTTTGTCCTAACTGATAGGTTGGGTCTGAACCAATCACTGTAAGGACCCCCGCGGTAAGAGCAGGCGGCTCAACAATTTTAAGAACAGAACCAATAGATACTGCAATTCCTCCATCTGGATTTTTCACCATAATCCATCTGTCTCCCAACTGAGCATCACTTGTCACATTGAAATTTATCAATTCAAAAGAACTCACATCAAAACTCGTTATTGTTCCTGTGCTTATCTTTGTATCCACAGGATAACCGGTTGGGCTTGTTGAAAACCAAACATCAAGACCACTTTGAAAATAGGGACCTGTTCCATATACTGTAATTGTAGAGCCCGAAACACCGCGCGCCCGTGTGTCGGGAGATATTGAATTCACATCCGGCTTGTGGGTAACCTCAAAATAATTCGTCTTTGTATCATACCCCAAATCAGGATTTGTTATTTTGGCGTCCCTTGTGCCCACTAAAGCACTTGGCGAAACATTTATAACAACTGTAAAAGAATCAGGCACATGCGTATAATCGTAGCTCACAGTGGAAATCCCTATGCCAAAATACACTTCGCAACTCTCTTGAATATCAGCACCATAAACCACAATACTGATATTCTCTGCTCCCTGGCCAACTTTTGTTCTCCCAAGAGAACTCAAAGTTGGACGAGGATTTATCTTTATTCCATTGGAAAGAGTATATTCCCCCTGGTCAAGATTTATCACCTTTACATCCTGCCAGCCAAGAGGTGAAAAATAATCATCTATGGTCACATCGCACTGAAATACGGTTCCTCCATTTAAAATCTCGGGACCGGTTTGACTTATCTTATTTGTACCAAAATAAAGTTTGAGACCATCTACAAAATCTGAACCTTCAAGTACTAATTTTTTATCAGGATAACCTGATGTTACAGCTCTCTGACCGTACTCTCTTACAGAAGGAGAAGTTGTTGTTGAAATTACAGGCATCGGGGCTATCTTAAAATAATCAACATCTCCTCTTGAAACGGTTCCGCCACTTTCAGGATTTTCAAGATAAACTGTCCTGTCTCCCACAGGACACATAGATGAAACATCAACTATTACTTCAAGCAAACTGGATGATTTCCATGTTATGCTCTGGACAGTTATTGAATCGGATGAAACATCAAAGGTTACATTTTCACCGCTTATTCCAGTTTCAAATCCTGAACCGGCAATTTTAAGGGTCTTTCCTGTTGTATTCTGGCCTAACTGATAGGATGGATCGGAACCAACCACTGTAAGACCAGCAGCAGCAAGAGTGGGTGCTGCAACAATTTTCAGCATACTTGAGGCAGACACCGACTCTCCGCCATCAGGATTTCTTACAAGTATCCATCTATCTCCCAACTGGGCATCAGTGGAAACACTGACATTTGTTAAGTCAAAAGATGCTTCGGAAAAGTTGACAAGAGTTCCTGTATCTACTTTTGGGTCAGCAGGATAGCCTGTGGAAGAGGTGGAAAACCAGACCTCAGGAGTTGCCTGAAAATATGGTCCTGCTCCAATTACTGTAATTGTGGAACCTGTAACACCTCTTGCCCTGATATCAGGAACTACGGAGTTTATATCTGGAGTATGAATTATTTCTATGTAATTTGCTTTTGTGTAATATCCTAAATCAGGATTAATTATTGTGGCATCTCTATACCCGGTCAGTGCGGTCTTGCTTACATTTATTGTAACTGTAAATGAATCCGGAACCCATGAATAATTATATGAGACAGTTGAAATTCCATAGCCAAAATCAATTTCACAGCCGGTTTGAAGATAACTTCCGAAAACCGTTAATTCAATATTCTGGGCACCCTGACCTATTTTTGTCTGGCTCAAAGAGGCAAAATATGGCCTTTTGTTTATCTCTATGCCGTTTTGCACTGTATATTCTCCCTGGTCAGGATTTATCACTTTTACATCTATTGGCGTTTCTACGGGAGTGAAGTTAGAAGCGACTGTCAGGTCGCATTCAAAATAAGTTGTTCCATTTAAAAGTGGATTTAACTGAGTTATTTCTGTTACATCAAAATATAACTTCATATTTTCTTTAAAATTTTCTCCCTCAATAATAAATTTCTTGTTCGGGTCTTTGGTTGTGTCTGCACTCTGACCATATTCTTTTACGGTTGGAGACGTTATTGTGGAAATAATCGGCATAGCTCCTATCACAAAATATCCCGTGTCATCTCTAAAAGCATAACCGCCGTTTTGAGGATTTTGTATATAAAAAGTGCGGTCACC
>CAZUQH010000026.1:4066-20285 GCA_964622465.1 uncultured bacterium | reverse complement strand
GCTCTCTTCAACGCCGGTCTCTTCCATTATGACTTTTATGTCTTCAGGATGCATGCTTTCCAGTTAAATTGCACGGGCAAGCCGTACAGGCTAAAAAACGCAGGCTGTAGCCGCACCTTTTAAGGTGCGCTTATATGCGCAGGCTAAAGCCTGCGGCTACCAAAGGTTGCGGCTAAAGCCTGCGGCTACCGCTTCGCTCGCAATGACGGAGGCATTACGCATGAGGGTGACTACGGTTGTATACGTCTTTCAGTTTCGCCATTGATACGTGCGTATATACCTGCGTGGTAGCGAGGGAACGATGCCCAAGCATTTCTTGAACTGCACGAAGGTCACAACCTGCATTCAAAAGATGCGTAGCGAAACTGTGACGGAAAGTGTGCGGCGTTACTCTAACAGCAATGCACGCCTTCCTTACATATTTATTTATTATGTATGTTATACCCTGCCTGGTCAATCCTTTGTGGTTTTTCGGGTTGAAAAACAACGGATGTTTCTCGTCCGGCTGACCGGGGAACACCGTTATGTACTGTTCCAGGAACTTTAAGGAACGCTCGGTTGTGGGAACGGAACGTTCTCTATTTCCTTTGCCTCGTACTATTACTGTCCCGCTTATGAAATCAACGTCTCCTATTTTCAGATTGATAAGTTCGCCTACACGAATACCTGACGAATAAAGTAATTCCATTAATGCGCGGTCTCTTGCTCCGAGAAAACATTCCGTATTACATGCAGATATCAAAGCATCTATTTCTGGTGTGTCGATAAATCTGGGTAATGGTCGCCCGCGTCTCGGTGCACGCACCAGGAGAAATGGGTTTGAAGTAACTGCGTGTTTTTCAAGAAGAAACGCCCAGAACGTGCGCAGCGCAGATAATTTGCGCTGGATTGAAGTATTTTTGAGTCCCGATGCCACAAGTTTTGAAAGCCAACTGCGTACTACCGCACGGTCGACCCCAGACCAATATTTTTTACCAATGAACTTTTTGAATTCGGTTACGTCAGTCCGATAACTCGAAATTGTGCAGGCGGAAAAGTTTCTCTGGCTCTTGAGCTGGAACAGAAATTCATTTATTTCGTGCATCAGGTTGAATTCTTTTTGTGAACTTGCACTCTGGGTAACCGGAACAGGCAAGAAACTTTCCGTATCTGCTCCTTTTGACCACCATTGGCTTTCCGCACTTCTCGCATATCTCGTCCGTCGTTTCCTGAGACAACTCTCTCGTATAACGGCATTTTGGGAAATTGCTACAGGCAAGAAATTCACCCCACCGCCCTTCTCTGATGACGAGATTTGCGCCGCAGAGTGGGCATTTTTCGTCGCTTTGCCGTACTGGGTGGTGGACACGCTCAACATTCTGCTCAGCGTGCAAAAGCGTCTTTTCAAACGGGTCATAGAATTCTTTTATTATCTTATGCCAGTCAGCCCGACCGACTGCAATTTCGTCAAGGGAATCCTCCATTTTTGCAGTGAATTCTATGTCAATTATGGAAGAGAAGTTCTTGGTTAAGAGCTCGTTTGTCTGGCGTCCGATTTTCTGAGGGTAAAGTTTACCACTGACTTGCTTGACGTAGCCGCGGCCCAGCAGCGTAGTTATAGTTGGAGCGTAGGTTGACGGACGACCGATACCGTATTTCTCGAGGTCTTTTATCAGGGTTCCTGCTGTGTAGCGTGGCGGCGGCTCGGTAAAGTGCTGGTTTGGGAGTACTTCTTTCGGGACAAGACAGTCGCCAGTGGATACGTGAGGAAGAGCGTTTTGGTCTTTTTCATCAGAGCGTTCTTCCAATAGTGCCAGCCAACCAGGAAAGACAATCTGTCGACCCTGTGCCCTGAAAAGAAATTGGTCTCTCGTTATATCAATCGTTGTCTGGTTGTAAACTGCTGAACTCATCTGGCTTGCGAGAAATCTTTTCCAGATCAATGCGTAGAGTTTGTATTGTTCTTCTGTGAGTGAGGGGCGGATATCATCTGGCCGCATTTTCACGTCCGTGGGCCGGATTGCCTCGTGCGCTTCTTGAGCGAGTTTTGCTTTTGTACGCCAGACACGTGGCTGTGACGGAATATATTTGGCGCCAAACCATTTTTCGAGCATCTGACGTGCTAATTTCTGTGCTTCTGATGCAACGTTAGTTGAATCTGTACGCATGTAAGTGATAAGACCGACCTGATTTCCATCAATTTCTATACCTTCATACAATTGTTGAGCAATAGCCATCGTTTTCTTTGGTGAGAAATGTAACCGTTGTGACGCTTCCTGCTGGAGAGTACTGGTAATAAATGGTGGCTGTGGATTACGCTGACGTGGTTTTGTTTCGACTCTGGAAACAATCCATTTACCATCTTGGAGAAGACGGACGACTCCGTCTGCAGTTTGTTTATCCTGTATGTCAAACTGTTTGAGTTTTTTACCGTCGCGTTCGACGAGCTTTGCCTGCCATTCCTGATTGGGAACTCCCGAAGAAACGAAAGTTGCGGTGATGTCCCAGTATTCGCGGGGCTGAAATTTCTCTATTTCTTCCTCTCGCTCAACAATAAGGCGGAGAGTAACGGACTGGACACGGCCGGCAGAAAGCCGCCTACCAATTTTGTGCCATAGGAATGGACTAAGTTTGTATCCGACAAGCCGGTCCAATACTCGTCTGGCCTGTTGTGCCTCTACAAGTTTCATGTCTATCGAGCGCGGCTTCTCGAGCGCATGCTGGATTGCGGACGGGGTTATCTCATGAAATACTATGCGTTCTATCTTTTGCGGGTCGATGTGTACTGCCTCTACGATATGCCAGGCGATTGCCTCGCCCTCACGGTCTTCGTCGGTTCCGATGATTACTTTCTCGGCGGAACTGCTTGCACGTTTCAGCTCAGAAACAATACGTTTCTTACCAGGGATGATCTGGTAGTGTGGACAAAAACCATTGTCTATCTCTATACCAAGTTTTGTCTTAGGTAAGTCCCTGATATGACCCATCGAACTTTTCACTGCGTATTGCTTGTCAAGAAAACGAGTGATTGTCCTTGCTTTTGTTGGTGATTCGACAATAATTAAATTGTTGGTCATGTTTAAGATATAGCTGTAAACGTCTGGCCCGGCAGTTGATTTACCAATCCGCCCGTCTCCATAGTAGTAAGAATTGCCAGAAGGTGAGGCAACGATATACCGGTGCGTTGACTAAGATCGTCTATGTGGACGGGAGATTTTTGCAAGAGATTATATATCTTTTGCTGCTCCTCTGTCAAACAGTTTGGTGTCGCGGAAAATAGTGGGTTGTTACTGCCCCGGTTGAGAGAGAGCGCTTCGTGGACTATGTCCTCTATTGTGGTAGCGAGACGCGCTCCCTGCACTATCAGGGTATGCCCGCCGAGGTTCCGTGGGTCGAATATGTCACCAGGAACCACCATTACTGTCTTGCCCTCGTGAATTGCAAAGTCTGCAGTTATGAGTGAACCGCCATTTGGTCGCGCTTCTATCAGGATGGTCAATGGCGTCAGTGCCGCTATTATTCTGTTTCGTGCAGGGAAGTTTCCTGTCCAGCCCTCTTCTCCGAACGGGAACTCGGAGAGGACAGCGCCGTTCAATGGAGCGTTTTGATATATGTCACGGCTGGAATAAGGAAAACAAATGTCCAGACCCGTCCCAAGAACTGCTATTGTGCGGCCTTCTGCTTCAAGGCATCCTCGTTGCGCTGCTGAATCTATGCCGGACGCCATGCCGCTGACGACCGTGATGCCGGCTAGTGCGAGTGCACTACCTGTTTCACGAGCAACCCGCTTTCCGTATGTGGAAGCAAGGCGTGTGCCAACGACTGATGCTCCTGGTGAATTGAGTACGTCCTGGTTACCGCGTAGATAAAGTATTGGTGGCGCATTTGGAAGAGAGCGGAGCGAAGATGGATATCCGGAGTCAATAAACCTTATTATGTGCGCACCGATTTCTCTGGCACGCGTGAGCTGTGTTTCTGCCTTGAGCACGTAACGGTCAGATAATATTTCACTGGCGAGTGTCTCAGAAAAACCGGGCAGAGCCGCGAGCTCATTGACGCTGGCATTCAGGACCGCACGTGGGGAGCCGAAAATCTCCAGGAGTTTTCGGAATCTGCCGGGCCCCACACCAGCTACCATATTAAGGTGTACCCACTCCTGAATTTCTTCTGGCATTGGATGACAATATTACAACAGAAAGTACGGGTTTGTCAAGAAAAGTAGGGAATCGCCAGCACATAGGGTTTGCGGCCGCAGGACTTGACAATTGGATTGAATGTATGGTAAATTCTTATTGGAGGCAACATTGAAACAAAAGAACCATAGTGTTCACCCGACAAAACGACTAACCATTATTTGCATACCGAATTCCACCCGCCGGCCATTTCAGTTCAGGGTAAGTGTCGATTTTCTTATTACTATCGCAGTTATACTAGTAGGGGCGTTTGCGTGGTCTATAAACATAGGGCTCAGGCAAATAGAGTTATGGAGTACGCGTGTCGCAAACCAGCAATTACTGAGCAAAGTGCGTGGATATGGAGACCATCTGGAGCAACTGGAAACCGCGGTCGTGAAACTGGACAATGCGCAAGACGAAGTCCGTACTCTGCTTGGAATGAAAACCCGGGAGAATATTATAGAAATAGCGAGCCGCGGAACGTCAGAAATGCTTGAGAGAATAGATCTTGCAGAGATTATCTGCGGTCACGACTATGAGGCATTTGCTTCATTTGCTCAGGACACAAAGGAAGTGCAGCAACTGGCGTGGGCACAACTTCAGCGTTTCAACGAGATTCAGTCCTACGTAGATTATGAGCGCTCATTGTTCCTGGCCACACCGACCTTATGGCCAACTTTTGGTTATGTTACTTCCGGGTATGGTATGAGGACACACCCGATTACAAAACGGTGGGAATTCCATAGAGCAATAGATATTGCTGCAAGAGAAGGCATTCCAATACGTGCTGCTGCAGATGGTGTGGTGGTAATGACCGGCTGGGGGGGGAATTACGGCCGCATGGTTCTCATAGACCATGGATATGACTTTGCAACCAAATACGCGCATAATAGCCAGATATTGGTGAGACGCGGGCAACACGTGAGACGCGGGCAACTGATATCCTATATGGGTAATACCGGAAGATCCACCGGTCCGCACCTTCATTTTGAGGTGTGGTATAAGGGGAAACCAGTTAACCCGATGAAATACCTTAGCAGTGGATAGAAGGAGGAAAGAAATGTTTGAAAAGAAACGGCGGGAGTTACCAAAAATAGAACATGTGGATACGGTCGTGGGTCAGAACAGCAAGTTCCATGGAACTATTAGTACCCGTGGATCGCTCCGTATAGATGGCATAGTGGATGGAGATATTGAGAATGCAGAGGGTGTCATTATCGGACAAAACGGCCAGATTACCGGGGAGATAAATTCACAGAGCGTTGTTGTCGGTGGTAAAGTTATAGGTAATATAACAGCAGCAGCTACGATAGAAATCCATGCCGGGGCTCACGTTGCTGGTGATTTGAAAGCGCCTCAGTTCTCAATTAACCCGGGTGCGTTTTTTGAGGGAAGCTGCACCATGCCTGCCTTAACAGAAGAGAAACCCGGGGTATCCAGCTCAAACAAGGAGTATACAAAGACAAAGGTAGTTGAATCAAAAACTACACAGGAAGCATAACCTACATATAACCCGCCAAGTAAGGAAGATGCTTACCTTACACTAGCCGCCAAGCCGTATGAGAACTCTGGCAATCTCCTGTTTTATGGATTCATCCTCAACTATGTCATATGCTGCACGCAGGTCCTTGTCTACTTCCGGAAAATCCATTTCTTCGATTGCGCGGACAGCGCATTTTCTTATTATGTATAGTTCTGTTGCGTCTTCAATGCGCTCAATGAGCGGTATAATGTTTGCGCGGTCCTCAAGGTAACCCATAAGGTCGCACGCCCAGTATCTCAGCTTCCAATCTTTTTTTCTGTCCCGTATGATTTGCACAAGAACCGGAGAGCACTTTTTGCCAAGGTCTAATAGCCGTGCAGTTTGCTGCATACTCAGATAGCCGACGCGGTCAAGATTGCTCTCCTTTAGTGCGATCTGTTCAACCTGTGCGACAATATAACGCACTCTTGCGAGTGTCTCTTCGTCAACTATTCCTGGCATTTCTGGTTTTGGACCAGGCAATTGTTCGACTCCGCGGCGCATCGGGCGAGGCGCGCAAGCAAAAGACATTAGTAAAAGAACGATACCGGCAACGTGGAAAAGTGCGGAACGCACAACTTTATAATAACCTCTATAGTGTGACATAGACTATAATCCCGGAGAGACAGATTATCGTGCTTATGACAATCGTTGCAGCTGCTAACCCGGGCGATGCCTTGAATTTCTCTGCTACAATGTAGGCATTTATTGCTGTCGGCATCAAGGAGGATACGAATACGGTGGTTCTGGGGATGCCCGAAAGAGAAAGCACTGCTACCATAATGATTGCTCCAATAATCCCGGATGAAAACCGCCAGACAGAGAGACGCATAGCTTGCAGCCATGAAGTTGACTGGGTTTGCGACAACTGAAATCCGACGAGACCAAGCATTAGTACCGGCACTATGGAATTAAGAATACTATGCGCCTGTTCAACAACAACAGGAGTTGTGACTTTTGACATTCTGAGTAAAAATCCCAGAGCGATTGCATAAATCATAGGAATCTTGAAAATTTCCAGGAAACGGTCACGACTGTTGCCCTTTGCTACTACCCAGATTCCAACTGTAAAGTGTGCGAAAGTAATAGCAAGATTATACATTATAACGCAGAAGAGCGATTGCTTACCTGATATTAACAAGTTTACTGGTAATGCGAGATACATGGAGTTCATAAAAGTAATCGGCAGGAAGACCTCGCGGATTGGCTGTTTGCTAAGGCGGTGTTCTAAGAAAGAGGCAAATGCACCAACTGCAACAACACCAAGACCCGACAGTATGACTTTGGCTCCGGATGCGAGTGAGCCCCCCGCTTCCCATACTGCGAGCAGAATAAAAAGCGGGAAGATAATATAAAAGAGAAAATTAACAAGGACGGAAACTACACGTGCAGGAGTAAGACCAAAATCATGTTTTGTATGCCAACCAATTAGCAAACCAACGAGAATGGGAAGCAGTATCCTTAATGCAAGTTCTGACAGGACCTAACCCCCCACCAGATTATGTAAACGCTGACGCGCAAGTTTATGTTTGGAATTGTACTTCAAAGATTCCTGATAGGCCTTTATTGCATCATCAATCATATTACGCGCTTCGCTTGCTATGCCAAGGTGATAGTACACTTCGGCATTTTCTGGCTCCAGTTCTGCTGCATGTTTGAATAACTTGTATGCCTGTTCGAATTTTTTTTCTACCATGTATTCGCGGCCACGGTCAAGCAATTCTTCCGCGTTCTGCGTCCTCTCGGCTTTGCGCTTTTTTGAATCTCCAGGTGTGTTCATTTTCCAGTAAACTTCGCGATGTCTGTCTCATTACCCATGACAAACAAAGTATCGCCCTCTTCAAATTCCATATCTGGCTCAGGATTCTGTATGAATTCCTGCTCAAGATGGATGTCTTTGCCGTTCGGAATTTCTGCATGCTGACGCTCTATTGCAAGAACCGTTATCCCATAACGCTGGCGCACGTTTTGTGACGCGAGTGTTTCTCCTACGAGCTTCTGCGGTACTTTTACTTTGACCATATTGTAATCTTTTGTCAACTCAAGTATGTCCAGAGCACCTGACATAATGACATCCGCAAGACGGAGCGCTTCTGCTTCTTCTGGAATTATCACTTTGTCAGCACCTACTTTTATAAGTACGTCTTTGTGAATCTGGGAACTTGCCTTTACGATTACCTTCTTGACGTCAAGCTCTTTTAACATTTGGGTTACGAGGACGTTTGATTCCAGTTGCTCGCCCATACTGACTATAACGGCGTCCATATCAGGAATTCCGAGTTTGAGCAGCGTCGCTTTGTCACGAGCGTCACCAGTTACAGCCTGAGTTACATCCGGAGAAATGTCCTGTATTTTTTTCTCATCGGAATCAATTACCGTGACTTCAGCGCCGCGCTTTTTGAGTTGTCTCGCGACACACGCGCCAAAAATTCCAAGACCGAGTACTGCAAATTGTTTCATACTTTACCTCTCATATCACAAACGTTTGTCCACGTTATCTACCCTACCATTACTGGTTCTTCGGGCCAGTGGAAGTGTTCTTCGACCTGCTTGAGCATAGCTGCACCGAGCGTGACCGGGCCGACCCGTCCTACGAACATAACTACTATCAAAACTATTTTTCCGAATGTGGACAATCCTTGAGTTATACCACAGGATAACCCGACTGTGCCAAGAGCTGAAAATACCTCAAAAATTACCGCACGCAAAGAGGCGGACTCTGTCACCTGGAGCAATAAAACTGCCATGCCCGCAACTGCAAGCACAAGCGCGCCAATAGATAATGCCTTACGCACAACTTCCTCTGGTAAGCGCCTGTTGAACAGCACGACTTCTTTTCGGCCTCTCAGCGTACTTGTTACAGTAGCGAGAACGGCAAGAAACGTAGTTGTTTTTATCCCGCCACCGGTGCCACCAGGTGATGCGCCTATGAACATAAAAATTATAATTACGAGAAAAGTGGCGGTACTCACGCTACTCATTTGAACCATTGTAAATCCAGCGGTTCGTGGTGTCAAGCTCTGAAAAATAGAGGCCCAAACCCGGCCTCCGGGTGACAAGCCAGATAAGACTCCGCCGTTCTTTGTTTCCACCAGAAAGAACAACAAAAATCCGACAACAAGCAGAATTCCGCTCATAGAAAGTACTGCCTTGGAATGCGCCGACAGAGTACCGGACTTGCGATGTGAAAGTTCGGCTACAACCACATAGCCAAGACCACCCATTATTATAAGCATGCCCATTACGAGGACAAGATACCAGTTGCCGCACCAGGGAATCAAACTCTCTGGAAACAGACTAAAACCAGCGTTGCAAAAGGCACTTATGGAATGAAATACGCCGTAGTATATTGATTTTATACCATATTGGGGCCACCAAAACCTGGCAAGCAGAACCGCTCCGATAAATTCTGCAATTACAGTTATGCGAATAACGTTTAAAGAAAACCTTCGCAGGTCAGCCGGCGTTGAGACCTTTGCTACCTCCTGAACTGCCATACGATTACGAAAGCTAAGCCGGCCTGCTCCCAGAACAACGAGAGAAGACGCGAGGGTCATATAACCTAATCCTCCGAGTTGTATAAGGACAAGTAACACGATTTGTCCAAAAACAGACAGGTTCAGTCCTGGCTGAACTACTATCAAACCAGTAACGCAGACGCCCGATGTCGCCGTGAACAGGGCATTGACAAATCCAATGCTCTGCCCATTTTGCGATGCGACAGGGAGCGAAAGCAGTACGGTACCCGTAACTATTGCTGCTATAAAGAAAAATACCAGTAACTGCGAGACCGAAAGTTTCATACCTGGCTAAATAGAATGATAAGAATACTACAAAATCGGTAGTAGTTTGTCAAAGGCGGGTTCCATTCACTCAAAATTCCTCTCTATTCCTTTAGAAAAGCATAATTTTACTTTCTCCAGCAGTTTCTCTGAATCAAATGGCTTGGTTAGATATGTGTAAGCGCCAAGAAATAGCCCTGTTAGCCGGTATGCAAGCGCTTCTTTTACAGTAAGGAACAAGACAGGCATGTGTTTCGTACTTTCGTTTTCTTTTAGTTGCCGGCATAGCTCAAAACCGTCCATACCTGGCATTGCTACATCCAAAATAGCCATATCCAACGGTTCTCGTAGTGCTATTTCAAGCGCTTGTTGACCGCCCGTCGCTGGAAAAACTTTATAACCTTCGGATTCAAGGGTCACTTTTACTATGTCTACAACATCAGGTTCGTCGTCAACTACCAGTATTTTCTTTTTCATAATCCTCCCTCATCGGCAGACGAATTATAAACTCGCTACCTTTTCCAGCAGCAGTTTCCAAATCAATACTTCCTCCGTGGTACTCAATTATCCGTTTTGCTATAGCAAGACCAAGACCTAGACCTTTCTGTCCGGGTACGTCGCCTGTCTTTTTGCCACGATAGAATTCATCAAAAATGTGTTCTGTCTCCTCTGTAGCGATACCTGGTCCGTCGTCACGGACTTTGATTGTAACCTGTTTGTCCAAATAAGAAACGGATATTGAGACCTTGCCGCCTTTGCCAACAAACTTTATAGCATTATCAACGAGGCTCGTCAAGGCCAGCTCCAGAGCTCCTGCGTCACCGGAAACCCTGGGGATATTTGCTGCTACTTCAGAAGTTAGCTCTACTTTCTTTAGTTCAGCAATAGGCCTGAGATTTGCTATTATCTTATCAACGAGTGTGCCCATAACAACCGTAGCTGGACCACCTGATAGTACTTGCTGGAACGATTTAAGCTGTAAGAGGCGTTCTATTAGTTCCCTGAGACGGTTAGCCTGGTAAGAAATTCTCTCTATCCTCGTTTTCTGCTCATGCTTGATTTCCCCTAGCCGGCCGTCCAGCAACAATGAAATGTATCCTTGAATAGCTGTAAGAGGAGTACGGAATTCGTGAGAAACAGCGGTTACGAAGTCGCGCCTCATTTGTTCCAATTCCTGACGCATCCTGGCATCGCGTAAAACTATAAGGAACCGGCCACCATCGAGTTCCGCTATCCACTGAGTCTTGATAGCTACCGGAATTTTGCCACCTTGTGCGTTGATAATTGTGGTATCCCATTCCCGTTGCTGTTTAGAATTTCTGGAATGCGCAAGAATATCTTTCCACAACTGGCGTTCCGTTTCAGGCGCGTAGTCATAAATATCTCTGCCTATAATTTTACTCCTTTTCTGGTCCAGGAGTACGCACATAGCAGGATTCAAGTCCATTATCATGCCATCTGAATCAAGTACTATCAGGCCATCTGCAAGATTCGATATTAATACTTCCAGGTACTTATGACTTTGACTCAGCTCATGCGTCCTCTTCTGAACTAAATTCTCCAGGTCTTTGCTCCATATCTCAAGTTTATCCTTTGCACTATTCAGGTCACGGTAGGAACTATCCAAATCTTCAAGCATATTGAGAGTAGCGCGCCGGGTATCTTCGAGTTCCTTCGTACGGTTGGCAACCTTGGCCTCTAACTCATCATGCAAATACCTTTGTTCTTCCCAGAGTCGCGCGTCACTGACAATCGCTCCTATTTCGTATCCAAGCGACGATAAGAAATGTCCATCTTCAAATATCTTTGTCTCCCGCTTGTTATACGGAATAAGAATTGCTCCGCATACCGAATGGTCAGAATATAGTGGAGCTGCTACTACAAAATCATACTGCGTCTTATCGCCAGAAGAATCGGGGAGCTGAACTATATCCACCCGGTTTTGTGACATTACAATTGAAGCAATTTTGTCTGCTTCGGCTAACCTGACGGAAGCAACGCATGAACTAGATTTACCGCCCGGAGTCCCGACGTAGATTATGATTCCTGATTCCAGGTCGCTTCCAAGCCACGCTCTTTCAACTGCCGCAAGCTTCTCTTCCAATCCACCACCTGTTGCTGCAGCACGAGCGATTGCACCCAGTAGCAGGGAACACTTCGTTGCTAATTTACTCTCGTCACGTTGGCGGACCAACTCACGCGAAGACCAGAGAACTACCCCAATTGCAAACAGCAAACTAAAGATCGCGGTTAAAGTGAACCCAATTGGCGCGAACCAGGAAACAGGCCGGAGAAACGGATAATCCAACTGGTGAAGACCGGTAAGAACCATTGCCCACACAAGCAATACTTCGTAACCAGCAAGCGGCCGTGCTTTACGATAGTACCATATTCCTGCTATTACAAATGAGATGCCACTGATATTTGAAGAAATAAACTGCGGCAGGAATTCTCCTCCGTAAACGCGAAATCCAAGGATTGCGTTTATTGTTGCAGCAATAACAAGAGCCAGATGAAACAGGTCCTGTCTTAATTCAGGGGTGTTATCTGCCTGGTAGGTAACACCCCTGAGGAAGAAAACTCCAGGCAGGGCATAAAATAGATACCCGAGTGAACTGGCTACAGGTCCAGCGCCACTTAAACCAAGCAGTTGTGTCGCAGGATGGCAGGCATAAACCAGCCAACCGATTGCCCACCAGTATAGCAAGCGGTTACGTGTTTCAGCCCATTTCACCAGGACAAGCACACCAACCGCAATTTTGAACCCCAGATTCGCAGAAATACCGACCAGTAGCCAGTTCACTTAAGTTTTCCTATCGTTCTCGAGTTTCTTGAGATTCTTCTCCAGTCCGGCTATTTTTTGTTTCAATTCTACCATTCGCAACTCGCGACCGACTGAAAACCTGGAGAATTTTTCAAGCTCTTCATACCTATCGCGGAGGGTGCCAAGCGCTTCCTGGAGCCGGGTAGTCCGCTCACTGACTGTCTGCTCAAGCGTTTGTATCCACCGGTCTTTCTCTTCGCTCGAGAACTTCATAATCTGCGCCATTCGTCCAACGGCGTTTGTCAATCCAGCAATCTCATCGTTTCCATGAGCAACCGGAATATTGCGAAAGTCCCCACCAGAAATATCCTGGCATGCACGGGTAAGATTTCTTAAGGGGGTCACCAGCCGGTGCGCAAACACCAGTCCAAAAGCAAATGCGAGAAGAACGGCTGCTGCAAGTATCCAACCTGTATGTATTGTTGCAACCCGCAATGAGTGTGCCTGCATTTTCCTGCATTGTACGATGTTCTCAGAGATGTAATTTTCAAGCACTTGTGCCGTTACCCGCATTTCTTCTACTATTCGCCCGTCAACTTTCTTGTTCCTGACAATCCACGTAAATTTATCAACGTAGGCATCTACCAGCCGTGACAGGTTGCTGTCGGCCGGAATCTGATTCTTAAACCGCTCCATAGAAGCGTAGAATCTCTGGTCATAGGGGTCAGGAGAAGGATAGATGGCACCGGCTACTAATAACAGGTAATTCTTTTCCTGACGGCGCATGTTCAGATACTCAATATAAGCTAACTGCCAGGAACGCTCTTTTTCATTCAGTTTATTTAATCTTGCGGTAGACACAGCAAGAGGAATTAAAATCAGGAGTGCCAGTACCAGACAATAGGTACTTTGTAATAGAGGAAGTTTAATTGAGAGTTTCATGGTGGCTTCGCGGGACAGGACCCTATTTCTTCTTATCCGACGGCTTTCCCGCTAAATGTCTGTTTTCGCTCTCCTGGATAACTGCTAAGGAAGGATTCTCTTCAAGTTCCTGTAACAATGTATTAACTATTTCAGGATCAAATTGAGAGCCGGATCCCTTTTTTAATTCGGCAATTGCCTGGGTAATACTCATCGCCCCACGGTATGGACGCTCGCTTATCATGGCATCAAAAGCGTCAGCGACTGCAAGTATCCTTGCACCTACCGGTATCTGCTCTCCTTTATACCCATAAGGATAGCCATTCCCGTCATATCTCTCATGATGGAGCCGAACAATTCCTATAACACCATTAAAATATTTAAATGGTTCCAGTATCTCCGCTCCTACGAGTGAGTGTAGTTTCACTTCTTCCCACTCTTTTATTGTAAGAGGTCCTGGCTTGCTCAGCACAAAATCATGAATTCCGATTTTCCCAAGGTCATGTAGTTGTGCGGCCTGGTCAATTACCTCTCTATCGTGGCCTTTCAGGCCAATGCGGTCGGTTATCGCAAGACTATACCTTCTTACATTTTCAGAATGGGAGCGGGTATAATGGTCTTTTGCATCAATTGCTACCGCAAGTGCTCTGATTGTGTTGAAGTACAATGTTTGCATCGAATGATAGAAGCGCGCATATTGAATTGCAACTCCCGAAGTTCGTGCAAGAGCCGCAAGCATCTGCAATTCCCCCGTTCCAAAAGTCGGAGCCGACAGTTTTCGCTCAACGTTTATAACTCCGATTGGCACATCCCCTGAAAAAATTGGGACAGATATCAGATGTCTTTTTTCCTTGCTTCCGGAAGCACTGTTCTTAAAGCGTGGGTCGGAAGTCATGTCATCGACTATAACTGGCTGGCGGTGTTCAAAAACCCAGCCTGCAATCCCTTCGCCTTTTTTGAATACAGGACGTTTTGTATCGGGGATGCCGCGCGAAGCATAAATTACAAGTGCATCACTACAATCATCCAGGAGCATGATAGAACCACTGGTTCCCTTAACTTCACGCGCCATTAACTGGAGAATTAGCGGCAGGAGGTGCTCCAGATCTGGAGCGTGGCCCATTGCGTGGTGAATTTTGTAAACCGCAGCGAGCTCCGCATCTCTCTGTTGGTTCTTATCATATTTTTTCAACTTCTGCTTCACTGGCATCTTGCGCATTCTTGCCATATTTTTAGATTAATCTCTCGTGAGTCATTCATTATAAATTATAGCAACCAATTCGGCTTGTTGTCAATGCTACCTGCTTTTTGTTGGAACCTTACGGTGAAGATTATAGCGGCTTTTCGGCATATTTCAGGATTTTGACGTCCAACGCAGGACCGGGTTCCGCGCCGCGTATGTCTCGTCAACCCGGCCAACAGGCATATTGTGAGGTGAACCAGTCAATACTTCGGGTGAATTATGCGCCTCTGATATAATTTGCCTCAAGCACGAAACAAACTCATCAAGCGTTTCGGGCGACTCGCTTTCGGTCGGTTCTATCATTAGTGCTTCGTGGACTATCAGGGGAAAATAAATGGTTGGTGGGTGTATTCCAAAATCAAGTAGCCGCTTCGCAATATCCAGCGTGCGGACTCCAAACTGCTTCAATGAAACAGCAGATGCTACAAACTCGTGCATACACTGGCTATCATACGGCACCTCAAGCAATTCCCGGACTTTTGCCTTAAGATAGTTTGCATTTACAATGGCTGCTTCGCTTATCTGACGTAAACCATCGCTACCAACCATCTTGAGCCATACAAAAGCACGAAGAATAACGAGGAAATTACCGTAGAAAGAATGCACCCTGCCAATAGAATGTTTTAGCCCCCAATCAAAAACGTAATCATCTCCTTTTTTCGTAACAACCGGCACAGGCAGATAATCTTTGAGGAAATTCTTAACTCCGAGTGGGCCAGAGCCAGGCCCGCCACTTCCATGAGGAGAACCGAACGTCTTGTGTAGATTTAAATGAAGCATGTCCACCCCCATATCACCCGGTCTGGCGATTCCCAGCAATGCATTCATATTTGCTCCGTCCATATAGACAAGCGCTCCTGCCTCATGTGCAATTCTGGAAATCTCCAGGATATGCTCTTCAAATAAACCCAGGGTATTTGGGTTAGTTATCATTATGAGTGCAACGTCCTTATCCATTACTTGTTTTAACCGTTCTGGATTCAAAATTCCATGCTTATCCGATTTTGCTTCTATGACCTGGTAGCCGGTTAACGCTGCACTTGCAGGATTCGTGCCGTGAGCAGTATCCGGGATTATTATTTTCTTTCTGTTTTCACCACGCGATTCAAAGTAGGCACGGCAAATTTTCACGCCGGTTAATTCGCCCTGTGCGCCTGCAGCTGGTTGAAGAGAAAATGCATCCATACCGCATATCTGTTTCAAGCATTCTTCAGTCTCAGCATATATTCTCAAGCACCCTTTTACTGCCGACGGTACTGTCAGTGGATGCAACGATACAAATCCTTTTCTTCTTGCGGCGCGCTCAAGAACTTTAGGATTGTACTTCATCGTGCAGGAACCAAGTGGATAGAAGTTTGCATCTATATTGAAATTTCGCTGACTCAGGCGGGTAAAATGCCGCACTAACTCTAGTTCAGTAACTTCCGGAAGCTCCGGTGGACGTCCACGCTTTAAACCAGCAGGTATCTCGCCCAGCCATTTATTATCCACTTCCTGAAAACGTAATGCACGCCGGCCAGGATGTAAATCCTCAAATATCAAAGAAATATCTTGTTTGGACATCAAGTATACTCCCTGAGAGTGCTGACAAGTTTATCTATATTTGCTACTGTACTTTTTTCAGTTGCACAAAATAGCACCCCGTCTTTGTATTCTGGTTCTGAGTAATAGGAAGCAATCGGCAATCCGCCGATAATTCCATGCGTGGATAAGTATTCTGCAAGTTGGAGTGGATTACCAGGACACCTGACCACAAACTCATTGAAAAACGGCTGACCAAACATTGCCTTCCAGCCATCAACTGCACAAATTCTATCTCTCGCAGTATGGCTT
>CAZUQH010000026.1:0-3966 GCA_964622465.1 uncultured bacterium | reverse complement strand
AAACATTGCCTTCCAGCCATCAACTGCACAAATTCTATCTCTCGCAGTATGGCTTCTCTCAATATTCATCATACCTACCTCATGAATGCCTTTTTTTCCAACGGCACACAGATACACTAGTGCACTGAGTGCCATTAAGGTTTGACTCGTACAGATATTAGACGTAGCGCGTGCTCTTCTAATATGCTGCTCGCGCGTTTGCAGAGTGAGCGTAAATGCCCTCTTCCCATTGACATCTTTCGTCATCCCGACGATTCGGCCGGGTATCTGCCGCATGAGTTCCTGTTTTACTGCAAGAATACCAAGATATGGACCTCCAAATGAAAGTGGAATTCCCAATGGCTGACCCTCGCATACTGCGATATCTGCGCCCCAGTCACCAGGTGATTTAAGTATTCCTGAAGCGAGCGGATTTGTAATAGCGATGAATAAAGCGCCTGCATTATGCACGATAGATGAGACCTCTGACCAATCCTCGAGACAACCGAAGAAATTTGGTGATTGGAGTGCAACTGCTGCGTATGAATCAGTCAACAATTCCTGTATACGGTTTTTATCAACAACGCCTTCATTAGCAGGTATTTCTGTGAGTTCAACGCCGGAACCTATAAGATATGTCCGTACCACCTCTCTCCATAATGGATGAACTGTGGACGAAATAAGAATTTTTTTGCGATGAGTGTGTCGCGCAGCTAGTAACACTGCCTCTGCTAATGAGGAAGCACCATCATATAGTGAAGCATTTGCAACTTCCATTCCAAGTAACTCGCAAACTACTGTTTGAAACTCGAACAGCGCCTGCAGGATACCCTGGCTTGCTTCTGCTTGATATGGCGTGTAGGCAGTTACAAACTCAGAACGCGAACAAATTTCGTCAACCACTGCCGGAATATAGTGGTCGTATGCTCCTGCACCAAGAAAACAAATGGAATCCGATGCTTTGCGATTCAGGTTTTCAAGCTCTGTCAGATAAGAACAAATTTCTTGCTCCGTAAGAGATGAAAATCCTGATATCCGGGGTAGGCGGATGCTTTCAGGTACGTTTTGTATCAGTTCTTCGAAACTGCTGACTCCAATTTCGGCGAGCATTTTTGCGCGTTCTTCATCCGTATGACCTATCATTTTTGCTGTCCTTTGGTGTGGATAAAGTCGTTGTACTGCTCTAGATTCATCAGTGAATCTGACTCCTTTTCGTCCTTGACATCCATTTTCCACAGCCAGCCGTCATCACACGGTGAGCTGTTTATTCTTGACGGGTCGCTCACGACCATTTCATTTACTTCAGTAACCCTGCCTGAGACAGGCGCGTATACACTAAATACTGATTTTACTGATTCAAGAGTCGCACATTCCTGTTTTGCTTCTACTTGCTGGCCTGTTTTTGGCAGTTCAGCATATACAATATCTGTCATTTCATGTTGCGCATAGTCCGTCACTCCAATCGTAGCTTTTTTACCTTCAATCAAGAGCCACTCATGTGTTTTCGTAAATTTCAACCGCGATAAATCCATCGGATTGCCTCCTTTGGGGTAGTGCCGCGCAGCCCTCTCACTGCCTCTTGAACGGTGGCTTGTATGTTTTCGCAGTAATTCTGCGCCGCCCTATATCAATTGTGACTGTTTCTCCTGGTTGACTCTTGCTCGTTTCTATATAGCCAAGTGCTATGCATTCTCCAAGAGAAGGAGCAAGCCCTCCGCTCGTAATTTCACCTATTTCTTTGTCGTCAGCCCCCAGAATTTTGTTTCCGTGGTGCGGAACGCCAGGAGAATCAAGCATAAATCCAGTCAGTTTTTGTTTCGGTCCTTGTTCTCTCGCTTTTAACAGTGACCCCCGGCCAATAAAATCCGGTTTCTCCCATCCAACCGCCCAGGAAAGCCCGGCCTCTACGGGGTTATGTGTCTCATCTATGTCCTGCCCATATAACATGTATCCCATTTCTAATCGCAGGGAATCGCGTGCACCGAGTCCGGCAGGTTTTACTCCATAAGAAATAAGCGTGCTCCATAGTTGCCTGATTTTGTCATCGGGTAAGCAAACCTCAAATCCGTCTTCACCGGTGTAACCGGTTCTTGATAAATAAACGGGGACTCCTGCGAATTCTGTTCTAACAATTCTGTGACGGGACGGCAATTCCATATTTCTAAATACTTTGCCTGCCACTTCTGCTGCTTTCGGCCCTTGAATTGCTAAAGCACTCAATTCGGAGCTTCTGTCTATAATCCTGGCAGGGCCATTGTTGTTCTTTATAAGCCATTCATAATCAACTTTAGCACGACTCGCATTTACTATCATAAAAAACAATTCCTCACCCAGACAATAAACAAAAAGGTCGTCTATAATGCCACCGTCAGGCAGGCAAAACAGGGAATATGCGGACTGTCCCTGGCAGAGTTTAGATATATCGCGCGTGAGCACTGATTGAAGAAAATCCCTGCTGCCGTCTCCGACAACTTCTATCTCGCCCATATGCGAAATATCAAATACCCCAGCATGCTGCCGCACAGACAAATGCTCATCAGATATACTGGTATACACGAGAGGCATTTCCCATCCGGCAAATTGGATAATGCATGCATTTAACCGGCGATGTTCCTCATATAAAGCAGTGCGTTTTGGTGCCGCACTCATTTCCTGAATACCTCCCCGCATATTTCACTTAATGTCGGATGTGCAAATATTACATTGCGCATCTGTCCTGCCGTGAGTTTAAGTTGCACGGCGATAGTTAGAATATGTATGAGCTCTGATGCCTCCTGGCCCAGAATTTGTGCTCCTAATATAACACCGCTGTTTTCATCCGATACTACCTGCACAAAACCTTCCGCCTGACCGACAGACATCGCAATACTGTTTGACCTGAAATAAGAGCGTCTGGATTTTACAGCGATGCCTTTCTCTGTTGCTTCCTTTTCTGTCAGGCCTACTTGAGCTGCGCCTGGAAAAGTATAAACGCACCTCGGAACGTTTGCTTCCTCAATTATTGAATGGGGTAATCCAAGTGCTTCCAATGCAGCGACTTCGCCCTGCGCCTGCGCTGCATGTGCAAGGAAAATTTTGCCATTCATATCTCCTACTGCAAAGATGTTGTTGACGTTCGTGCGGAAATTCTCATCAACCTTGACCCATCCTCTTTCGTCTATTTCAATCCCGGGCGCTTTCAATTTCAAAGTATCCCGGACAGGTGCTCTCCCTACACATACGATGTGATGTTCATAATCACCGGCTACGCCGGATGCATCGCTGTTCAATTTCACTTCTACACCTATTTTCTCAAGTGACTGCCGGACGCCTCTTGCGAGGCGTGCATCAAAAGACGGCAGGACTTCGGGCATCTTTTCAACAATCGTAACTTTTGTACCCAACGCAGCGAATAACCATGCAAGCTCACAACCGATTGCTCCACCGCCAACGATAAGGATGCTTGTAGGAATCTTCTGGAGTTCCAGCGCCTCAGATGAATCAATGTAACTATTATCAAAATTATCTGGACGGGCAGGGTCAGAGCCAACGGCAAGAATCGCTCTATCAAATTCAACTAATTGCTCTTGTCCTGATTGACCCTCTTTTACTTTCAGGCATTTTTCGTTAGAGAAAACTGCTTCGCCGGTTATTACTCTGATGTTGAGATTTCTAGCCGCATGCATCATAGCTTTCCGCAGTAATACAATTATTGCATTTTTTTCTGACTGCATATCAGTCCAGAGAGTATGCATTTCTGTAATTGTCGATGCATTAAGCTTATGTATATTGATTGAATTACGTACTCGGGAAGCACTTATAAGAAGTGATTTTGTAGGTATGCAACCGTAGTTCAAACAGAGGCCGCCCGGCTGGTCTTTTTCTATAAGCGTAACTTCTGCGCCATGACTCGCAGCTGTTTTTGCTGCGAGCCAGCCGCCCGGCCCAAAACCAACTATTGCAATTTTCAATCTATCACCCATGATGTATCAACTAGAAAGAATTTAT
>CAZUQH010000025.1:0-20540 GCA_964622465.1 uncultured bacterium | reverse complement strand
GTAGCCGCGGGCTTTAGCCTGCGTTTTAGATTAAGTGAACTACCCCTCGCTATCGCAAGGAGCTTCGCGTACTTTACCAAGCCCGAGGGCAGTTTCACGCAGGCTCGTTCCGAACCAGGGAAAGATTGCTCTTTCAAGAAGATTATACCACAAAAGAATCATTTGTCAAGAGGGCAATTCATCCCCACTCTTACGGATGGGGTCTTCTTGCCAGGAGGCGATAAATTGAACAATCTGTTTTTCTGTTCGCAGTGTGGGTACGAATCGCCGAAGTGGCTTGGGCGGTGTCCTGCCTGCGGTGAATGGAATACTTTTACCGAGGCCCCGGTCCGGTCTGTCCCACGCAAACAGAATGTCAGAGCCGGAAAGGTCGATGCAACCGCAAAGTCACTTGGGTCGGCGAATACGCGGACAATAACGCGCGTTTCTACAGGTATAGCCGGGCTTGACCGTTTGCTTGGCGGCGGTATAGTGCAGGGTGAACTGATACTGGTAGGCGGACCACCAGGGATTGGCAAATCAACGCTTCTTCTCCAGATTGCTGCAAGCGTAGCTAAATCCTTATCTCAACCGGTGCTTTATGTTTCTGGCGAAGAATCAACAGGGCAGGTTTCGCTGCGTGCAGGCCGGCTTGGCATCAATGAAGAAAAGCTTCTATGTATGAATGAGTCGGAAACAGGAGTAATTTTAGGCGAAATAGAGCGCCTGTCGCCGTCTCTGCTTGTGGTGGATTCCATCCAGACCACCTATGATGCACGTTTGCCTCAACCACCAGGCAGCCCGGTACAAATACGGCAATGTGCACAGGAGTTGTTGGATGCGTGCAAGTCAAGTGGGTTTGCTACCATGATTTCCGCTCACGTGACAAAAGAAGGTTCAATAGCTGGACCGAAACTGCTGGAGCACGTCGTAGATTGTGTTCTCTATTTTGAAACGGCGAGACACGATATTTACAGAATTCTTAGATGTTACAAAAACCGGTTTGGTGCAACCTCGGAAGTAGCGATGTTTGAGATGGGAGAATTTGGCCTCAAGGAAGTCCCTAACCTTTCAGGCATGCTGCTTGAGCACCGCTCCCGGACCCCCGGGTCTGCTATCGTCATCCCGGTAGAGGGGAGTCAGCCAATTATGGTTGAACTGCAGGCACTTGTTAATAGGACTTCACTCGGGTATCCCAGACGCCAGTCCAGCGGTGTGGATTATAACCGCCTGATACTTCTTCTGGCCGTTATGGAGAACCATCTTGGTATTGAACTTTCTCAATATGACGTTTTTCTTAATCTCGCAGGCGGCATAAAGGTTTACGAACCAGCTTGTGACCTTGGTGCAGTTTTAGCGATTTATTCCGCAATTAAGAAGAAACAAATAGACGCCTCAGCGGTATTTATCGGTGAAGTTGGACTCGGTGGAGAGGTCAGGTCTGTTCCACTTTTGGGAAGGCGGGTTGAGGAAGCGGAACGGTTTGGGTTCCGTCGTGCGATTATACCATCACAACCAGTTGATTCGACTATTGGCAAGGGCGGCATTGAGATAAACCCCGTCTCCTCAGTTATCGAGGCAGTAAAAATCATTTAATTCTGAAAAAGGAGGTGATTCGTTTTGGCTAAATGGATTCTCAGGACATTGATTATTTGCATTGCTATAGCAATTGGATATTTTCAGATAGGCGCTGGTATTATGGGTATTTTGATAGGGTTAGGCGCCGGGGTTATCATCATTCTTATGGAGGTGGGTTTTCAGCGGATACCGCTTGATACTATTGTTACGGCGTGTATCGGGATAGTTTTAGGGCTGGTATTTGCGCGTTTACTGGGATTTCTTGTAAGTACAATCCCTGCTCCAAAAGTAGTTCAAGCATATGAAAAGTATTCCGTAATGGTTGCAATCCTCTTAGCTTATCTTGGAATGATGCTTGCAATCAGGAAACACACTGAACTGGAACTTCTTGACAAGAACATTCCATTGGATGTCGGAAAAAGAGGGAGGCCGGGTGTGAAAGTAGTCGATACGAGCGCTCTTATCGATGGCCGGATTTCCGATGTCGCAATGTGTGGTTTTCTTGAAGGTATGCTCCTTGTCCCAAAGTTTGTTATGAATGAATTGCATACACTGTCTGATTCACAGGACAGTGCGAAGCGTGCCAGAGGACGGCGTGGCCTGGAAATACTCAAGAAAATCCAGGACGATAAGAAGATTGCGGTAAGAATTGTTGACAAGGATTACGCAGAAATAGAAGGCGTAGACGATAAGATCGTTAAACTTGCGGTTGATACAAAAACGTCCGTAATCACTCTGGACTATAATTTGAATAAAGTCGCAAGCGTCCAGAATGTGCCAGTGCTTAACGTTAATGAACTTGCAAGTGCGCTCAAACCATCCGTCTTGCCGGGAGAAGAGATTGAGCTTTTTGTGTTGAAGGAAGGTAAGGAATCAGGTCAGGGCATTGGATATCTTGATGACGGCACAATGGTTGTTGTTGAAGATGGTAAAGAACAGATTGGACACAAAATAGCTGTCGTTGTAACCAGCGTTCTTCAAAAGGATTCAGGAAGAATGATATTTGGGCGGACAGCGAACCGCCGCTAAAAAATGGTTGATAACGTTGCGGGGATTATCGTAGCTGGCGGGAGCGGAAACAGGTTTGGCGGCGGCACGCCAAAGCAATTTGCTAACATTGGCGGCAAGCCAATGGTGTTGTATTCAGTTAGAACCCTCGCAAAGGCAGGGATTAATGACGTAATAGTCGTTGTCCCGCGAGGATGGGTATCCAGGACGAATAGGATTCTCGGTAGCTTTGTTACCCCAAGGACAAGGATAAGCGTATGCCAGGGCGGCAAATGCAGGGCTGATTCCGTTAGGGCGGGACTTGATAAAATACCTCCGGGAACTGAATATGTTGTGATTCATGATGCAGTCAGGCCCCTTTCTAGTGTGCGTCTCGTCAGAAGAGTCCTTGATGCCGCGCGTTTGAACGCTGCATCAGTGCCCGGTCTTCAAGTAGGTGATACGGTCAAGAAGATTTCTCGTGATGGTTTCGCTGTGTCAACACTGGACCGGAACAGGATGTGGAGTATCCAGACGCCACAGGCATTCCGTGTATCACTTATCAAAGAGGCGCATCGTGCCTGGCGTAGTAACCGTGTCCATGCGACTGATGATGCAGCTATGGTGGAACGTCTCGGGCACCGGGTAAAAATAATACAGGGCGAAAAATATAACATAAAAGTAACGACAAGAGACGACCTACCGGTTATACGGTATTTTTTGTCGCGTTCACACTTGGAAAGATGAATGAGGACATAAGAGTTGGTTTTGGATATGACATACATCGGTTTTCGAAGAGAAGGAAGCTTGTGCTTGGAGGAGTGCACATACCAGGAGCATCTGGATTAGCCGCATACTCTGATGGAGATGTATTGTATCATGCCCTATGTGATGCTCTTCTTGGTGCGCTCGGCGAAGGAGACATCGGCCAGCACTTTCCATCTGGTGACCCGAGATGGAAAGACGTTTCTTCGCAGGTCCTCGTAGAAAAGGTAATGGAAAAAGTCAGACGCGCAGGTGCGCGCGTTTCTAACGTGGACTGTACGCTGGTTGCGCTCCGGCCCAGAATTTCTCTATATCGTGAAGTGATGCGTAACAACGTTGCACGTCTTCTGGGGATTGATTCACAAAACGTTAACATAAAAGCAACTACTGCCGAACGCATCGGGCAGCTTGGTCATGGTCGTGGAATTGCATGTTACACCGTAGTGACTCTCCAACAAGAGAGCAAAAAATGATTTTTGTATACAATACACTGACAAAGAAAAAAGAGCAATTTGAGCCACTTAAACCGCCGAGAGTAGGTATGTATGTCTGCGGTATTACACCTTATGATAAAACACATCTTGGTCATGCACGCTGCTACGTTGCATTTGACGTAATCCGCAGATGGCTCACGTATCGCGGTTACTATGTGAAATACGTTCAGAATATCACCGACCTTGACGACAAGATAATAAACCGTGCCAGGAAAGAGGACAGAAGCGAACTAGAGGTTGCAGATGAATTTATTTCTGACTTCAGACGCTGGATGGAGTGGCTTGGAGTTATGAAGCCGGATATAGAGCCGCGCGTTACCGGTACAATCCCGGAGATAATAAAGTTCATCCAGACGTTAATCCAGAAAGGACATGCATACACTGCTGATGGTTCTGTATATTTTTCTGTTTCGAGTTTTCCAGAATATGGGAATCTTTCGGGACAGCGGATAGAAGATTTGATTGCCGGTGCAAGAGTCGAGCCACAAACAGGCAAACGCGAACCACTTGACTTCGCACTCTGGAAACGTGCAAAACCAGACGAGCCATCATGGGAAAGTCCCTGGGGCAAAGGTCGGCCTGGCTGGCATATAGAGTGTTCGGTAATGAGCATTATGAATCTTGGTCCGACTTTTGATATTCACGGTGGCGGGCAGGATTTGATTTTTCCTCATCATGAAAATGAGCGCGCTCAATCAGAAGGTGCAACTGGCAAACAGTTTGCGCGGTATTGGCTGCACAATGGTTTTGTAACCGTTCATGAAGAGAAGATGTCAAAGTCGCTCGGGAATATTCTCGCAATGGAAGAAGTTGCTCGTAATAGTTCTCCAGCCGGAGTTCGTTACTTCCTTATTTCGCAGCACTACTCCAGGCCGATTGACTATACGCCTATACGCCTGAAAGATGCAGAGAACGGGTGGAAGCGTCTCGCTGGAGCACTCGAAAACGCTGAGTTCCAGCTTGAGCGCATGGGTAGTTCCGGTGAAGCAGAAAAAGTGCATTCTGGAGGAGTGCTGGAGCAACTGGAGAATTTCGAGCATGCAATAGACGATGATTTCAATACTTCAGAGGCACTTGCAGCACTTCATAATCTCGCAGGTATGATTAACGAAAATCTATCTAACGAAAACTCCAGTCCCGAGGTGTTACGTGATGCTTTTTCTACTCTTAAGAATCTCGCAAGCGTACTTGGTTTTCAGTATCAAAGCCGTGCTGTGCGTCGTGCAGTTAAGGGAATCGACCGGATTGCAATAGAACTAATCAACGAACGTGAAGAAGCGCGTAAAGATAAGGACTGGGAACGCGCTGATTCTTTGCGCAAGCAGCTTGATGGAATGGGATATAGTGTTGAAGATACGCCTAACGGCCCGAGGTGGAAGAAAAAATAGGTGGCTCGGAGAGCCGACACGGCAATGAGACAACTTAGTAAAGTGAGTAAAAAACCAGACATTACTAACCCGATAGAAAATATTTTACGGTGGTGCCTGCTTATAGTTATCTTCTTGACGCCGCTTCTGTTTTTAACGCACGCTACGCGCATTCCTTATCTCATCCAGGCAACCTTCTCCAGGATTTCATTGGTTTGGATATTTTTTTTCTGGATAGTATTTGTGAGCCGCCGCCAAAACTATTCGTTTCGCTATACCCCTCTATTCAAACAGCCATTGACATACATCGGGTTAGGACTTATTTCACTCCTTATTGCTTTCGCGAATCATCCTGGTGGACGCCTTGCAATTGGAATAATGGGGGGAGATGGTGTAGTTTTTTATCTGGTAAATCATTTCATATTTTTCTTCCTTGCGTTGCAGCTGCTTGATGACTGGAAATACCTGAATATGGCATTCTTGGCGTTGTTCGCTTCGTGTGCGGTTGCTTCTATTTACGGGATAGGACAATTTTTCGGGATTGAAATCATCTGGCCAAGAGAAATAAACCCATTTGCGGGCAGGGTGGTCTCAACGTTTGGAAATCCTAACTTTTTTGCGAGTTTCCTCGTCGCTGCAATTTCCCTCTCGATTGCTAAATGGCTCGGGCGCAGATGTGGAATAGCGCAAACAATTTACCTTCTGCTTACCGTCATATTTCTTATTGCGATAGTTACTACCGGGACTCGCAGTGGGTGGCTCGGCGTGTTCTTTGCATTTATAATTTTTGCTGCGATTTTGTTGTTGCGTGGCTTAAAAAAGGAGTTCAAACGGTTGGTCAGCGCATCGATTGTCATGGTATTAATTGGGCTGATGTTCCTTTTTTCGAGTCCGCAGGGTAAAAACATACTTGACCGGCTGAAGCAGGCCTTGAATCCGGCCGGATGGGGACAGGCAGGCACACAGAGAGAACTCATATGGAACTGTGCCTGGGACCTTGTTACAGAGGGACCGGTCGAAGCTAAGGCGGACTCCGAGCTGCTACCAAAAGACAGACCTACTATGCTAAAGCGGACGTTGAGTTTTACTTTTGGTCAGGGGCTTAACCTGTTTGAACTTTTCTATCCATATAAGCAGGGAAAATATCTTAAAATTCCAAAATATGCTCCTCAACGAACGCACGGTAATGCAGCTCATAACCAAATACTGGACAGCTGGAGTGAAGTTGGTTTGCTGGGGGTTCTGGTAATCATTTGGTTTTTCTGGGCGCTGTTTTCAACGGGTCTTGGGAAAAGAGATTCACAAATTGCTGGTAATCCGAAAACATCAGCCGGCACAAAGGACCATCAGGAACAAAGGGAGCGCGAAATCGTTGTTTATGGTGCACTTGCTGGTACAGCCGGGTTTTTCATAGATAATCTACTGAACGTTTCGTTCCGTTTCCCTGGTCCAATAATTGCTTTTTGGGTCGCTGTATTAGCCGTTGTGGTCATCCGTCAACAGAATAACGATACTTGCATTTATCACATAGGAAAGGTCGGCAGGTTGCTTTTGGCAGGAATATTCGTTCTCGCGGTCCTCGTGACAAACCGGGATTTGAGAGAGTTTATAGGCAGTACCCACTTTGTTCGCGCAAGGATGGCCGTAAGCAGACAACAGTGGGATAGAGCAATCGAGGAATTTGAGACAGCGTGCAGAATAGACCCTTCTTACGTAGATACGCACTACGAGATTGGCAATGCGTATATGACTGCTGTCAGATACGACGATTGTATTGGCTCGCAAAAGAATGCGTGGAGAGTTAACTACGGATATGATGAAATACCATTTGCTCTCGGTGCAGCGTATTACTACAAGGGTATGAGGACACAGACAGATTCTGAAAAAAGAGAGCTCGAAGATTCAGCGCTTGCATGGGAGCTCAAGGCGCTCGAAATAAACCCGCTCGCAGTTCAGCCATATAACATAATAGCAAAGATATACATTGACCGTGGCGAAATGGAAAGAGTAACTGATTTGTTAGCCCCTGCGACATCTTATGCATCGTTTGATGCCCCGATGTGGAACAATCTTGGTTACGCATATTCGAAGCAGGATAAATGGGGCGAGGCAGTGTTTTGTTATACAAAAGCGCTTGAGAGAGACCCTGCAATGCAACAGGCAATGGCTAACTTACGTATAGCACAGGCAAGAGTTCGTAGCGTGTCGCCAGAAAAAGCTCTCGAGGTTGACCGTCAGGTCCAGGAGCATATTGAAGCAGGAGACCGGTTCCGCAGGGAACAGCGGCTCTCTGAAGCAGCAGAGCGTTACCGTGCAGCGCTTGGGCTTGACCCGGGCAACTACATTGCTAATCTGTATCTGGGAAACATATATTATTTACAAGAGGATTATACGAATGCGAGAAGGTATTACCAGGCATCGTTCTTGACCAGACCAGACAATACCGGTGCGCTAAAGAACCTCGCTTTGACCGAGCTCAAATTAGGAAATCGTGAACGTTGTATACAATTGTTTGAGCAGGTTCTGAAGCTTGACCCGAAAGACGAAGCAGTCCGTAAGGAACTCGACGCACTCCGCAGTAGTAAATAAGTGAATTTGACAGCGTACGTTCTTTGTGTTATATTCTAAAATGTAGGTACCCAGCATGCAGAAAAGACCCGGCGGTTTTCTTTTCAGAGCAGTTCTTTTTTCACTTCTGTTTCCACTCACCTCTGTCCTTTTTTCACTCCCTGTCAGCAAAAGTATTGCTGCGCCGTCCGCCGGCCACGTTGTTATAAGCGAAATAAAAATTGAGGGGTATACTGCCGACTTCAATCCTGCCGACAACTTTGTCGAACTATATAACCCCACCGAATCACTTGTTCCGTTATCTGGCTGGAAGTTAGTTTACAGGGAAGACGAACAAAGCCCATCCGATGTCACCGAGGACTGCATACTGCTTGAATTTCCAACTGGTACGATAATGAGGCCATACAGTTACGTTCTTTGCGTATGCGATGGTTATAGCCATACAGTGCAACCTGACTACACATACGATTATCTCACTGGGACAGGGAACAGCCAGTCGATGGCATATATGTACAAGGCAGGCGCATTTGGAATCAGAGATAACAAAGGAGTGCTGGTAGACAGCGTCGGCTGGTATCGTAGTGGAACTTATTATCCAGATGAAGAGCTGACCGAGGGCGGCAAAGAGAATTGCGCGCCTGCTCCATACGTGAGTGCACGCCAGCCACATCCGAGTATTGAACGCAGGCCAGGTGCAACTGATGAATATTCCGGCAATGGCGTGGATACAGATAATAATAGGAACGATTTTCAGACAAGAGAAGTTGCTGACCCACAGAATAGCCACAGCGCAATAGAGTATGAAGCAGAGCCGGAACAACCCTGCGAGGTTCTGGGTGTCGAGGTTACGCCGAGGAAATTTGACCCACACAGAAAGATTCCGCTCCGCCTGGTTTACAACGGCCCGGAAGACGCGAGATATTCGATACGCATTTTTGATTTACGCGGCAGGGTAGTCCGGATACTTGCAGAATCTATTACATGGGGTGGTGTCTCACCGAGTCAACGCACGTTAGAATGGTTCGGGGACGATGCAATTGACCGCACGGTCTCACCCGGTATTTATGTTTTGCAGGTTGAAGCAGACCATGCAAATGGTGGAAAAAGTAAATTACACGAATCAGTAGCAGTGGTGAGCGGACTCAAGTGACAATTGCAAGGTTTCAGACAGGGATTTTTTTGTCACTTATGCTCCTCTTGTTTACGGAGTATGACTGCTCGTCTATAACCAGGATAGACGTTCTGCGTGAGAACGACGCAGGTGGCGTTCCAGTTTACCATGGGTCAACATTTACGGTAACCGGAGTTGCTACCAGTGCGAGAGGAGGTTTTGGTTCAATGCCTCCCCCATTTTACAGACCTTTGTACATCCAGGACGAGACAGGCGGCATTTGTCTTTATGATACGTCCGCTCCATGGGATTCGGGTTATACTGACTTTGGTCCGGGGACACGTGTTACTGCGACAGGTGAGTTAAGTCAGTCTAATGGTTTGACTGTCCTGATAAGCAAACTGATAGAAATTTCGGGTTCAAGTTGCCTGCCATCTGCGGTCACAGTAACTTGTTCCCAGCTTTCTGCTATGTCGGACACCGGTAACAACGGTGGTGAACGATATGAATCTAAACTCATAAAAATAGCCGGCGTGCGGATTCTGGATACGTATCCTTCTGAAAATAGTAATGGGAACGTTACTATCAGGGATAATACTGGCCAGGTTACTATGCGTATCGATAAGGACACTGATATAGATGGGACAGAGACGCCGGATTGTCTGGTGGATATCGTTGGCGTTGCCAGTCAGTATGACTATGAGGAACCATACAACTCTGGATACCAGCTCCTACCACGTGGTCTTTTTGATATCACCAAAAGTTGTGTCAGTGTATCGGGTGAGCTTCCAACGAAAAGCAGCGCACAAGCAATTCTCTCGGTTTCGGAAAGGCGGTTTAAGCCATCTCAGGGCGAGAAGCTCGTAGTTCAATATAACGGACCTGAAACCGGGAGGTTCACTTTACGCGTGTTTGATTTGAAAGGAAGATGTATCAGAACTCTAATGGAAGATGCTGTCTGGAGTCCATATCCTGACCAGCGTATGTATTCCTGGGACGGAAGAACTAAAAATAACGATGTAGTCCCCCCGGGAATATACATTATTCATTTGCGATTAGAGGATACTTTTAAGGGGGAATCTAAACACGTAGAACACTCAATTGCCGTGCTTGAAACGTTGAGGTAATCGGAAAAAATTACCAAAGGATACCAAACAATATCCGGTGCAAGGGGATAGTTCTCAAAAGATGAAAAAGAAGATACTCATAATATTTTCGTTACTATGTTTCGCTGTGGTTGAGGACGCTTATCCAATTTTTGAGTTGGATGGTCATGGTCCGCGCGTGACAGGAATGGGCGGAGCATCGGTCGCAGTAACTTCCGGTGCAGATGCGGTTTTTGCTAATCCTGCCGGATTATCCAAACAGTGTGGTTTTCAAACTTCGTTTATGACCCGTAAACCATTCGGTTTAGACATAAACCAGCAGGTACTTGTTTGTGGAACGCGCATCGCATTGGGTGGATTGGGTTTTTCGTATTCATTACTTGGAAGTCAGGAATTACTAACTGAAAGAGTTCTTAGCGTTGGCTACGGGTCAAATAGCTGTGGACCAAGAACCGATAGAATTTTTTCTTTCGGGATTGTTTTGAAGAGTATGAGCGTTGACTTCGGAGACATGTATGGAAAAGGCTGCGTTTTCTCAATGGATGCAGGTGTACTTGTTGACATAAGCGGTGCTCTTCACGCAGGTGCAATGGTGAGTAATTGGAATAACCCGCGGTTTGGCGCATTTGAGCCGTTCAATCTGCCAGGGCGCATTACGGTTGGTATTGGTTGGAATCCAACTGTGGAGTTCGTATCTGCGTTTGATATTGCGAGCGAAACAGGTTATCCAACCGAACTCCATTTCGGAGTGGAATTTATGCTGACAGGGTCGCTTCTGTTGAGGGCTGGTATCCAGACACAGCCAACATCTTTTACGGCCGGGCTTGGTGTCCGCACAGACAGAGTTTTTGTTGACTACGGCTGTCAAACTCATGAGTATCTCAACATGACTCACCAGTTTTCCTGCGGGTTCCGTTTTGGCGCAAGGACCCCAGCCGGCAAAGACGCCAATCAAATAAAAGACATTAGGATTATTTTTGAGGAAGATTAATCATGATAAGAACCTGCGCTTCGCGCAGAACCTTTTCACTTGAAAAACAATTCTCGGGTCAAAGCGTGATAAAGCACCTACATCCACTTCGTTCGCTTTTAGTGACGCTGTGTGTCATTCCGGGATTATGTGTCTCAAATTGTACAGGAGCAGGGAGTTTGCATGGTTCGCTTAAATATAAGTGGGCGCGGATGCCGCTGGATACGTTCCTGCCTGAGACGATTGCGGATCCGGACCTGCGCTCTAACGACATACTTGATATCCCGGAGGTAAATTTGCGTCTAAAGCTTGGGAAGGCCTCCGCAGGAGCGGCATGGACAGGCACATACTGGAATGGCCGGAATTGGAACCCTCCTGACCATAAATTTCCAGTATTTGACGTACCGTTATCAAAACGTTTTATTGGAGTAGAAAATCTCGGCCCAATTCGCTCGCTTTACGCCGGTAATTATAGCGCTTCATTCGGTCTGGGACTTGTCATGGATTCCAGTCCCTACTTTTTTCCACGCAGGATATGGCGGACTTCCGGTATCTATGGCGATACGTACGTTGATAACCAGGATGAAGCAGGAGATGAATTCAATCTTGATGGAATTGCAAGTGAACTGAAAGTCGGATGTATGGACTTCATCTATTTCTATTCACACGGTACTAAAGATGCTATCGTAAATTCTGACGGGACTATCAACTGTTACTTTTCGGACATTATCCGTGACGACGAAATAACCAATAAATTCTGCGAGCGTGTTTCAGGAGGCAGAATTCAATTAAACCCCGTGCTTCATGGGCTTCCTGGAGCACATATAGCTCTCACTGGTTTTGAAAGTTGCGCTAACCGCAATTTCCATCCCGATTCCGGCACGGTATTTATCCAGGACACCAGTAACGGGCAATATTACTCCGACCAGTTTTCAGGGACATGCCCTGAGTATGAGAATATTCTTCAAGAGCGCACACGCACAGTGCTGGGTGCCGATGTAGGGATTATGATGTGGAACCTGGGATTAGATGCAGAGTATGGTAAACTCCTGCATGGTGGCGAAGCACGGGCAATCAAAGTAACTGCTGATATCAGTGGTTTGAAGCTGCTTGCTCTCTGGCGGTGGTATGATGTGGACTACGATAATCCATATTGCCGTGGTTTTAGTGAGCACTCCAGATTTGACCGCACGATGTTTAACTGTGATTACATGATGAACAATCCTTACTATTCAAATATCGTTGATGCAAATCCGCAGCCAAAAGCAGAGAAAGGTTTGTATCTTGAGATGCAATATCCGTTGACTGAAAAACTGAAAATAACACGTGCTTACGTTGACGTATGGAATAGTTATCTATATGATACGCGTAAGAAAATAAGTAATAACGCCCACTCATATCGTATACAAGCCGAGATTGAGTATAGGATAGCGAGAGCGATGCGGTTGCATCTCAGCCAGAAAATATATCAGCTTGATTGCGAACATAATGGTGATATTACGAGTGAAACTCTATGTAGGACGACGTTCCAGCTGCCTTTATCGGCTACCTTTAGAGTTGATTTGCTCCATAAACAGAAAGAGTTGAGAATCTCACCATCAAATGGATATAACGAAAGCCGCATGCAGGGCTCTTACGTTGGTTTTGGTACGAGCTATTCTCTTGTACCTCAACTCAACATCTCAATCGGATACGTGCTCTGGGACTGTTCGCGTGGATTGTCTCTTTGGAGCATAGACAATAGGTTGCCATTTGATTTCATGGAAAATACCGGCAGAAAGATTTATATAGAGCTACGCAACAGTTTAAGCGACAATATCACGGTTGCACTGGTTATGCGTGATAAACGGACTGATATAAGATATATGGTAGGCCCTTGTAGTGTGGAAAGTTACGACGGATTTCCTATGGAGAGTATAGAGCGTGGTCTTGGACACGCCCTGAATTACGGAGTAGAGTTCAGTTATCACTGGTGAGGAACGCGGTAGCCGCCAAGCTGTAGCCGCAACCTTCAGGTTGCGCTGGACTTGCGCAGGCTAAAGCCTGCGGCTACCGAAGCCTGCGCAAGCAATCCCGTACCATCTTTACTTTAAGAATTATGAATAACACGACAAAGCGAGTCAGGGTTTTAATGTTCATTTCAATAGCAATGACCAATGTGTCCATAGTATTTCCATATACCCGGCCAGGCAGTGTTCTGTATGGCGACCCGATGTACGGCCTGTCTTCCGCTCGTTTTGTTGGTATGGGAGGTACCGGAATAGCAGGTGGTTGCGGTCCTTCTGTACTTGCTTTGAATCCTGCCGGGTTAAGTAAAATCAAAAGTAGTTTTACCGCTGAGTTTAGTGGATGCATTGCAGGGTTCAATGAATCATATACTCATCCAGAATATAATAAGTTTAGCGAGAGGATTTACGAGATTTATCAAGCAAATGATAGGGCATATTTTGGACTTGAGAGTGCAGGCATGGCAGCAAAAATTGGAGAATTATGGCTCGGTTATCTGTGGAGTCCTGCTTACGATTTCAGATATGAATCTAAGCGCAACATAATGGACCTTGATTACACACTGAACCATACTGAAAATATACAGAGGTCAGGTATTGTCCATTCGAATATCATTGGTTGTTCCGTTGGCGCAGGGAAAGGCATTACGCTCGGCGCCAGTTATGAAATTCTCTACGGGATGGTAGAATCTAAATGTAAAAAAAGTTATCCGGATGGTACTGTATCTGATTTTGGTAGAAGCATAGCGCCAAAATTGGAGGGCAGAATAAGTGGTGCAGGTTTCAATATCGGGATGGACTTTAATACCGACACTTGCTGGGCCTTTGGATGTTCTTTCGGTATGGAAAAGAAATTGAAAGAAAACCAGTTTATGTATCCGGGTCATTTTGGAGTAGGCGTTGAATATCTTTCTGGCGGTACACGCGGGAATAGATTCTCTTTTGACGTGATTACAAGACGATGGGAGAACTCCAATGCAGCTCTTAAAGATACGACGGAATTCAGAGGAGGGATTGAATGCTTCACTGATTGTGGCTCTCCGTTATGGTTTGGTTTCAGATATGAACCCTGGTATGGTGCTGATAAGAATATTGATATGGTATTTATAAGCGCAGGAACGGAGTTTCCTTTTGGTATGCTCAGGTTGGGTATAGCCAGCGAATTTGGGTACAGAAGTTATTACCAGAGGACTTTGATGGAACCGTGGGAAACAGCCAACCCAGACGGACTCGATTCAGTTGAGGAATTACTAACCCGCTTTGTGTTCACGCTCTCCACTGATTGACACTGTTTCTGCCAGTTGTTATAATGAGAGACCATTATTGCGTTACAGCCCCTATGCTGATGAAAATTGTTTTTTTTGGCTCCCCCGGCTATCTTACAAGTTTTCTTGAGACCCTATGTGCATCGGAACACGAAGTTATTGCGGTGGTAACGCATCCGGATGAGCCAAAAGGGCGTGGGCTTAAGATAGAGCGTGCTCCATTAGCAATGTGGGCGGAAACCCACGGAATCCGCTGTCTTCAACCACAAAAACTCAGCGGTCAGGATTTTCTGGATGCATTCCGCTCACTAAAACCAGATGCTGGCGTCCTGGTTTCGTTTGGAAAAATTTTGCCACGTCCGGTGCTTGAGATTCCGCGCTTCGGAATTGTGAATGTCCATTTTTCTTTATTACCAAAATATCGCGGCCCGGCACCAATTCAATGGGCAATTCTCGATAAAGAAAGCATGACAGGTGTCTCGTTGTTCTTGATTAATGAACATATTGATACAGGCGATATCCTTGCGCAACGGGAGGTCCCGATTGCGCCCGGAGAATATTTTTGCGAATTACGTGACAGGTTGATGCATGCCTCTATCCCATTACTTATGGATACGCTGACAAAATTAGAGAAAGATGAAATAAAACCCGTGCGACAGCGGTCCGATGAAGCAACGGTTGCAAGACTTTTAATAAAAGAAGACGGGATTATAGATTGGAAAGTGCCAGCAGAAGACATATGCTGCAAGGTCCGTGCTCTTGAAGAATGGCCTGGGGCGTGGACGTTCTTTCGCGGGCATCGCCTGCGGCTCTGGCAAGCATTACCCTGGAATAGAGCACGAGTACCCACCGAAGCACCTGGTCAGATAGTTGAAATCGTAAAAGACCAGGGTTTTGTCGTTGCCTGTGGAAGCGGTGCGCTTGTTGTCCAGGAAGTTCAGGAAGAAGGGCGGCGCCGTATGAGTGCGCCTGAGTATCTTCAGGGAGCGCGCATAAGCACAGGGAGTCATCTCGGGAGGTCGTCATAATACGTTTTTGGCGGACTGTCGGTATTGTCGTATGCGCTGGTGTTATCCTTATATTCCTGGGTGATTGGCTTCTCTCTATTATTGTGCATCACCGTAAGGAAGTGCTTGTGCCGAATGTTGAAGGCCTTTCTCTACAGAAATCGATAGAAGTACTCGGGGATAAAAAATTATATATATTGAAAGTTGGTGAAAAGTATGACGAGTCCATCCCTTCGGGCTACGTGATTTCGCAGCGGCCGGAACCTGGCACAAGAGTTAGGTCAGGCAAGGTTGTAAAGGTCATACTCTCTACAGGCAGCCAACAGATATATATGCCTGACATAACGGGAAAATCATTAAGAGAAGCGCGTATTATACTCTATCAGGATAGCTTGCAAATCGGGGAGGTAACGAGAGTTCCTTCTGGCGAGCAAGAAGACGTCATTCTTGGGCAGGAACCGTTGCCGGACAAGATAATAACACCGGGACAGATGGTCAATCTAGTGGTCAGCGAAGCAGCAGCGGCTAGCGGTGCTCAGGTAATGCCAAATTTTCTTGGCGAAGACGTAATACGCGCACAAAATCGCCTGAAAGAACTTGGTATGCAGCGAGCTGAGGTTGAATACGTAGTTTCTGAGACACAGTATGAAGGTACGATTCTTAAACAAGAACCGCTTCCTTATGAATCCATAACCATCAATGAGAACGTCCTGTTTACGGTTGCACGCAAGGAGGGTTCTGGTGCATTGCTTCGCACAATACCAGTGCACTATGAAGTGAGCCAGGGTATTGAACCAAAAGAATTGAGGATAGTAATTCAGGATGCTACTGGTGAGCGGGAAGTTTACAGGAGCAAGCAGATGCCTGGTTCCAAAGTAGACGTTTCAGTTGATGCCGCTGGTCCGGCTACCATAAAAATATTTTCCGATGGCATTCTGGTTGAACAAAGCAAATGGTAAAAATAGCACCATCTATATTGAATACTGTCATTGCGAGGAGCGGTAGCCGCAGGCTTCAGCCTGCGCAGGTGACGAAGCAATCTCATTCGGTAAAAATAGCTCCTTCTGTATTGAGTTGCGATTTCACCAAACTTGGAAAACAGATAGACGAGGTTATCCGTGCAGGTGCAGATTTGGTTCATCTCGACATTATGGACGGTCACTTTGTTCCAAATATTTCGTTTGGTCCGGGTGTCGTGTCAACGTTGACCAGGCGTTTCCGGATACCAATGGAAGCGCATCTTATGGTTGAGGAACCAGGAATGTTCATCCGGCCGTTTTTTAAGGCAGGCGTAAGTAGAATAATTATACATCGTGAATCAGTGCCTAACCCGGGGCCGCTTCTTGGCGAGATTCGTGCACTTGGAATCTCGGCTGGTTTGAGTATCAATCCAGGCACCCCTTTATCCGGGATATACCCGTATTTAGGCGAAATTGATTTAGCATTATTAATGAGCGTGAACCCGGGATATGGCGGGCAAAAGTTCATCGCTGGAACACTTGAGAAGATAAAATGCCTCAGGCAGACGCTTGACCGAAAAGGAAGTGACGTTGAGATAGAAGTCGATGGAGGCATAAATATAACGACGGGGCGCCGTGCTGTTAGAGCAGGAGCGACAATTCTGGTTATAGGAGCATGCCTGTTTGGTAGCAGCAAACCAGGGGAAACCCTTAAGGAACTTCGTCGTGCAATCGGAGGTAAGAAATATGGTACGCATCAGATTAAAAAGAATAGGCGCTAAGAGCGATCCCTATTTTAGAATCGTGGCGATTGACCGGCGTAAGCAGCGTGACGGCGCAGAACTGGAAATCCTTGGTACTTATAATCCCAGGGCAGTTCAGCCGGAGGACAAGGTAAAGTTAAAATACGACCGGATTGAGTATTGGTTCAAGCATGGTGCGCAGGCAAGTGAAACAGTCCGTTCTCTCCTGAAAATAGCAGGGGCACCAGGCGTTCCAGAGGAAAATACGCAACCTGCCACCTGAAAGAGAATAATTGAGGATAGACGTAGTCGCTGTTTTTCCAGAAATTATTGAGGCAGCAACAGGAGTGGGTATTGTTGGCCGTGCCCGGAAGTCCTGTGCCGTAGAGATAAATGCCTGGCAATTGCGGGACTGGAGCCATGACCCTCACCATAAAGTTGATGATTATCAGTATGGTGGCGGCGTAGGGATGGTATTAAAGCCAGAGCCGATTTTCGAAGCGGTAGAGGACATCTGTCATCGTGAGAGCGGTGACGTTGAAGGCAGGCGAATAATATTACTTTCACCACAGGGGAAGCGTTTTGACCAAACTCTTGCCACAGCGCTTAGCCGCCAGAGACATCTAATTCTCATCTGTGGCAGGTACGAAGGTGTTGATGAACGTGTCAGGCAACATTTAATTACTGATGAAATATCAATCGGTGATTTTATAACTACTGGAGGAGAAGCGCCAGCGCTCGCGGTTATAGAAGCAGTCGTACGGCTGCTTCCAGGTGTCCTTACTAAAAAAGAAGCAGTCGATGAGGAGACCTTTTCCAGGGATACGTTTGATTGGCCGCATTATACCCGGCCGCCTGATTATAAAGGTATGAAAGTTCCGGATGTGCTTGTGTCTGGCAACCACGAAGCAATTAATAAATGGAGACGGGAGCAAGCGAGAAAGAATACCTATACCACCCGTCCCGACTTACTCAATGATTGGAGGAAGAAATGAATATACTATCAGAAATTACCGATGGTATGAAAAAGAAAGATTTGCCTGAATTCAGACCAGGAGATACCGTTGCTGTTACCACAAAATTGAAAGAAGGAGATAAAGAGAAAAAGCAAACTTTTAGCGGCATAGTAATAGCACGCGCCGGTTCTGGCATTGGCGAAACGTTTACAGTAAGACGCGTTTCGTATGGCGTTGGCGTGGAACGGACTTTTCCGGTTAATTCGCCTGTTATCACAAGTATCAAGGTAACAAAACGTGGCAAGGTACGCAGGGCGAAACTATATTATCTGAGAGGTAAACAGGGTAAGGCAGCAAGGATTGAAAGTGCGTGACCCGAAATTCCTTGGCAGGCAGGGTGAAGACATAGCCGTTGGTTTTCTTCAAGCACGCGGGTACCGTATTCTACAGAGAAACTGGCATTGTCGTGCCGGTGAAATTGACATTGTAGCCAGAGAAGGAAAATACTTGTGTTTTATTGAAGTAAAAACACGTGATAGCGCACGCTGCGGTGTGGCTGAGGAAGCAGTGGACTTTCGAAAAAGAAAACGACTCTCAAAATTAGCTTCCCTGTATTTGTCTGACCATAATTTAGAAGAAGTACCTGTAAGATTTGACGTGGTTGCAATATCAGGAACCAGGCCGCACTTGATTCAAAACGCATTTCAATATTCGTAGTTACAGCCCTTAGGAGCCATTCAAAAGGAGGACCCGGCAATGCTCGCCACAATTCTTTCTGCTGCACTTATAGGAGTTGACCCCTACCCATTACGCGTAGAAGTAGATATCCGAAATGGACTACCGTCTTTTTCAATTGTTGGACTCCCGGACCCTGCGGTCAGGGAAAGCAGAGAACGAGTTCTCACAGCGATAAAAAATTCGGGCTATAAAATAAATGCAAGTCGCATAACCGTAAACCTCGCTCCAGCTGACATAAAGAAAGAAGGCGTTGCATTTGACCTTCCGATTGCTCTGGGTATGTTGGTAGCTAGTGGTATCCTGGCGCCGGAAGCAACGTGTGGGTATCTTGTTCTGGGGGAACTGGCGCTAAGCGGACTGGTTAGACCGGTTAAAGGCATTTTATCTGTCATTCTCGGTATGTCAGGATTAAAGGAAGTAAAAGGTATTATTGTACCAGAGGCGAATTGTGCCGAAGCAACAATGGTTCCTTCAAAGCCGGCATATCCAGTAGGTACGCTTAAACAGGCAGTTGAATTTCTGTCAGGCAGAGAAGTAATTGACCCGGACAAGAGACATTATGAAGCGATTCAACGGAGGAAGAGGACGTACGTTGACCTTGCAGAAGTACACGGACAGAGTTTTGCACGCCGCGCGCTTGAAGTCGCAGCAGCTGGCGGTCATAATATACTTATGGTCGGACCTCCTGGAAGCGGCAAGACCATGCTTGCGCAGTGCTTGCCAGGCATACTTCCTGATATGAGTTTGAACGAGGCAGTTGAAACAACCAGAATATACAGTGCAGGCGGATTGCTTGATGGTAGAGGCGGTCTCATCACTGATAGGCCATTCCGTGCTCCACATCATACAAGTTCCGCGGTAGGTCTTATCGGTGGTGGAGAAATCCCGCGCCCTGGTGAGGTTTCTCTTGCACATAATGGTGTTTTGTTTCTGGATGAACTGCCAGAATTTCCACGCAGCGTTCTCGAGGCACTCCGGCAGCCGATAGAAAGCGGCAGCGTCCGCATCGTACGTGCGAGGTTTTCGGTTGTTTATCCAGCAAGGTTTATGTTTGTCGCAGCAATGAATCCGTGTCCGTGTGGGCACTGGGGAGACACACAGAAACCCTGCAGTTGCCGTCCAATTGACATTCAGCGTTACCGTAACCGTATATCCGGCCCATTACTTGATAGAATTGACATCCAAATAACAGTCCCGGCAGTACGCACTTCAGAATTACTTGTAAGTATAGACAGTGAGCCATCTTCAGAGGTAAAAATTCGCGTTCAGGATGCACGAAAACGGCAGTTACGGCGTTTTTCGGGACAGCCAGGTACTTACTGCAATGGCCATTTGAAAGGTAGGGACGTCCGGCGATATGCACGGCTCAATGCAGATGGAATTAGATTACTTTCTGAGGCAATCGGACGGCTTGGGTTTTCAGCTCGCGCATGCGACAAGGTCACCAAAGTCGCACGGACTATAGCTGATTTGGCTGGTACACCGGACATAGAGACCGAGCATATCGCAGAAGCAATCCAATACAGGGTGCTAGACCGTGAATTCACGATGCTGTGAGAATTAACGACAGAAGAAATTGACAGAAACAGTCATTTTTGGTATATACTAACAAGTATAGAAGACATGCGGGGCGTTGGTCTAGTGGTGAAGACACTGGCCTTTCAAGCCAGTAATCGCGAGCTCAATTCTCGCACGCCCCACCAAAATCTTTAAGGATTATGTGGGCGAATGGCGCAGTGGGAGCGCGTCTCGTTTACACCGAGAAGGTCGCAGGTCCAAATCCTGCTTCGCCCACCAGAAAATACAGAGTAGTTTAAAGTGGGGACGTGGTGCAGTGGTTAGCACACTGGCCTGTCAAGCCAGAGATTCGCGGGTTCGAACCCCGTCGTCCCCGCCATTTTTCTCACCACTTAAAGTACATCACTTTCTGAGAAAAAAGGA
>CAZUQH010000024.1:0-20828 GCA_964622465.1 uncultured bacterium | reverse complement strand
ATAAAACTCTCTGTCGACAAACAACTATAAAAAACCTTTCAAAAGCGCCCCTCATCCAGTAGGTTATTAGAAATTTGGTAAGGATAATTTGACATTCTCCAATTTTTTCATTATAATAGTTATAAATGGAGTGCAAAAGTTGTAACAAAAGGATGCGATAATTGGAGGGTTTCCAATGAATGTTGTAAAGAATCAAAAACATACCATGTTAGGCATAGAAATGCTCAGGAAGTTGTCCTGGGATGGTAAGCGTATATTTACCGTACAAGACGCACGAAGAGCCGGGACTTCTTCTGGAATAGCAAATAGTTACGTAGTTGAATCTTTACACCATCTCTCTAACACCGGTTGGATAGTTCGTCTTAAGAAGGGCCTTTACACTATTTCCTCTTCTTTCCCCGGTATGGCTCCTATTCATGAGTTCGAGATTGCTATGGCATTGGTTCATCCATCTACTGTAAGTCATTGGTCTGCTTTACATTTTCACGGCATGACAGAACAGATACCACATAGAGTGTACATTACAACTACACAAAGAATTGCTGCATCAAGGTCAGCTAAGTGGCGTAAGAGCAATCAAAGAAGCTCCAGTCGTCAGATAAATGGCGTTTTTTATGAGTTTGTCAGAGTAAAGCCAGAAAGATTTTTCGGCACTAAGGACTATTGGATTGGAGAAGCCAGAGTAACGATAACAGACCCTGAGAGAACACTGATAGATGGACTTGTTGTTCCAAATTACTTTGGTGGTTGGGTACAAGTTTATTCTGCGTTTGAATCACAATATTTTAAGTTAGATTTGAATAAAATGGCTGACTATTCCATCCGGCTCGGTGCCGTTGTTGCTAAGAGATTAGGTTGGATACTTGATAGATTAGGAATAGAGAATTCGATATTACAGAAAATTGAGTGTGTTCCTATCAACGGATACCGCGTTCTTGACCCAACTGGGCCGAGAAAGGGCTATTGTAATAAGCGATGGATGATTCAGGAAAATTTTCATGGTAAAGTTATGAGATGAAACCACTGAGAAAAAGATTTGAAGAAGTGAGAGAAAATACTGGCCTGTTATGGGAAATAATAGAGCGCGACTATATACTTTCCTGGGCACTAGCTGGCATCGGAGTTAATGAGAAGTTACAAAATGGGCTTATCTTCAAAGGTGGGACTGCTTTGAAAAAGTGTTATTTTGGGGATTACAGATTTTCGGAGGACCTTGACTTTACTGCTGAACAAAGTGCCCCAAGGAAAGGCGAACTTGAGGATGAAATACGACGCTCCTGTAAGTTAGCTACTGAACTGGCTCAAGAGTTCTCACCTCTGGAATTAGACGCAGAGAGATACATAGAAAAAGAACCTCATCCAGCTGCTCAAGAGGCATTTACCGTAAAAGGTAAACTTCCCTGGCACCATCAATTTCTGCCTAAGGTAATGATTGAGATTACTGTAGACGAACCCGTAAAGATGGAACCCGAGAAAAGAGAAATAATTCACGGTTATGGAGAGAAGTTCGTTCAGGAAATTCTTGTATATTCACTTGAAGAAATCGTAGCCGAAAAAATGCGTACCATATTACAACAGTTCCAAAAACTAAAAGACCGCGGATGGAGCCGTTCACCGGCAAGAGATTATTATGACATTTGGAAAATACTAAACCATTATTCAGGTCAGTTAAGAACACAAATATTGCCAAATCTCTTTTTAGAAAAATGCAAGGTTCGGAAAGTAGAGTTTAACAGTCCAGAAGTATTCTTTAATAAAACCTTGTTGAACTATGTTGCTAAAACATGGGAGCAGTGGTTAGGACCATTAGTTCCTGAGTTACCGCAATTCACCTTCGTAATAGATAGTCTTAAACAAAAACTTCTAAAACTATTCAACAACACGTGGTGAACTACCCCTCGCTATTGCAAGGAGCTTCGCGTACTTTACCAAGCCCGAGGGCAGTTTCACGCAGGCTCGTTCCGAACCAGGGAAAGATTGCTCTTTCAAGAAGATTGTGTCACAAAAAGAATCATTTGTCAAGAGGGCAATTCATCCCCACCCTTATGGATGGGGGTCTTCTTGCCTGTTTAAGATAAAGGGTTTGTCAACCGTTCGCAGAGGTCTGGATTACACGGGACGTTTATGAGAACTGCAAAATCCCGGAAGACAGTGTGTGTGGTCCTGGAAAGGAAATAACCGTCAAAGGAAAAACCCAATCTCAGATTGTCTACGCCATAAGGTTATGCCAGCAGGACATCTCCGGTTAAGACATCATGCCTTTTATCTTCCTGGATAGTTCTTCGCGCTGGGTTATGAGCAAACTGTCATACATCACTTCTCTGGTAAGCTCATGCTTGAATATGTATTCTTTTTCTGGATAGACACTCTTCTCAAATACGACTTCCAGCTGCTGAAGCCGCGAGAGTTGCTCCTTCAAAGCAACTTCGTCAGGGTATAGTTCCTTGAGCATGTTATACTTAAAAGTGCGACCTATGACAGACGCAAGCTGAAGAATCCGTTTTGCCTTTTCGCCAAGACGGTCTAGCCGGGAAAGCAGTACAGCGCTTATCGTTTCTGGCACTGGTATCTCCGAGATGTCTTTTGACTGGAACCAACTTTCATTTTTCTTTTGTATTGTCCCGGAGTCAACAAGCGACTTAACAATTTCCTCAAGGAACAAAGGATTGCCTTCAGCATGTGATATAACAAGCGTCTTCAATTCAGGAGATAGTTTATCTTCCAGGAGCATCGAATTTAACATCCGTGAAAGCTCCTCCTCTGATAATTCCTGCAAAGATATATCGCGGTAGTGTGTTTTTTCTGCCCAACTATGACTAAATTCCTGCTTATAAGTACAAACCAACAATACTCGTCTTTCTGGCAACAGGTCAACAATATAATTCAGAAGTTCTCTTGATTGGTCGTCAATAAATTCCAGGTCTTCAATCATCATCACAAGTGGTTTTGTCTGTGTTGCCTTGTCTATGTACTGTTTCAAAGTATCATAAACATGTATTTTCTCAATCCCGGCCAGATCCGGAGGCGTCTGGTTTAAAAACTTGGAAAGACCGGATATAATCTCCTGAAAAACTGCATATGGCTTTGTCAAAGCGAGCGACTGACAGCGCGCTTTAAGAAACAGTGCAGAGTCAGCAGGGATAAATCTCTGAAATTCATAAATCAGCCGTGATTTACCAAGTCCCGAACCACCAGAGACAGAAACCACAAGCCCATGCCCCTGCTTTGTGAGTTCCAGATTGTTTTTCAAAAGTTCAAGTTCCCTATCACGACCTACCATCTGTGGCATTTTCAGTTTACCAAATTCCTCCGGAATTTCACCATGTGGTTTCTCGCTCACAACCAGATACAGATTAACTGGTTCTTCCTTACCCTTTACAGAAATCGGCTTCAGCTGCTGAAAAACAAAATCATGAACAGCACGGCGATAAGTATTTTGAGCAGCAAGTATCTGCCCCGGTTCTGCTGCACTCTGTAAGCGCGCAGTAAGATTTACTGTATCTCCCATAACCGTATATTCCATTTTCAAATCAGAACCAACCGCTCCCGCAACAACCATACCGGTATTTACACCAATCCTCATCTTTAAAGGGGAAGGCGGATGCCGCTCAGTATTGAATTTCTCAAGTAGTTCCATCAGTTCGAGTGCAGCTTTTAGTGCACGCTGAGGGTCATCCTCGTGTGTAAGTGGTACACCAAAAAGTGCCATAATAGCATCTCCAATGAACTTATCTATAATTCCCTCATACTTGTAGATACTACGCGCAAGAATGCCAAAGCAATCATTTATAATTGACCTTACCTGCTCAGGGTCAAGCTTTTCAGAAAGTGCTGTAAAACCACTGAGGTCTGCAAGAAGAACCGTGACATTACGCCGTTCTCCTTCAATTGCTCTTGAGCCGGAAACAATTCTATCTGCAAGTTCTTTTGGCATGTATTTCTGAAGTAGTCCGAGGCGGTCGTCAGTTGTCTTTTCTCTCTGTTTAGTGCGCCTGAGAATTGCTTTTACACGAGCGACCAACTCGCCGGAACCAAATGGCTTGGTCATATAGTCGTCTGCACCTGTCTCCAAACCTTTTATTTTATCTTTTTCAGATGACTGACTGGTAAGCATTACTACGGGAATAGATTCAGTCGCTTCTTCCTGCTTGAGTACACGGCATACGTCTATACCCTCCATATCAGGGAGTTTCCAATCCAGAATTATCAGGTTGGGTATGGTTTGACGGGCCTTCGCAAGTCCGTCCTCGCCTGTATAGACTGCTTCTGCCCGGTATCCTTCATCCTCAAGGATTTCAACTACGAGCCGTGCAAGATCAACTTCGTCGTCAACAACAAGTATTCTCTGCTTTTCCATATTTCTTACTTCTCTTCTATTTTCTTGATTTCCTTCTCTATTTCTCCTGCAAGGACTTCGCCAGAAAATGGTTTCGTCAGGTATTGTGATGCGCCGAGCATAAGACATTTTTCACGGTAACCCTTCATATCATGTGCGGTGAGAACAATAATTGGGATACTTTCCGTAACAGGGTCTCTCTTGAGAACCTTCAGTACTGCAAATCCGTCCATCTCGGGCATTACCAGGTCCAGAACAATCAAGCCAGGTCTTTCTCTTCGTGCAAAAGCAACCGCATCAGGTCCGTTATCTACTACCGCCACTTGCATCTCACGCTGTTGCAAATATTCCTTAAGTAGTCGCCCTGTATCTGGTTCGTCGTCAACTACAAGGACAGTCTTTTTTCTTGCTTCAGGGAGGCCTGATATCTGGTCTTCAACTTTTGAAATAGCATTGAACATCTCGTCTGGCTCAATTGGCTTTGGAACAAAATCCACAGCACCGAGGCGAAAACCTCTTTCTTTCTGTGGACCTTCAACAACAGAAACAAGAATTACAGGAATGCCTGCAGTTTCTGGTTTTGACTTTAAAAGTTCAAGCAGCTGGAATCCGTTAAGTTCAGGCATCATAATGTCAAGTGTTATGATATCCGGCTTGAACTCCTGTATTTTTGGCAGCGCTTCTGTTCCGCTCAGAACCATTTGTACTTCGTATCCACGGTCTTCAAGGTACAACTGGATTAGCTGAGCAATTGCAACTTCATCATCTATCACCAGTATTTTCTTAGCCATTCTGCTCTCCTGTATCGCTCGTCGGTGAGGAAGGTGGAGTCGACTGTGGTTGCGATGTGTCTGAGAACCCGGATGAGGAGGGTTTTGGTACCGTGACAGCACCACCTTTCGGAAGCGTGAAGAAGAAAGTGGAACCTTTATCGAGTTTACTCTCTACCCATATCTTACCACCGTGCCCCTCAACAATTCCCTTCGCAATAGCAAGCCCCAACCCGGTGCCCTTTGGGCCTTTAGTCCGTTGTCTTACCCCTTTGACCTGCTCAAACTTACTGAATATCTTATCCTTTGCCTCCTCGGGGATACCTATCCCTGTATCCGAAATGGATACAAGTAATTCTTTGGGTTGCTCCTGCACGCGCACGGTAATGCATCCGTTATCCGGGGTAAACTTAAGAGCATTACCAACAAGATTTGTGATTATTTGCCTTATCTTATCCGGGTCAGCAAGTATGTCTGGCAATGTTTCTGGCGCCTCAATGCTAAGATTAATCTTCTTTTCATCTGCGAGAGGCCGGAGTAATTGCACAATTTCTTCTGCTGCCGACTTTATACTGGTCGGTTCTTTATGTAAATCCATCCTGCCTGCTTCAAATTTCGCCAGGTCAAGGATATCATCTATGAAACGGCCGAGCCGCGCCGTGTTACTCTTTACAATAGTAAGGAACTCCTGCTGTTTCTCGGTAAGATTTCCAGAACGCCCTTCAAGCATAAAATTTACGTACCCCTTTATTGCAGTAAGTGGAGAACGTAATTCGTGCGTAACGCTTGACACAAAATCATCTTTCATCTGGTCAAGTTCTTTGAGCTTGACAGCCATATCATTGAACTGCCTGGCAAGCTTGCCAAGCTCATCGTGACTCGTAATTGCGATTTGCGTATCAAGTTTACCCTGCCCAATGAGAACCGCACCTCTTTCCAGTGCTTTGATAGGTCTTGTCATTGTATGCGCAAGAACGATTGAACCAATTATACCAAAAATAAGGCCGAAGCCAGCTACCTGGAAAACGCGAACCCTTGCCTGAGCCAGAGTTGTTCTGATGGCGGACTCCCGAACTTCCTGGTCAAATCCAACATGTGATGTGCCACGCTGTTCTCCATGAATTACAACTGGTCGCCACACAAGGAGTGTTGGCTGGTTGTGGCCAAACAGGGTTCTGGATGACTGAATGTCAAAAGAATGACGCATAGTTACACCTGCTTTTTCAGCCAGCACTTGCTTATCGATAAGCCGTGCAAGTTCACCAGGTATATTCGTTCCAAGCTTTTCAGGGTCACTGTAAGCAGCTATTCTTCCATCAGTGCTAACAAACATCGCATGCACAACAGATGGTGATTCGCGGCGTATCAAGTCTTTGATATAGTTAACAGCAAGTAGGTCGTCTTCTGTAATGAGTGATTCTTCACAAACCTTTGCTAAACTCTGGACTATTGCGTCTTCACCGGATACTATTTGTTCTATCAACATTCGCCGCTCGCTGGTAAACGAAAACCAGGCAATAGCGACGATTACCACTGCAACCAGCAAGACAGCAAAAATACTGAACTTTATTCTTAAACTCACCGAATTTTCCTCCTGCCTGGAATTATATCACCACAAACAAACTACTGTCAATATATCCTGTACCTGTCTCTAGTGAACCGGGCACAAACTCGCCACTACTTAAGTTCCTTGCGGGCGCGCTCCAGACCCCTCTTTGCTTTTGTATGCTCTGGATTGAGTTGGAGTGCTTTCTCCCAGAGAGAAATTGCCGCTTTGATATTGCCAGAAGAATACTCTTTCAACCCGTTCATGTAATATTCTTCTGCTTCTACTTTGTTCTTTTCAATCTGCTCCTGTTTTTTTGCTCGCGCTTTCTTGAGATATTCTTCCGCGTCACGATACGGTTTTGAAACCGACAGAAGTTCCTCAAAATAACGAATCGCTTCGTTCCACTTCCCGTCATCGAAAGAACCAACACCTTGTTTGTAAAGCTTCTCAAGACGCTCCTGGCGTAGTTTCTCGCGAGTTGCCTCTTCTTTTTCTTCCTTCTGTTTCTGTGCTCTTTTTATGTATTCTTTCGCCTGTTCGTGTTCGGGCCTAAGTTCAAGAACTTTCTCCCATTGCACAATTGCTTCACTCAGTTTTCCTTTCTCAAAGTAGGCGGCTCCCTGCTTGAACAATGTCTCGACTTGTTGATTGAGGGCTTCCTGATAAAGTCCTTCTATCTTTTTGAGATAGCTAAGAGCAATCTGGTTACCAGCTTCAAGTTTCAGTATTGTCTCAAATTCCTGTTTTGATTTTATCAGGTCACCCTGGTCAAAATACTTCTTACCGAGCGTGATGTGTTCGTCAACTTCTTTTTGCCTGCGTTCTGCTTGAACTGCTGTCTTTGCTTCGGAAAATGCATGCTCTATGCTCGCAAGTGCCGTTTTTGCACCATCGTGAAACGGGTCAAGTTTAAGCACTTCTTCAAACTCACGATACGCAGTAATAAGACGGTCTTGCTGAACATAGCGCCTGCCAAGAGCATAGTGTTCTTCAATCATTTCACGGACTTTTGCAATACCAACAGGTTTGCGGCCGAATTTGAAAGTAAGGGAGAAACGATGTGTATTACCAAACACACCAAACGGCACGTAGGCATAATCAAGTGATAAAAGGTCAGTTGAAATACCGGCACCGGCACGAAAACCTTTGTCGAGATTTGCACTGGAGTTATAACCAACACGAAGTGAAAACATATGCCACACAAGGTACTCAACACCAACGGATATATAAGGAGAATTGTCACTTGCTCCTGTTATCTGGATTGACGCGCACAGGTCATTGGATAGAAGTTCACGGCGGTATGCCACTCCAAGCCGCCAGAGCAGAGGGAATGAATTTCGTTCACTTACAAACTCAAGACCGGTACCGAGGTTTGCAACGCATGCCGCAGCCTGCCAATCCCCTCCTAAGAACTGTCTGTCCGGTATGAAGAGTGTGCCAAGGTCAATTGCGAACCCGGATGCCTTTTTATCTGCAAGGGATTTCTGTATTAGCTTACAGGTGATACCAACTGAGAGATTTTCGTACGCAGGCAATGTCAAAGCATAACTCAGAGAAGCAGCGAGGTCGTAAGTATCAACTGTTCCTATTGGTATGCTATCTATATCATAAGCATCTATATTATTTACTGGTAGATAATATACTCCGACACCGAGTGTTCCATACCTGATAGGTGTTGTTGTAAATATTCCTGTGGAATGACTCACGGCAATTGGTAATACATAGCCACCAAATTGGTAACTAATGTCTTCTACCAGACGGTCATAACTGAAACCAAACTGTGGTCTATGCACAAGAGAGAGCGCAGCTGGATTCCAGTATATCCCGCTAACGTCATCAGATATTGGTGAATAGGCGCCTGCCAGAGCATCAGCACGTGCACCGACCCCAATTTTCAGGAAGTTTGCAGTTGATGCGCCAGGCGCCGAAGCATAGACTAAGTTAAGGCCGACAAAAACTATTAACGCAGCAAAAACTGTCATTGCGAGAAACGCGGTGACCGCAAGCTTCAATCCTCTCGCAATGACAGTTGGTCTTTGCTGTCTCATCTGATTATCACCAATTTACCACTCTTGTGTTTTTTCTCATTTCTTATATAGTAAAGGTACACATCGCTTGCAACCGGCTGATTGCCAGAATTTGCTACATCCCATGGCTCAACACCAACTTCACTTCCTGCTGTCTCGTCATGCTCTATGTCAGCTACAAGCTCACCTGCGAGCGTATATATGCGTATCCTGCATTGCGTTGAAAGATTAGTAAATGTTATTTCGCGATGCTCAGGGTTTGTATTAGGGTCAAATGGTACAGGATAAGCGTATGCATTGCTCAAGTCATACTCACTTGCACCCATTATTGCATAGACAGAAAAGTGTGGAATTGCTGCGGAAACTGTGTTTGCGCTGGTATCAACAACCGAGCCAGGGACTAACACCCAGTTGCCATACTCCTCGTTAAAGTAATATATCGCAAGAGCTGTTTCCCGGACAGCAGGGCTCACATTATCTATGATACCATTGTCGTCCTCGTCTTCATAAGGAATAGTGATACTTACGGATGCGCCAAAGCGATCAGTAATTCTTGTCCCGCCTGATTTGTATGCATTTGCTTCGCGAACTGAAGCTGGCAATACGAAATGACATGGGTCTGTGAACTTTGTTCTTCTTGCGATTGCAAGTGACAGCGAATCAGAGTCAACTTCAAGTGGGTCATTAACAGGTGAAGTGCTGATTCGTACATAACCCGGCTCCTTTAGTGCTCCATGGGCAAGGTATACTTCGCATAGTTCTTTTCCTGTCTCTTTATCCTGAACCAGCGTTACATTGCTTTCGTCAGGGTCAAATATTGTGACAAACTCCCATACTTGTGACACAGTAAGAGGGTTGCAACCAGGAGGGTCGTCTTTTGCCACGGTACTTATGCTAACGCGATACTGCCGGTTGTGTTCAAGATGTGGAGTCAAAGTGTACTCGGTATTGTCCTGCGACACGGAAAGTTCACCGTTAACAGGCGTGTTGATTTCATGACCGAGGTTATTTCTCACTGCGGTGATACTGAAAGATTGTTTCACTGAGTCTGAATCCATTTGCTCGCTGAATACAAGTTTAATCGTGGGGTTCACTCTAACGCCAAAAGAGTTAGCGGCTGGCTGTCTTGAGACAAGGGTTGGTGGGTCATTGTCAATAATAAGCATCGCAACTGCAAAGGTGGAATTGGATATGTCTGAGGTGTTAGGTATCTCATCCTGCGTTTTTATTGCAAACCAGTAGGTCGCTCCAAGCGTAAGACCGGTGACTGTCAGTGAATCTGACTGACCGCCAGTCTTGCTAACAGTATATTCTTTGAAAAGAGTCGTACCTGATGCAAGCCAGTTAGCTTCTGTTAAGGCATAACTTGCGTACTTAACTATATAAAGTGACGCCTGGCCTGACCAGCCATCGTCACCAGGTGCAGTCCAGGAAAGGAGTACTTCGCCGTTGCCTGACCCTGACTGAGCAGCAAGATTGGTTATTGCCGCAGGTGGTGTATCTTCCGGGTTGGTGCACGCCGAATCTGAAATATCACTTAGTAGTGTTTCTACCAGGTCACCATTCCGCGCTTTCACCTGGTAAGTATAGGTAGTACTTGGAGTTAGCCCTGTGTTCACAATACCATTTGCCCCGCCCCACTCAGCGTATGTTCGCCAGTCAGTGGTGTCGCCAAGCAGTCCTGTTCCCTGGACATACTTTGCGCTTTCAACATTATAAATTGCGTAAGTGGTGTTCCCTGGATTCCCGTTCTGGTCTATCACTACAGTGAGTGAAGTAGAGGTCGGGTCTTTGACAGTTGGTTTTCCTGGTTTGTTTGCATAAGTGTATTTGTTTACCAATTGGTAAGCACCTGAATTTATACCTTCTGCGTTGCGGTAGTAAACTTTGTAACTGTATAGGGTATTTGGCTGAAGACCAAAGTCCCAGTATATAGAACTGGCCTGCCATCCGGAATCATCACCGCCACCACCCACGCAATCGAAATAGTACCTGGAGAGCCCGACAGTGTCATTGGTGAAAGTACTGACAGTCAACTTCAGTGCTGGTGGCTCTCCGCCAATTTCTTTTGGCTCAACAACAAATCCAGTAGGCGGGCTACACCAGGTGTATCTTGTCGTTGTTCCGGGATTAAGTGCAGTCCATATACCACTTCCATTCCTATAGCGTGCCTGATAGGTATAAGAAGAATTCTCTATAAGTCCTGAATCTACATAAGAGTATGAACCAACCAGCACATCACTACCTGAACCACCAGGATTTCCTGAGACTTCAACGAATTTGCAGCCTGTAAGTCCTGAATTCTGGTTCGGTGGTGGAGTTACGCTGATGGTTAGATAAGATGAAGAACTTACTGCGATAGAAATATCACTATCTGATGGCGCTGAAAGTAGAGTATATGTACTTGTGATGGACGAGTAACTGGTTTCTTCACCATCTCCGTTTCTTGCTTTTACCCGGATTTCATACAGTGTGTTTTCACCGAGACCCGTATCAGTATACGTAGTTATAGTTACCCAGTCACTATCATTCCCGCCTTCCCCTTGAACACAATCAAAGTATATTGCGGAAAGGCCGGCGCCGATATTCGGGATACTTGAGGCCTCAGTAGTGATACTTGAAATGTTAACGTTCACCCAGCTCGGTGCTGCCGGTGTGGAAACGGTAGTCCATACCACTGTTGAAACACTAACCGTCTCGACACCAGCATAATTTCTTGCTTTGACCGAAAGATAATACGATGTGTTCTCGTTCAAGTTCTGTAGCAGCCAGGACGTATCTGTAGTCCAGCCGGTGTTGGTACTCCCAAACCAGGCATAAAATGATTCTTGAGCCCCGCCGGACTCCCAGGACCATGTTATCTGGTTTGTTGTCCGGCTGGCATAACCAGGGTCTACCGGATGATTTGCATGAGTGCAGGTGCCTATTTTGTTTGACCAATTGGTCTCAATCTCATCTCCGTTCTTTGCCATAATGCGAAAGTACATGGTTGTGTTTGCTGAAAGCGAAGTAAAACTATATTCCGTCCCCCAGGTACCCCAGCCACTTGAGTCAAGTATGTTTTCAAATCCGTCCGAAGTAGAACATTGCACAAGATATTTTGTTTCTGAAGGATTAGGAGTCGCTGACCAGTGAACAGTGACCGAACTTGTGCCAATGTTATTCGGGGTTGTTTGAGTAGGTACCTGCGCACGTGTATAGACATAGGTACTAACAGTTGTAGTTTGGGTACCATCACCGTTGATGTAGTTGACAGAATAGCCGTATTGTTTATTTGCATTAAGTCCATCATCAGTATAGGTGCGGGAACTAGAACCATTCCCATTGCCAGGGTTCTGGATACAGGTCCAGTTGTAACCTGAAGAAGCGACATTATCATTTGGGAATAAATCTATGGATAGGGAGATACTGCCGGTTGAGTCAGCAACAGCACTCACGCCAGTTGGCTGGTCGCATAGCGTCCATTTGGTTATTCCAGAAGGATTTGTGTCTGTCCATACTCCCGAAGCATTCCTATATTTCACTTTATAAGTATATGACGAATTTTCCACAAGACCTGTGTCAGTGTATGTGTAACTTCCGGTCAGAATATTGCTGTCATTACCACCTATATTTCCTGATAGCTCAAAGAACTTGCAACCAGTAAGCCCTGTTGTGGGATTTGTTGGCGATGATACACTTATTTCAAGTGCTGTGGATGAACTGACCACAAATGAAATATTCGCATCTTCTGGTGCAAACAGTAAAGTGTAAGTGCTTGATGTATTAGAGAAATCAGTAGTATCTCCACCTCCATTTCTTGCGCGCACACGAAAAGTACACAGAGTATTCTCTCCAAGACCTGTCGCTGTATATTCGTTCGCTTGCAACCAGTTAGAGTCCTTACCAGAAGCACCGTCACTGCCTCCAAAATAGACACCTGACTGGCCTGTTGTGAGATTGGTAAGTTCACCGGCACACTGGACAGTAATACTGGTGACATTAACATCATTCCAGACAACCCCTTCCGGAATCTCAATTGCAGTCCATGCGCCTGTTGAAACAAAACCAGTCTCTCGGTCTACTTGGTTACGTGCCTTAACGTTTACACCATACCAGGTATTCGTGCTCAGGTTTGACTGAGTCCATTCTGTTTCTGTAATATAACCGCTGTTGTCAAGAGGGCTCTCGCACCATGCATAGAAGTCCTTCTGGCTGCCTCCTGAGCTCCACGACCAGGTAATACTCGTGGTAGTTTGGGTACTATGGGAGAAATCTCGCGGGATATTTGCCAGGGTCCAAGTAGTGAACTTTGTGCTCCATCCGCCTTGATTTCCATACGAATCCCGTATCTGAACTCTTGCATAGTAAGAGGTATTTGATGCCAGGTCTATTCTAGTGTAAGTATTTCCTGAACTCCACGTTCCTGTTCCTGTTTCAGAGGCGAAACGATATTCAACCGGGGGATATTGGTCTGTTCCAGTTACGGCAGTCCAGGTAATTGTTACGGTACTCTGGACATTTGTTGATCCAATTTCCGCAGGGTCAGGTGTCGGCGGTTTATTGTCAATAGTAAATGATGCACTAACTGTTGATACACTCGCCTGGAAATCATTGACCGTGAGATTCAAGTAGCACACGCCTGTCTCTGTATCAGGAAGGTCTGATGCGCTGAGCCAATAGAAAACAAGCGTGTTTGAGCCACCGCTTGTAAGGATTGGAGTACTACTACCGATCTGGAAGTCCTGGGCATTGTCCACATCGGGGTTGCCAAAATCAGCAGTCAGGGTGCCGGTCTCTATCGTTGCTTTCTCCCATGGACCACCTGGCCCACTGGTGGAGTATTTTACTTTCAGGCGGCAATCATCGTTGTTCTGGTCATCTGTTTCAATATTTATCTTAACTTTGCCCGTACCGTTTGTGAGCTCGCCCGGAATCTGATTATATGTCACCTGTGGCAGCGCGTTCTCACCCCACCCAACAAAAGCAGCGGTGCTTGCGTTTATGTTTAGATTGTTCCCGTATTCGTCAACAATATTTGTTGATACTGTGATTGTATAGGTTGAACCGGATACCTGCTGGCTTGTAGCGAGCCGAAATACGTTTCCTGATACCCATGTAACAGAACTCACGTTAAGACTAAGGTTAATAGTGTAGTTTACCGGATTTAGCGCGTCATCTGTTTCAGAAGACGAAACATGTTTAACTGCCTCATTATATGTAACATCAACAGTCACGCTGCTCTGAGCAACTGCGGATGGGTTCACCTCCGGGGGTGTCCCATTGTAGTTAATATGAAATGTATCTATGGCAGGGCTTGGGTCGTGGTCAGGATTGTGAGACACGACATGGAAGTACCAGTGGCCATCGTATCCGCAGACCATGTTTGTTGAAACTCCGGTCCAGTACGTTCCGCTTGAGACATACGCTATTGCTGGGGCGCTACTGTTGTCCCACCTGTAATGGAAGTGGTCATAGGATGGAGAAGTTGCGGTGAATGTTACTATTGAAACATTTGTCTTTGCTCCATCGGTATGGCTTGTAGAATTTATCGTTGGAGTTTGTGGGGCAGTCCATTTGTTTGGAGGATAAATCCAGTCTGTCACGGTTCCGTCCACATTCCTTGCACATATTCTAAAACCGTAACAGGTATTTGATGTTAAGCCATCCGAGACCCATGTGGTAGTTGAAATCCATGATGAATTTGTTGATTTGGTAGTATTTTCTACAAAATATTCGGTATATGGAGGATTTGAATTCGTAAACCAATTTACCCGAATACTTGAAGTAGAAATTTCGGAATATCCATCAAATACAGGAGGATTCGCGAAAGTGTAAGTCCCATCGCTTGTTGAGTATTGTGTTTCTATGCTGTCTCCGTTTTTCGCCTTTACATGATACCACCGCTCTATGTTTGGTGAGAGACCGTTTTGTTCTGATGTACTCCCTGCTATCCAGTATCCTTCAAGGTCCTGCCATGGACCATCTGCTGTGGTTGAGAATTGAACAAAGTAATAGGACCCGTTTCCACTCCACTCTAACTTTAATGTAGCGGTAGATAGTGGTAGCACGTACGAAATAACCGGAATTGATGTGCGTGTATATTTTGTGTCTGCAAGAGAATTACTGGAACCATTCACATTGTACGCCTGGACATAGCGATAGTAAGAAGTATTAACTGTAAGGCTCGTTTCATTCCAGTACGTGGTGTCCTGCCCCAGATTATCAATGATTATACCACCAGTATCAGATATAATTCTGTATCCGGATTCATTCGGCACATCATTCCATGACCATTTTATGCTTGTGGTTGAGATTGCGGTACCAGCGAAATTTTGTGGCTGAAGAGGTATGAGAGAATAGGGAATCGTGCTGACAGATGAAGAGTAGTTGCTTTCGTGACCTGTCCAATCACATGCGGTCAGACGGTACCAGTAGGTAGTATAAGGCGTAACAGTGCTGTCAGTATAGTTATTAAGGTCAGTGGAGCCGATAACGGAGTAACCAGTAGTGGAGCAGATGGTGCTGCGGTGTATCCTGTATTCCATTATGTCTGGCTCTGAATTCGGTGTCCACGAAAGCGTAACTTTCCAGTCGCCGGCGGCGGCTGAAAGCCCTGTTGGCGGCTGCGGGACGAGGTCGGCGGCGGGCGTGCTGGGACAATTGGATAAGAGGGAAATATTGGGGACCTCATCCTGCGTCTTGAGCGCAAAGAAATATGTGGTGCCAGGCGTCAATCCCGTGATGGTCGCGGCATCCATCTGTCCGCCCGGCGCCGACACCGCCTTCCACTGGGCACCCGGCACTCCGGCCCAGTTGCCCGCATCTATCGCGTAGGTTGCGTATTTTATCTGGTACCAAGCCGCGGTACCAACCCACTTATCATCTCCAGGCGCAGTCCATGTCAAGTCAACCTCGCCATCCTTTGCCCCCGCAGCCGCGGTCAAGTTTGTAACCGCCGCCGGCTCCTGGTTCGGCACAATCTGTTGCAAAACTGACCAGCCGCTCGCTCTCAAACCACCATCTATCGCCTGAACCCACCAGTAATATGTCATATTTTCAATTATACCCTTTAGTTCCACTCCGAGTGTGGTAGAGGATACTTTCGGCCGCAAATAGTTGCCGAGAAGCGGCGAACTATAGCAACCGCTAACAACATTGCTTGATACATCCACTGTAGAAACCCGAACTGCATAATAGAGATGGTCCGGGTCTGTTGAATCCGGGTCACTGCCATCTTCCCAGGTGAGAGTAAGAACTCCGGAATCAAAAATTGATTGGAAGCCCGAGGCCGGTGGCAATGGCGCAGAATTCAACTTGATTCTGGCCTGCTCATTTACATATATCTTTGTTACCCGGCTACCGGAACTACTATACCCCGCAATAGCCAGGTCAAGGTCGCCATCTTTATCATAATCAGCCCAGGCAACTGAACAGTACTCCACTCCAAGCAGCTTCTGTTCTTCAACCAGATTCCCTGAATCGTTGCGATAGACCCTGGTCAGGATTTTTCCGTCGGTGTCGTATCCTGACACTATAAGGTCAAGGTCACCATCATTGTCATAGTCGCCCCATGCAAGTGAGCATAACCAGACCCCTGTAAGATTCTGCGATTTACTCAATGAACCAGAATTATTCTTATAGATTTCCGTGACCCTGCCTAGAGTAGGGCTCCAACCTGCAATTGCAAGGTCAAGCCAGCCGTCAGCATTATAGTCAGCCCAGGCGAGAGAGCATTCCCCTACGCCAGTTATATTTTGTGATGTATCTTCATTTAGAGTGCCTGAGTCATTACGATAGAGCTTCGTGATTCTTTCTGAACCAGTGTAACCGGCAAGCGCAAGGTCTAAGTCACCATCATTGTCATAATCACCCCAGGTGAGAGCACATTTCTCAACACCTGTCAGGTTCTGCAATGTATCCTCGTTTAGTATCCCTGAGTCATTACGATAGAGCTTCGTGATTCTTTCTGAACCAGTGTAACCGGCAAGCGCAAGGTCTAAGTCACCATCATTGTCATAATCACCCCAGGTGAGAGCACAGTGGTCTACTCCAGTAAAACTTTGCACTTCTGTAAACGAGCTAGTGTTGTTTTGGAATAATTTGCACATCCTTCCTGAGTCACTCATCCCGGCCACAACAAGGTCAAGGTCGCCATCTCTGTCATAATCACCCCAGGCAAGAGAAGCTGATTCAACACCTTCCAGATTCTGGGCTTCCGACAGTAATCCGGCATCATTCTTATATATCCTGGTAACCTTTCCTGGACCACTCATACCGGCAAGCGCAAGGTCTAAGTCACCATCATTGTTATAGTCACCCCAGGCGAGAGAACAATATTCCATACCAACAAGCTCTTGCTTTGCCCAGAAATTTCCAGCCATGGCTTTCCCAAGATTTGAAACTCCACTCCAGTTCGGAATCTCGTCAGCGGTTTTCACTGCAAAATAATATGTCGTTTGCGGCACGAGACCTGTAATCGTCTCTTTCTCAATATAGCCGCAAGACCCGCCAACAGGCCTGTTTTCCTTCCACACGGATGCGCTCTCCCACGCGAAAGGCGTTACCGAAGAATACCGAATTTCGTATCGGTCTGCCTTCCCCTTATACTGATTGTCTCCAGGCGCTGTCCAGGTGAGCAGTATCTGCTCCCCGACAGATGCATTGAGGGTTGAAATGACCCCAGGCAGAATCACATCTATCTGAGCCCATGAGGTTGCACCCGAGGACAATCCGGACCAGTTCGGCACTTCATCAGCTGCCTTTATCCTGAAGTAGTAAGTAACACCATTCATCAAGCCAGTCGCCATCTCAATTTCCTGTTCTCCTACCCACTTTTGTGCAGGCCTATTGTCTTTCCACACCGCTGCCGAAGACCAATTTGATTCCCAATCATAATATGGGTTTGTTGTAAACCTTATACTGTAATGGTCGCACTTGCCATCCCATTTGTCATCACCTGGAGCAACCCAACTTAGAAGTATCTCTCCCTCATAATCCCCTGGCTCTGCCCAGAAACTAGTAATCGCTGCTGGCGCCTGGTTCGGAATTATTGAAAATATCGAGCTCCATACAGTACGAGCAAGTTCCGCATCAATCGTTGCAACCTGCCACCAGTTAGTCGTATTTTCCACAATCCCGCGAAGATGCAAACCAAGAGTATCAGTTGATACAGAAGGTCTGAGATAATTTCCAAGTAATGGACTCCCATACTCACCGCTTACCTTGTTCCATTGACCCTGCACTGTAGAGACACGAACTGCATAATAAAGACCGTTGATGTCGGTTTCTTCTCCCATATCACCAGGTGCAAGCCAGAATAGAGTTAGCGTTCCAGATTCAAATGCTGACATACCACCTCCCGGCGGACCACCTACATAGTTCGGATTGTTACCAAGCTCAGAGTCTGCTTCAGTATTCACAAAAATTGCTGCGTCAGCGCCAGACGGAATAAGGCCAGTTGCTCCGAAAACAACAAAATCTATGTCACCATCATTGTCAAAGTCAGCCCAGCCGAGTGAACTTAAGTTCATACCTTTGGACTCACCAAGCGGCTCATCGCTGATATAGAACCCGCCCGAAGGATTTTGTCTGAAGACAATTAGCCTCCTGTTAGGGAAATCGTCCATTCCTGACCCAAGCAAATCAAGCAGACCGTCATTGTCAAAATCACCCCAGGCGAGGCCACCGCGCCCAAGTCCAGTAATGTTATATTCCTCCTGCAAAATGCCGCCTACATTTCTGTAAATCTTTGTCTGTGGGCCAACACCAGAGTAACCGCAGATTGCAAGGTCAAGCCATCCGTCACTATTGTAGTCGCCCCAGGCAACCGAGCTCTCGCTCATCGGGATAACCGCCTGCGAAGTATCTTCTCGCATGATACCCCTGTTATTCCAGAACAATTTTGTGATTCTGGTCCCTCCTTCCATTATGCCGGTTATTATAAGGTCTGGCAGTCCGTCGCGGTTATAATCGGCCCATGCAGCATCACCTGCATCCACTCCAACGAGGTTTTTGGCTGCCTCTGTGTCTTCAACAAATGTCCCGTCTGCTTTGTTCTTCCATAATTTTGCGACCCAGTTAGTGCCATTATAACCACACTCCAGAATGTCAAGAAAACCATCAATGTTATAATCACCCCACCGAACCGTGCCACCTGAAATTCCGTGAAAGTCCTGAACCCAGACAAAACTGCTATTATCATTTCTATACAGCTTAGTTTTTCTGGTTCCAGCAGATTCCCCACATATCACAATATCCAGATTTCTGTCATTATCAAAATCACCCCAGTCAATGCTACCGTCCAGAAGGCCAAGAAGTTCAGCATGAACAACAAAACTGCTACCGCAGTTACGATATATTCTTGTGTGGTCAGTGTCGCCGGAATCGCAACCTAGTACAGCAAAATCCAGGTCTCCGTCATTATCAAAGTCAGCCCAGGCGACATCACCTTCTGTAAGTCCATCAAGTTCCTGAGTCAATCTGTAAAAATTGCCTGACTGCCCGCCTGCAATATTTGATTCGCTCCAGTTATTAACGTCATCAAAGGCCCGGATACGGAACATGTGACCAAAGTGTGGAATAAGGCCCGTCACCATTTCCTCTTCCGGGGTTCCGCAGGGACCTGACACTGGACGACTTGATTTCCACACCTGAGCATCCCACCAGCCAGGCCAGGTGGCCATTGTACTGTACCTTATGTCATAATAACTGGCAGTCCCAATCGTGCCGTCATCGCCAGGTGCGCTCCATCTAAGAAGCACCTGTCCACCTTGCCGAACTACAAGGTCACTTATATTTGATGGCGGGCCACCAGTTGCACGGGCAGCGATAGGGTAAAGAAAGAGAAGTATAAAAACGCTGGCGACTCCAGAGAGTCGTCGGACTATCAGTGGTAGCGATTTTTGTAATATCAGTGAAGAATCCATAATATGATTTCCGTAGGAGTGAACTCCAGGCGATAAGGTGGTGAACCAAACACAAGTGGAATTCCCTGTCTGGAAGTAGCAAGGTCAAAATCCTTGGCGAGCATAGAATTATGCTCTTCTGGATATTCCATCAATAGCTCAGCACTCGGTATCAAGTAACGCATAAGTTATCACCTTATCTGTTCTGTATTATATACAATTACATGTTATGGATGTGTTAAGGCGTGTTAAGAAACAGCAAAATCAGAATGAATTTTGCGGCCTGGGTCACGCTTCACTAGGAGGTTCCAGGCGGTAGCCGACTCCGCCAACAGTAACTATTCTCTTTCCCTGTTCCCCGAGTTTCGTGCGAAGATGTGCTATGTGCACGTCAACAGTCCGGTCAGTGCCGTAGTACTCCGGACCCCAAACCTGGTCAATCAACGCGCTCCTTGAAAGCACGTGTCCTTCTTTCTCAACGAGAAGAAACAGTAAACTAAATTCCTTTGGAGTCAACGAGAGTACTCTGTCACCGACGCGCGCTTCGTATCGTGAGGCATCAACCACAATATTACCAGAGCTAATTTTCTTACCGCCTGCAAGAGCAGGAGAGATTCTCCTTAACACAGCACGCACACGTGCAACCAGTTCTATTCCAGAGAATGGTTTAAGAATGTAATCGTCTGCTCCCATCTCCAGTCCTTCTGCACATTCTTCTGGTTTTATAAATTTGCCTGTAAGGATTATTATCGGGATGGAACTGGTTTCGTTAGAACTCTTGAGAATCCGACATACCTCTTTACCACCAACACCTGGAATCTTCAGGTCAAGAATAACTAAATCCGGGCGATTTTCCCTTACAGAATCCAGCGCCTGGTCCGAATCCATTGCTGTTATTACGCTGTATCCGCCGTCAGTCAGAAAGTAACGTATGAGTTCAACTATATCTTGTTCATCATCAACCACCAGAATCCTGGACATTTATCGCCTCCTTGCAAGAAGACCCCATCCGTAAGAGTGGGGATGAATTGCCCTTTTGACAAATGATTCTTTTGTGGTACAATCTTCTTGAAAGAGCAATCTTTCCCTGGTTCGGAACGAGCCTGCGTGAAACTGCCCTCGGGCTTGGTAAAGTACGCGAAGCTCCTTGCGATAGCGAGGGGTAGTTCACCAAACCCGATACAGACGGGCTCAATGAATTGAGTCCCTACATTTTCAGGAATGATTCCAGGTAACGGCCTGTGTAGGAATTGCGCGCTC
>CAZUQH010000023.1:9786-21113 GCA_964622465.1 uncultured bacterium | reverse complement strand
ATTTTAAGGCTCGGTGCGAGCCTTCAGGGTTTTTCCTGAAAAGCCCCTTGCGACAGCGAGGGGTAGTTCACCATTACGAGTCATTTGCGGAGCTCTTCTCTCTGTCATTCTGAGCACATTCGCTTTGCTCAGTGTAAACTCCGCGAAGAATCCCATACCAAAAACCGACTTGCTTCGCCTCACTTGAGTACCCCTATCAGCCGGGTTCTTAAGACCGGCTTGCCACCGCTTACCGGAGTCGCGCTCACCTGACAAATATACATACCATTCGCAACGATATACCCGTTTCCATTCCTGCCATCCCACTTTATTTCCTGAGTGTAAAACAAATCCGCATTCTGGTCTTCTTCATATTCCCACACAAGGTCGCCCATAGTCGTCCAAATCCTGATTTTGACTTTTGAATCCTCAAGCAGTAAGTACCGTATTTTCGTCGTCGCAAGGTCAGGATTAATTGAGGACGGATTGAATGGATTTGGGAAATTCAGAACTTCGGAAATTGTCTTCTCATCAATTGGTGCGAGAGCAACCAATCCGAATAACGATAATTCCTTTGATCCAGCAGCCACCTCATTTGACTTCTCGTTAACGGATTGGTCGGGAATAATCTGCCATTTGCCGTTTTCTGAGATACGGGCAAGCCGGACATATTTTTCACCAATCATTGTCCCGTCAACATAACCGTCATTATCAGTATCGTTATATGGAACAGTAATTGTTATAGGATTTACTGGTTCCGATGGTTTCTTATTTTTGTCGGTTGCCTCTGTCAGCCAGCCATCTGGAACGAAAGTTCTAAGTACGATACTTGTCTGTGTATCGTCTCGTGCACGCGACATCGCATTGCTCTCGTTCCAGTCCGTCCGTACACGATAAATATAGACGTCTTGTTGAAAACTATTTGCAGGGATGAAAATAGTTATGCTCTCCTCGGCATCTTGCAAAACGGTATTATCAGTGTGAGCTAGCAGGGTATAAAATTTAAATTCAGGATTTACTACGGGACGCCCGCTCTGGTCAGTCACTGCTTGAGTGGCGAATATCTTGTATAAAAGCGATGGTCGATAAAGTGGTACTGCATCCGGCACAAGTGTTATTGAGTTGGTGCTTACTGAAACCGCAGACAAGGGCACCTGTCTTGAAAATTCGTCGGTCAGTTGAAAATACGAAGCACGCAAAGTAGAGGTATCCATTTCCTTGTTGAAAGCAATATCTATGTTGCCGTATTCCTCGGGGAGAGCGCGCTGGTTGTCAGCAGGTATCGTTCCTATTATTCTTGGTGTGACCACGTCAACCGTGAAAGTCAGAGGAGAGTTGCCAGCTTCGGTTTCCAGAACGTGTCCATCTATTGCAGTCACGCGCCACCAGTATTTGGTAAGGTCATTTAGTGCTTGCGAGGGTACAAAAGAGGTCCCGGTAATCCCGGAATACTCGGTATATGGTTCAAAAGACTGACTTGTAGATAGTACTACACGGTAAGTGAGCTGTTCTCCATCAGGGTCCTGAGAACTCGTCCACGACAGCTGTGGTTGCGTGGAGAATACGAACGAATTATTTTGTGGCTCCGCCAATTGGAATGATGTTGGATAGTGATTTGCAAGTTTGAACGGGCCTGTTGTATCAGTTGCCTGATATTCCGAGTCGCGAATTGCTACCTTTACATAGTAATTTGTGCAGTCAGCGTGTTGAGCGGTATTCCAATTATATGTCCAGTATGTTGTTTCCTGTCCGAGATAAGCGTTTTGAATCAGATAATCCCACGAACTTCCGCCATCATCCGAAACCAGAAAGTCATAGTATAATGAGTCCTCCCGGTTCGGGTCCCAACAGTCCCACTTGACCGGAATTGTTCCAGCGAGGGATGCCCCGCCTTGCGGGGACTGTATGGAAACAGAGGGCGACTCATTTGGATTTGCAATTTCAAAACTGTCATCAGATTCATCAAGACCAGCAAGTCCTCGTTGGTCCTTGGCAGTGACTTTGATACGAAATTGTGTGCCATTTGCAACTTCTCTCGTATCCCAATCGTAGGACGTTGCGCCATCCGGCAGGTCTCCGGTAATTGTCTTGTAATATGTGTTTCCTCCGTCCCGGGAAATTTCTATTTTGAAAGATAGCGTATCCGTTTCATCCGGGTCGCCTGCTGACCAGGAAATAGTTTTGTTTCCCGTCCAGACATCACCAGAACCAGGTGCATTTACTATAACCCAGGGTGGCGAATTAGTTCTGGCACTCACAGTTGGTGAAATTTGGGATTCATTCCCGGCGCTATCTTTCGTCCGAAGTGCTATGTAGTACGTCGCTGCATCCGCAAGCCCGGCTACAACAATGGACTGAGGTGTTCCTGGAGTAGTAGAAGTTGCGCGGTTCACGGTTGTAGCAGGCCAGTTATTCCAACGCGTCTCAGTCCATCCGTTAACGTCTCCGAGCGCTGGGTCACTAGATGCCTTAACAACAGACGTGCCGTTCAGTACGGAAAATCCGGGGTCTTCAGGCGCGCTCCAGTAAAGAGTGATTTCACCATTCCCCGGACCAGTAAGCGTAGTTATGTCTGTTACTTGCGTTGGCGGTGACGTATCAATATAGAAAGACCATACGTCAGACCAATCCCCGTAATGAGTGTGGTCTGTTCCGCGTACTCGCCAGTACCAGTTACCTTCCCACAAGTCAGGTTTGTGACTCGTCCTGGTTGGCGTCTGTGTTATCTCCGTAACTTCGTAGTCAGGTGAAGCAAAATCAGTTGCAGTATCCACTTGCATGTGGTACCAGCGGTTGTCACCGTCGTAGTCAGAGGAATTTTGCCATTCCAGAGTAGGTGATGCTTCACTTGTACCGCCGCCATCAGGAACGCTGCCAATTCCTATCCCCGGCGGTGGTGTTGGCGGATGATTTACTGAGACAGAAACGCTGCCGAGCTGAAATGGTTCGGTGGAGCCAACCACTGTCCTTGACATAAACAGTTTATACCGGAGATAGCGATGTTCGTTATGGCCGTTCCATATTAACTGTCCGCTGGTGTCGTAGAAGGTTGATATAGCACCGTCAGGGCCAACGAAATTGCCGGGACCAGGTGTATCCCCGGCGGCTATTTGTGTCTTTACAGTAGCATCACCTGGGATGGTTGTCGTATCCCAGCTTATGGTTCCCCAGAAAGGTGATGTTGGTGCTGACCCGGAATCAATATCACCTGAAATAAATGTCCCGCTTGAGCGCAGATAGTACAGCCATGTATCTGCGTCTCCGGATGACCCGCTGAATAGGATGGTCGCAGCTTTTGCCTGCTCGTACGCAATAGCGTGCTGGTCCCTCTCCTCGGGTGTGCCATCTGGATAAAGTGGCTCCTGTCTTTTCCACTCATTTACTAATGGGTCAAATATCCATGTATCGTTGTAATATATGGCAGGAGGTAGAGAAATTTCTTCTTTACCGCCAAAGAGCATGATAACATTATTCCGTGAATCATACGTAAGACGACCATATACTCTCGGCGACGGTGATGTAGAAGTAGTGACTTCGGTCCAATTATTGGCAGCGACATCATATATCCAAGTGTCACCGTAAGGGGTGTCGTCGCTTTGTCCTCCACCAAACAGTAGTACTTTCCCAGGGGAGTGATACGCCATAGAATGTCTATGCCTTGCAGTTGGTGTAGCTGCAGGATGGACCTCTGTCCAGGAATCTGCCGGGATATCGTATATCCATGTTCTGGTGCTCACTACATTCCCTACTGTATGACCTCCAAACAATACTATCTTCCCTGAACCGTCATACGCAGCAGCATGAGCAGCACCTTCGGGAATGTCGCCTGATGGACTTTTCTTCTGCCAGTTTCCCGTACCGGGATTGAATGCCCATGTTTCATTCTCGTAAGGCCCATATTCCCCGCCACATCCAACCATTGTAATAAACTCTTCTTCCCAGCACCATACCATACAATGAGAACCTCTGGCAGCAGGAGATGTTGCGGGCTCAAGTTGTGACCAGGCGTTATTTGATGGGTTGAACTCCCATGTGTCGCCCATCTCGTCACCGCCAAATAGAATAACATTCCCCTTGCCATCGGAAGCCATAGCGTGCCGCACTCGTGCTGATGGCGAGGAAGTAACTGCACAATACTGCCATTGATTCATAAGTTCCAGCGCAGCTAAAGTCCCTGTGGAATGGATTTGCAAATCGGAAAGTGTTCCGGATAAGAAATCAGAATCTGTAGTATTAGTATGTGTAGAACTGCATTCTGTCAAGGAGGCAAATCCGAGTATATACATAAGAGTGGTGACAAATATTCCAATTGCCTTGAATGTTTTCACTCGTCGCACCTCGTAACTGTTTACGCTTGCGTACAGTGATAAATCTGGGCCTCAGCATACCACCCCGGTTGTTCTCATTTCAGTGCGTTCTCTATCTTTTTGAACAAATCATCAATCATAAACGGCTTTTCAAAATACGCAAAGATACCGGCTTTTTTCAAGTCGCCGAGCATTTCTCTAATATGCGGCTTTCCTGTAATTACAATGACAGGGATATTCTTCGTCGCAGGGTTCTGTTTTAGTTTCTGGTTTACGGCATACCCGTCCATACCGGGCATCATAATGTCGAGTAGTATCAAATCCGGTTTTTCTTCCGTAACTTTCTTTAGCGTCTCTTTCCCATCGTATGCCTGAATTGCTTCGTAGTTCTTTTCCTCAAGCGCCGTTTTCAGTACAAAAACAATATCTTCCTCGTCCTCTGCAATCAAAATCTTCTTTTTACTCTTTTTCATGTCATCGCCTCCCTGCTGGATAGGCGGGACATTCTTGTCCCGCTTGCTATGCGGGGTTGGAAAACCCCGCCTGTCCAGATGTCTATATCATACCGGAATTGTGAAAGTGAACTTAGCACCGTGTCCTGGTTCACTCTCTGCCCATATTTTTCCTCCATGTGCTTCAACGATGCTTTTTGCAATTGCAAGCCCAATCCCAAATCCGCCTGTTAAGCGTGTCATTGAACCATCTACCTGATAGAATTTTTCAAATATTCTTTCTTGCAACTCCTTCCTGATACCTATGCCAGTATCCTCAACTGATATTTCTACCCATTCAGAAGCGCCCTCGGGAGCGCCTTCGCCGGATTTCCATAACTTTGCGCTTACAATTATTCTGCCTTCTTCTGGTGTGAATCTTATGGCATTGCTGATTAAATTCGCACAGACCTGCGTAATCCTTTGCTTGTCAATATGAACATCTGGCAAATCAGAAGGGGCTTTAGTAGAAAGTATAATCCTTTTCTTTTCTATCTGCGGTTTCATTTCATCTATAGTACGTGAAATGATAGATGTCACAGAAACCCGACTCTTTTTCAACTCAATTATCCCCGCCTCAATTTTACTGAAATCCAGAAGATTGTTCACCAGTGCTATCATGCGTTTAGCGTTGTTTTTGACTACAGCAAGAAGCTCCCTCTTTTTCCTGGAATTACCGGTTATGTCATAGACCTGTAGACCACTGGTAATTGCTGTCAGCGGAGAACGCAGTTCATGCGATACGTTTGCTACAAACTCACTTTTCAGCCGGTCCAGTTCTTGCAACTTCTCATAGATACGCGCATTCAGGATGCTTGAGCAAGCGTTCTGCGCAAAAATTACCAGTAAATCTAGGTCGTGTTTATTGAAAACTCTACCTTCTCTGGTTATATTAATATTCACCACACCAATAAGTTTGTTTTCTACTTTCATAGGAGTGCATATAGCGGACTTTATCTCAGGTCTTGATTCAAGATGTTTGAACCTTGGGTCATCCTTGAGCCCATCAACTAATAATATCGGTTCTCCTTCTTTTGCTACCCACCCAGCTATCCTTTCTCCTATTATTGTTTTTACTGAACTTATGAATTTTTCGTCCAATCCAATGCTTGCTTTAATGTCCAGCATGTTTGTCTGCTCGTTATATATCATTATAGAACCGCTGTCTGCATTCAAGGCTTCCAGTGCCAATCGCAATATAAGATTCAATAACTCATTCAGTGGCATCAAAGAGCTCATAGCCCGGCTAACACGATATAGCGCCGTTTCTTCCTTCAGTTCGCTCACCTCTTTGGAGAGTCGGCGTTTTTCAGCGCATTTCCGGACAGTCATCTTAAGTTCTTCAATATCAAATGGTTTCAGTATATAGTCAAAGGCGCCACTGCGGATTGCTTCCACAGCGCTCTTGATAGTTGCATAACCAGTCATAATAATTACATCACAGTCAGGGTGTTTTTCTTTTATTCTTTGCAGTAGTTCTATACCATCAATCTCTGGCATCTTCAAATCAATGATTACGAGTGAATACTTCTCCTTATTAAGTATCTTAAGTGCTTCTTTTCCGCTCTGCGTTGACTTTGTCTCATAGCCATCTTTCTCAAGTATTCTTACGCACAAGCGGCCTATCTCTAATTCGTCATCCACTATCAGTATCTTTTCTTTGTTCATTTCAGTTACCCCTCTGTAATGGCATTTTATTACCTCTTTAGTAAAGTTGCTACTTTCTCAGTTAGTTTCTTAATTTCAAGTGGTTTTGGCATATAACAATCTGCGCCAGATTCAAGTATTTTCTGTCGGACCTCTGGAGAATCGTAGCCAGTAATTGCCAGGATTTTGACATTTCCGGTTGTCTCGTCGCTACGTATACTCTGGCAGACCCTGAAACCATTTAGACCTGGCAGCATAATATCCAGAATTACCACATCTGGCTGGAATACCAGTAGTTGCCGGCCTACCTCAAACCCGTCATAAGCAAATGCGGTTTCATAGGTACTATTGGCATGTTTGAGAGCACGACTGAGCATTCTTACCATTTCCTTATCGTCATCTACGATAAGAATCCGTTTCCCTGTGTCATTTGTTAGGCAGGGAGGAACAGGCATTTTGTACTTTTTGAGGAATTCAACAAGATTCTTTCTCGTTATCCTGCGATGACCGCCAGGAGTTCTGTATGCAGGTAATTTGCCTGTATTCACCCAGTTGATAGCAGTACTCAAACTGACATTGCAGATTCGTCCTACATCATCAGTAGTGTACACATTTTTTGGTGTCATAGTAACTCCTTACAACTATTACAATTATTGTAACTCTTGCAATAATATTATACCCTATCTTTTTATTTCCGTCAAGTATGGCTGTTAAACAGTTCTTGACAAGAACGAACCTGTACAACTCTTGATAAATTCATCACTTTCAGTTATAATCTATAATCAAATACATCAAGCAGAAGAATGAAGCACATAATCCTTGAGAAAATTCCATGATTTCCAAATTCTTTCTTCCTACAAGAGTCGTATTTGGTACAGGAGTATTCAAGCAACTGCAGGAGTACCTAACTGATTTGGGTGGTTTGTGCTTGATTGTTTATGGCAGAAGTTCGGCGCAGCGCTCAGGTCTTCTTGACAGGGCGTTGCAATCTCTCAAACAGGCAGGTAAGAGGGTGGAGCTTTTTGGGGGTGTTCCGCCAGAACCAGATGTAAAAATTGTGAACCACGCGACTATGAGGGTGTGTAAGTTAAAACCCGACTTTGTAATCGGTCTCGGCGGCGGAAGTGTGATAGATGTTGCAAAAGCAGCAGCAGGACTGGCAAGAGAGCCGAATTTCACCACTGTTGCAGACTTCCTTGAGGGCTGTGGTATGAGGAAACTCGACGTGCCCGGCATACCATTTGTTGCAATTCCGACTGTTGCTGGCACAGGCGCAGAAGTAACAAAGAATTCAGTAATAGTCAAACACGATACACGTGAAAAGCGCAGTTTACGAAGCGATTTGCTTTTTGCGCGTTTTGCAATCGTTGATCCTGAGACAACCGTGAGCGTTCCTGCAAGTATTACAGCAGAAAGTGGATTTGATGGTCTCGCGCATCTGATTGAGGGGTATGTCTCACGCTGGGCAACACCTCTCACCGACGCGCTGGCAGAATATGCTATTTCTCTGATGTCGCGCAGTTTGTTAAAATGCGTCAGGGAACCAGGAAATATACAGGCACGTTCAGATGTTTCACTCGCAGCGCTTATTGGTGGTATAATGATTGCAAATTCCGGGTTGGGAATTGCACATGGCATAGGTTCGTTTCTTGGTGGTATGTTTGGTGTCAGGCACGGCGTTGTGTGCGCTTTACTTCTCCCATATGTAATGAAGTTCAACCAAAGCTACGCAAAGCAGAAGTTTTCGCAGTTGGACACCATTTTCGGTGGCAATTGCGTGAAAGCAGTACGCCAGATGTGCAGAGATACTGGAATACCGCAACGACTACGCGACATTGGAATAAAAGAAGAAAACCTTTCCGCACTTGCGAAAGCTTCAGTTACCGCTTCTTCAACAAAAGGGAATCCACGTCAAGTGAGCGAACTGGATGTCCTGAAATTCTTGAAATCAGCGTTGTAGCGTTGCGAACCACGGAGGTATAACAATGGAAAAGGTTGACGAAAGCAAAAAAGAATTCAGACATGGTGATTTCGGGCCAAAATATATGTGCAGAGGACCAAAGCTCGAGTGGGGGCTCCTGGTCTTGAAACAAGGCCAGACACTCGGCGCTCATGGCCACAAACAAGTGGAAGAGACATTCTATTTCCTTTCCGGCAAGGCGAGAATGGTGATAAATGGGGTGGAGCATGATGCATTCGCTGGAACAGCGTTCCGTATAGAACCAGGTGAGTCACATGATATTATAGTGGAAGGCGCAGAATCAATTCGTACGGTGTTCATAAAATGCCCATACCTTCCGGACGACAAGTATAAAGTTTGACAGCTCTCTCGGCATCAATGCATGGACTCCCCATTCTCACGGATTGAGTTTTCTGTTTTGGAGTCGAAACCTTTGTGGCTGAAGGGCTACGCTAATTTGACTTTCTGTTGCAGTTCGGTGTAAAATCAAGATAAATAGCTGGATAGGGTTAAAATAACCCCTATGTTCAGAGAAGCACTCAGGGCCCTTGAAATGTCTAATACTACACTGCACACCGTGAAAAGTGAAGGCGAAGTTATCCCAGACAGATTAATAGATGCATTTTGTGAGGAAAACATATCTCTGTCAGGGTAAGATACTATCATAGAAGGAGGAGGTAAAAATGGGATTTGTTAAGCGAACTGTTTTGCCAGCTTTAGTGCTTTTTCTGGGCACGCTCTGGTTCTGTCCACAAGAACTCCGCGCTGAAGAAAAATCAGCAGTAAAAGCAGGATATGGATGGAGTGTCCAGGGTAAAGGTGCAAATGTAAAAGAAGCAGTGAAAGAAACGCTTGCAATGGTCAGAAAAAATGTAGAACGACCCGACTTCTTATTCTTATTTTCTACCGTTGGATATGATTCGCAGGCATTATTGGAAGAGGTAAATAAACAGCTGGGTAGAAAAGTAAAAATCTACGGTGGTACTTCCTGTCTCGGCGTGATGACCTCAGATGGTTTTCATATAGGGGATTCTGCGTCAATGGCAATGCTTGGTATTTCCTCACGAAATATCGTCTTTGGAGTGGGTTCAGCAAGTTTGGATGAAGAGAAGACAGCTCGAGATGCTGGTAGAAAGGCAGTTCTTGCTGCAATCAAGAATGCTGGCAAGAAAGAGATGGACAGCAAACCGGATATCATCTTTATGACCGCTGCACCAGGCGAAGAGGAAGGAATCCTTGATGGTATTGCTGATGTTGTGGGTAGAGATGTGCCGGTTTTCGGCGGTTCGTCGGCTGACAATGATATAACAGGCAAATGGCATCAGTTTGCTAACAGCAACGTTTATTCTAATGGCGTTGTCCTTGCTGCGGTTTATACTGACCTGAAGGTTGGTTATACGTATGAAACTGGCTATCTGCGTAGCACAGAGCAAGGGGTTGTTACCAGGGCGAAGGGTAGAGTTATATATGAGATTGATAACGAATCTGCCGCGGTTGTCTATAACAGGTGGCTTGGTGGTAAATTTGATGATATAATGGAAAATGGTGGTAGCATACTAAGCCGTGCCACCTTCCATCCGCTGGCAAAAACTATTCGTGGCGAAAGAGGCCAAACATACTATGTTTCTATTCACCCGCTCTCAATTGATTTACCACAGAAATCACTTACGGTTTTTGCTAACGTAAATACAGGGGATAACATTTCTCTCTTACAGGGAAACTGGGAGATGTTACTTAACAGGTGCTACTCAACGCCTGCAAAAGCTTGCTTACAGGGTGAGCTTACTAAAGACGAAAGTTCATTTGCTGTCTTTACGTTCTGCGGGGGAACAATGCTTGCTATCCCGGAAGATGACAGGGCAAAAATGCCTGCCCTCGTGAAGGAAGCCATTGGGTCAACACCGTTTATCGGAGTTTTTACATTTGGTGAGCAGGGGTTTCTGCCGGGTTTTGGTTCCGCACACGGAAACCTGGTTTCTTCTATGGTTGTTTTTGGAGAATAACTTGTGAGTTTACCAGGAAAAACTTCATTATTTGTCCAGGTGTTTTTTCGAATGCTTGTTCTGACAGTTGGAATGGTTTTCCTCTCTGTTCTAGAGTTCAGTTTGTGGCAGTTAAAAGCCACAGAGAAGTGGTATCTTCAAGAATATAAACTGCTTTCACAAATTGCATCAACTCAGGTAGAAGCCAGCTATTTATCTGGCGTATGGCCATTTGAGGTGCTGCATCAGCTAACAAAGTCGGGAAATGTTGTTTTCTGGCGTGTTGTTAAACCAGATGGTACTATAAAAATTGCAGACGATGTTGCTCTTTGGGGCAAGAAGGTAACTCAACCTGAACTGGTGGATATTGAGGTACTTACCATTAAAGAGAGTAGGTTGCCTACAACAAGAGAGAAGATAAAAATTGTTATTGTTCCGCTTAATATAATGGAAAAAAGTAAACCCTGGAATTTTTGGTTAGGCATATCACTCAAGAATCTAATGTTTGCCAGACGACAGGCGATTCTCACCGGCTTCGTATTATGTCTGGTTGCACTTCTTATTTCAGGGATTGCTTCGTTCTTATTAGCACGCAGGATAACAAAACCGATTAGTGAACTTGTCAGGAGTACGCGGATGATTTCTTCCGGTAACCTTGAACACAAGGCTAAAGCGACAACAGGTAATGAGCTCGGTTCCCTGGCAGAGTCATTTAACGAAATGGCTGACAGTTTAAAAAAAACAATGGTTTCCAGAAAATCTTTGTCCAGTATCATAAATTCGATTGCCGACCCTCTGGTAGTAACGGATACCGAAGGGAAGATAAACACGGTGAACCCTTCATTGTTAGAATTACTGGGTTACTCAGAACAGGAACTAGTAGGAAAGCCAGCTGGAACATTACTTGCAGAAGCAGAAGCAGAAGCAGAAGCAGAAGCAGAAGCAGTTCTCCTTAAAGAGA
>CAZUQH010000023.1:0-9686 GCA_964622465.1 uncultured bacterium | reverse complement strand
GCAGAAGCAGAAGCAGAAGCAGAAGCAGAAGCAGAAGCAGTTCTCCTTAAAGAGAGGGGCCTTGCCAGAATATTCAAAGAAACTGTGGTACGAGGCAGTGAAGCGACATGTATCTCAAAATCAGGTGAAAGGATACCGGTCAGCATTTCGGGACAGGTAGTAAAGGATACTCTCGGCGAGATCGGCGGAGTTGTCGCCGTCCTGCGCGACTTGCGCGAAGCCAGAAAACTCCAGCAGCAACTTGTTCAGGTGGAAAAAATGTCTGCTGTTGGACTTATGGCAGGTGGTGTTGCTCACGAATTGAACAATCCGCTGGGTGTTATACTTGGATACATACAATTACTTCTTGGCGAAACTTCTAAAGATGACCCTACACATCAAGATCTGAAAACCGTCGAGAGCGCGGTTCATAGATGCAAAACAATCGTGCAGAACTTATTGTCATTCTCCCGTCAGGAGAAGGTAGTATCAGTACCTGTCAGCGTAGCGCAGGTACTTCAAAGCGTCCTTACATTGATTGGTCATCAGATGGAAGTAAACGGCGTGAAGATTGTACAAAACATCCAGGATAATCTGTATTCCGTAAAAGGTAATGTCCAGCAACTTGAGCAGGTATTTGTCAATATTATGGTTAATGCACAGGATGCAATGCCTGGTGGCGGAGAGCTGACAATTAATGCAGAGAATATAGACAAACAGGTTAGAATCGTGTTCAAGGATACAGGATGCGGCATATCGCCTGATATTTTGAATAGGTTGTTCGAACCATTTGTTACCACTAAACCGCCAGGAAAAGGTACCGGCCTCGGTTTGTCCGTCAGTTACGGCATTATTAAGGACTACGGTGGGAATATTGAGATTCAAAGTAAAGAAGGCACCGGTACTGCCGTGACCATTACCTTGCCTGCCCTGCTTTAAAAACCACTAAGTAAGAGCATGCAACCTAAATGCCCCCTAAAATTTGACATCGTGTTATGGTTGAAGTATAATTTACACCATCAATAAATAGTAGTAGGAGGCACGATATATTATGACGACACCAGTTACGATTAATGTAAATCTATTAACCTGGCTGTGTTTCTGGGTAAGTATTGCAGGACTGGGGTTTGTAGTATACTTAACTATTAAGATACTGAGACAATCTCCGGGCACGACCGAGATGCAGCGAATCTCCGGTCTTATACACGAAGGCGCGATGGCGTTCCTGGGCAGGGAATATCGCTACATTGCAGTATTTGTGGTTATCATCGGACTAATTATTTTGTTTGGCATTCCATCCTGGCCGGAGGCGATAGCATTTGTTGTTGGTGCGCTATGCTCTGTACTTGCCGGCTACATCGGAATGCAAATCGGGACACGAGCAAATGCACGCACCGCAGAAGCTGCAAAGGTAAGTCTGAATGATGGACTGAGGGTTGCTTTTCCAAGCGGAATGGTGATGGGATTATCAGTTGCTAGTTTGGGGTTGCTGGGTTTAAGCGGAATGTTTCTTTTTCTTTCGTGGAATGCGGGCCTGGTTTTTCCAGATTTACTCTCGCGGCTTGTCGAAGCCACAAATCTAATTGTTGGCTTCAGTATGGGTGCATCATCGGTAGCACTATTTGCTCGTGTAGGTGGTGGGATATATACTAAGGCAGCTGACGTAGGAGCTGACCTTGTTGGAAAAGTAGAAGCAGGAATACCTGAAGATGACCCGCGTAACCCTGCTGTTATTGCTGACAACGTTGGTGACAACGTAGGTGACATAGCAGGTATGGGTGCTGACCTTTACGAATCGTATGTAGGTGCTATCGTTGCCGCTCTGGCGATTGCCGGCGTGAATCAGGACGCACGTGGTATGGTCCTGGCGTTGCTCCTCGCTGGATGGGGGCTGATTTCCAGCGTTGCAGGATATTTCTTCGTAAGGATAAAAGCCGGCGGCGACCCACAGACAGCACTTATGAAGGGACTATTTGCTTCTTCTATGATTCTCGTAGCAGGCGCATTATTCCTGACAGGAAAGTTCTATGGTGATATTTCAATGTTCTGGGCAGTGCTTGTCGGGTTAGCATCTGGTTTAGCAGTCGGTGTTACTGCGGAAAGGTTCACTTCCGGTAAGACAATCGAAAATTTAGCACGCTCAGCAACAACCGGAGCTGGCACGAATATTATCTCTGGAGTCGCAGTCGGAATGATGAGTACGGTAATACCATTGGTTGCTATTGCCATCGCTATTATCATTGCGTATGCAGCGGGTGGAGTGTTTGGCATAGCGCTTGCTGCAATAGGAATGCTTTCTATTACCGGAATGACAGTCGCAGTTGACGCTTACGGCCCTGTCGCCGATAATGCTGCCGGTATAGCAGAGATGGCTCGACTTGGACCGGAAGTGCGCAAGCGTACTGAACGGCTTGATGCAGTTGGAAATACGACAGCAGCAATCGGCAAAGGTTTTGCTATTGGTTCGGCAGCGCTTACTGCTCTTGCTCTTTTCAGCGCGTACTCACAGGTTGCGAAGATAAAGGTCATAGACGTGCTTGACGCCAGAGTAATAGCAGGGCTTTTTATTGGAGGCGTTATTCCGTTTTTCTTTTCCGCGCGCTCTATGCAGGCAGTTAGCCGTGCAGCACAATGCATCGTGGATGAAGTCAGGCGCCAGTTCCGCGAAATTCCCGGTCTTATGGAAGGTAAAGCGAATCCGGATTCTACGCGATGTGTCGATATTACTACGCGTGCAGCAATCAAGGAGATGATAGGCCCTGGTATTCTTGCGGTTATTATTCCGTTCATTGTTGGCGTCATACTTGGCGCAGAAGCGCTTGGTGGTTTTCTGGCTGGTTCTCTGGTTACGGGTGTACCGCTTGCAATTTTCCTTGCAAATGCAGGTGGCGCCTGGGACAACGCTAAGAAATTTGTTGAAGAAGGAAATCTTGGCGGAAAGGGGTCGGATACCCATAAAGCAACAATTATTGGTGATACGGTAGGTGACCCATTCAAGGATACGGCGGGTCCTTCTCTGAACATTCTTCTGAAGTTGATGTCTATTGTCTCGCTCGTTTTTTATCCGTTTATCAAATTGGTTCACAGGTTGCTATTCTTATTATTATAATTTTTGTAGCTTGAGGGATATACTTTTTACTTATGCAAACCGGCATTATTTGGTTTTCGAATGTAGGAAAAACCATCCTATTCACTGCACTTGCCGGTCTTGCAAGTTCCGCTAAAGATTCCAAATACAGTTCTTCAAGGAGGCGTAAGTGAATTATTACGAGACGGTTTTTGTTGTTGTGCCTGAGATGGAAGCAGAAAAACACCAGAAAATATTGGACAAAGTCAAGGAACTCGTTAGTAATGACGGTGGCCAAATTATTGCGGTTCAGGACTGGGGAGTAAAGAGGATGGCGTATAAGATCGATGGCCATGAAAACGGGCATTACTATTTGGTTGCATACTCTTCAGACGGTAAAGTTCCGGAATCGCTGATACGCCAGTTCCGTGTCACAGAAGAGGTTATACGGTTTCTGACGGTCAACGTTCCGCGTTCAGTAGCAGAGGCAGATTCAGGTATTCCTAAAGAGAAAGAGACGTCGGGTCCGTCAGAGACGGAACCGGTGGATGACACCGGCGGTGCCGGAAACGAAGATAGAAATCAGGGAGAGAGCGGCAAGTCCGCGGGAGGAGAAAAGAATGGTTAGTGTAAATAAGGTAATACTCATAGGCAATCTTACCAAAGACCCCGAACTGCGTTATACGCCTCAGGGGCAGGCAGTAGCAAGGTTCCGCGTGGCGGTCAACCGCAAGTACAAAGACCGCAGCACAGGCGAATTGAAGGATTTGACGGATTTTATCCCGGTGGTTGTCTGGAGAGAGCAGGCGGAGAATGCGACCAAGTATCTCTCAAAGGGCCGGCTGGTGTATGTAGAAGGGAGATTGCGTCTCAGCACATGGAATACTCCGGAAGGCCAGCAGCGCAGCCGTCTTGAGGTAGTTGCTCAGCGCGTTCAATTTTTGCCGCGCGCCAGTGCTCCGGGCACTACGCTCGGAACGGCTCCAGTTGAACCAGAGGGTGTTTCTCAAGATGAAAGCGACAACACAGAAGCAGAGAATTCGTCCGAAGAGGACGTACCATTTTAATGGAGGTTAGAGATGCCAAAAGGATATAGTAAGGGCCGTAAACAATTCAAAAGAACGCGACAACCAAGACCTAACAGGGTATGTGGTTTCTGTCAGCGCAAGATCGAATATATCGATTACAAACAGCCGGAATTACTGAAGAGGTTTATAAATCGCCGTGGCAAAATTCTGCCAAGGTTCGTAACCGGGGCTTGTGCAAAACATCAGCGGAAACTCGCACATGCAATCAAGCGCGCGAGGGTACTCGCTTTGCTGCCATTTGCTCAAGCCGAGTAGGTGGGTTTTACTTGAGCATAACTTATCTACGGAGGATAATTTATGAAAGTCGTCTTACTTGAAGATGTTGGTAAAATAGGAACGATTGGTAAGGTGGTGGAAGTCAAGAATGGATTTGCGCGGAATTATCTGCTTCCGCAGGGCAAAGCCAAACTTGTCACCGAAGCAAATTTGAAATTGGTAAAAAAGTTGCTTGACGAACGCCGTGTAGAAGAGGAACAGCGTCTCAAGGATGCCGGGGGCCTGGCAGAGCGCCTTGGGCAGCTCTCTATAACTATCCCTGTCAAGGTGACAGAGGAAGAAAAGATGTACGGTTCAATCACTGCCAGAGAAATTTCAGAAATATTGGGTGAGCAGGGCTATGAAATTGACTACCACAATATCCTGTTGGCGGAAGGTATAAAGGAATTAGGTGTTTATGACGTAAAGGTCCGGCTCCATCCTGAGGTGGTAGCACAGTTTAAGGTCTGGGTGGTAAAGGAGTGAAGTGAATAACGCAGGACCGGTCGGAAATGAGCAGGTTTTAGACAGAGCAGGAAAACTGCCGCCACAGAACATAGAAGCAGAACAGTCAGTACTTGGCTCGATGCTTATCGAGGACGGTGCAATCACGCGTGCCATAGAAATACTGAAACCCGAAGATTTTTATCTGGATGCCCACCGTAGAATTTTCGAATCAATCTGCGCTCTTTACGACGCAGGTCATCCCGTTGACATTGTTACTGTCACTGAGGAACTCAAGAAATCAAAAAACCTGAAGTCAGTTGGTAACGCTTCCTATCTACAGACGCTCATAGATGGTGTAAGTACCGCTGCCAACATAGCTGCATATGCCAATATAGTACGTGACAAAGCGCTGTTGAGAAAATTGCTTGACGTCTCTACCCGTATAATAGAGAGGGCATATTCCGGAGCAGAGGATTCAAGAACGTTACTTGACGAGACCCAACAGGAAATCCTGCGCATCGCCGGGCAAAAAGAAATGATTGGGTTCAAGCCAATAAAAGACCTTGTGCCTGGTGCTATAAGTACGATAGAGAGTATATACAAGAGAGAAAAGGGCTTTTTTGGTTTGCCTACGGGTTTTAGGAAACTTGACGATATGCTGGGTGGCGGGTTTCACACGTCAAACCTGATTATAATTGCAGGCCGCCCATCTATGGGTAAGACCGCACTTGGTTTGAACATTGCACAGCACGCAGCACTGGTCCACAAGGTACCAGCCGCGATATTCTCACTGGAGATGTCGGGAGAGGCATTGGTCGAGCGGCTATTGAGTGCTGAGGCGCGTGTTGATTTGCATGCTATGCGCCGTGGAGTATTGAGACGCGAGGCATGGCCAAAGCTCACAAACGCTGCCGCGCGGCTTCACGATGCCGAGTTATTCATAGATGATTCACCTAACCTGTCTGTACTGGAAATGAAAGCCAGGGCGCGTCGTCTCCAGACAGAACTCAAAAAATCACTCGGTCTGATAGTCGTAGACTACCTACAGCGGATGCCAGGGCGCAGCGGTAGAGTAGAATACAGACAGCAAGAGGTTGCTGAAATATCCCGTTCACTTAAAGATATGGCAATGGAACTCAAAATACCTGTAGTTGCTATTTCCCAGCTTTCTAGAGCAATTGAGCAGCGTGGAGTGCCACGTCCAAGATTAAGTGACCTGAGAGAATCAGGTGCTATTGAGCAGGATGCAGACGTTGTCATGTTCGTGTACCGTTCAGAGGTCTATGATATTAATGAGCAGGAAGAGACCGGAGGCGGAGGCACTGCTGAGATAATAATTGGCAAGCAGAGAAACGGTCCAATTGGAGTAGTAAAGCTGGCATTTGTCAAAGAATATGCGAAATTTGAAAATCTGGAGACGTCAACGACTGAATAAGAGTATTCTCCGGCCCACGTACGCCGGGATAAATACAGATAATTTTATCCACAACGTATTTCAGATAAAGAAACATCTGGCTCGTGGAATAAAGATAATAGGAGTAGTAAAAGCAGATGCGTATGGTCACGGCGCGCAATGCATAACCAGCGTAGCAGGTCTGGCTGGTATTGATTATCTTGGTGTCGCACTGATAGAAGAAGGCCAGGAGTTGCGCCGGTTAGGAACCCGCTTACCTATAATCGTTCTGGGCTCTACATACCCCCTGGAAAATTTCCACCAGGTTATAAAATCCCGCCTGATACCGACTATCTCAAGTCTTGCGCAGGCACAGGAGTTATCGGCAATAGCAAGAAAACATAATACCAGGGTGCCAGTCCATATAAAGATTGATACTGGCATGGGACGGATTGGCCTATGGTGGGAATCCGCTGGAAAATTCATTACAGAAATAGCGCTTCTTCCAGGTATCATTGTTGAAGGGATATATACCCATCTGGCTGCAGCCGATTGTGACCAGGAGTTCACGCATGAGCAGATTCGCAGATTTGCGTACGTATCTGCTAAGATAGATGAAGAGGGTATTCGCACGCGTTATCGTCACTGTGCAAACAGTACCGGAATTTTAAGGTTCCCTGATTCAGTATTCAATATGGTCCGACCAGGACTTCTGATGTACGGGCTCTACCCACATCCAGGAGCAGAGACGGAAATAGATATATTACCTGTTATGCAGGTACGTAGCAGAATCATTTTCCTGAAGCGCATTGCAGAAGGCCACACCGTGAGTTATGGAATGACGTGGAAGGCAAAGCGGGATTCGCTGGTTGCAACCATCCCAATCGGATACGCTGATGGCTATCCGCGTATGCTGTCAAATAATGCGGATGTCCTGATACATGGCAAACGCGTACCGGTAATTGGTCGTGTATGTATGGATATGATTATGCTGGACGTAACAGAAGTACCAGAGGTCAGGGTTGGAGACACCGTAACTATTATGGGGCAGGATGGGACGGAAAGAATCAGCGCAGAGGAACTTGCAGAACGTGCGCAGACAATAAACTACGAAATAGTCACGGGATGGACTGCACGCCTTCCTCGCGTAGTAATAAAAAATAACAGGTGAAGAGATATACTATTCTACATCAGCTCGGAGCACAGATAATAAGCGGATTTAGCCAAGTTGGTCAGTTTACTCTAACGTCCTGTGAGACATTTCGCTATTTATTTTCCAGAACAGTGCGTAAAGGTTATGTAATCCGTGAAATAGACGATATAGGGGCAAAATGCCTGCCACTTACAATTCTCGCAGGGTTTTTCTCAGGTATGGTTATTGCGTTACAAGGCGGGAGGGCAGTGACATTGGTACTTCAGCATGCGTTTTACATTGCTGCAGGTGTTTCCTATGCTATGGTGCTTGAGATGGGGCCGGTAATTACGGGATTTATGGTTGCTGGCCGTTCTGGCTCCGCAACTTCTGCACAGCTCGGAAGTATGAAAGTAACCGAACAGATAGATGCTCTCAAGACGATGGGTATCAGTCCTGTTGGCCTTCTCGTCACTCCGAAACTAATAGCTGCGATGCTCGTTCTCCCCTTACTCACACTGATTACGGATGTCAGTGGCGTATTTGGTGGTTTTGTGTGGACAACTCAGGCACTTGGTATGCCGGCAGCTGAGTATTGGAACGAGGTATTCAATCTGACTCATTTTGCTGCTGTCCTGCATGGAATGATAAAAGCGTTTTTCTTTGGTATCATTATAATTCTTGTCAGTGCAAATTCCGGCCTGCAAACAGAAGGTGGTGCAGAAGGAGTCGGTAAGAGCGTGACGCGCGCCGTTGTCTGGTCGTTACTTGTTGTTCTCGTTTCAGATTATTTTCTTACTGCAATTCTGAATGCACTAAAGATATATTAATGTGATTCAAGTAATAAACATTCACAAGTCCTTTGGCTCCAACGAAGTACTTAAAGGGTTGTTGCTTGACGTGCATGACGGTGAAATAGTCACGATACTTGGCTCTTCTGGTTGTGGGAAGAGTGTCACATTGAAGTGCATTATTGGATTACTTAAACCAAATATGGGGAAAATATTGGTTGATGGAGTAGATATAGTTTCTCTATCTGACCACGAGCTTCGTTCTATCAGGAGCAGGTTTGGAATGGTATTCCAGTCCAGTGCCCTTTTTGATTATATGAACATTGAAGATAACATTTCTCTTCCATTGCTTGAAATGAGAAAATTTAGCTCAAATGAGATAAAAGAAAAAGTAGCAAAAATGCTGGGGACGGTGGGGCTTAGTAGTAAGCAACATATGATGCCTGCTGAACTTTCAGGCGGAATGAAGAAACGTGTGGCACTTGCGAGAGCACTCGTAACCAGGCCACGCTATGTTCTGTATGATGAACCTACTACAGGTCTGGACCCGCTAATCGCCGCTTCTATCACCAGATTAATTCATACGCTTAGCAGGGAGTTCGGAACAACCTCAATCGTTGTTACGCATGAAATAGGTACTGCATTCGCAATCTCAGACAGCGTTGCAGTATTGATCGATGGCAGGATTACGGCCCAGGCAAGCGTTGACGAAATTAAGAGTTCGAATATACCAGGAGTACGGGAATTTATCCGTTCTGGCGAAGCGGTGGCCGGGGGAGGTAACTTTGACAGCTGAAGCAAGGATTGGGTTATTTGTAACCATTGCGATAATTATACTACTGGGTGCAGTTGTATCTTTGACAAATGTTGAATTCTGGAATGGATATCGCCTCAGGTTGGTTTTATCTGATGCAAACGGCATAAGCTCTGACTCGTTGGTCAAGATGCGTGGTGTAACTATTGGGAAAGTTAAACAACTTACGCTGGCGCCAGACAGTGTCTGCGTACAGTTGTTATTTAAGAGGCAATACCCTATACCTCAGGATAGCACATTTCGTGTAGCAGGGACAGGAGTTATTGCAATGAAATTCGTGGAGGTCCTTCCCGGCGTCTCAACTGGTACGTTTCATGGTGGCGAGACCGTCTTCGGCGAATCATCTCCGGATGCGGACGTTATGCTTGACGAATTTTCGCAGGTGATGAGCGAACTTACTTCTACCGTACGTCAGATTCGTCGCGCGATTGAACCACTTTCCGGAGAGACGGGTAAAGAAATAGCTGAAATTATAAGCAGTATTAAGCAGATAACTACTCACGCAGCAACACTGGTAGGAGAAACAGAGAGTGCTGTCCGGCGCGTATCTCCTGAGATCGAGAGTGCTGTCCGTGAATTAAAAACTCGCCTTGAGGAACTCGGCGAACTAACAGATAAAGAAACAACGGCTGAAATAAAACAGGCAGTTGAACGGCTTAACAAATCATTGGGTTACGTAGAAAAATTCCTGGGCACTCGGATTAAGTGAAAGGTAGCCGC
>CAZUQH010000022.1:9572-21230 GCA_964622465.1 uncultured bacterium | reverse complement strand
AGAATAAATTTATCCGCATATTCGGAACGGCTAAACCTATAAAGAAATCTTTCCATCCCATAATACTGCAGAACCTCAGCAAAAGGACGGTCGGTCTCTTTTGCTTTATTTTGAAGTTGAGCCCGAACCGAGGCTTGTATATTTTTAACATCCCTTCTCATAACATGGTTTCCAATATTGGTTTAATAATTTTATCTATACGACAAATTTTAGCGTATTCCATAATTTCTTTTGGTTTTATGCCTTTTTCTGTAATAGCAACTCTGAGGGCATCTCTGGCTATATCCACACCTATTCTATTGCGGAATTTAAAGCAATCGGCGATCGTCTTAGCAAGACTATAAACTTTGATCTGATGACTTTCAACTTCATGTTTTTCAATTCCTGTTTTCCATGCTTTGGGTGCAAAGCGGTAAAATTTGACTGGTGGGTATTTAATTCTATTGGCGTGCGTACCTTGTGGAATAGCTATGTCCACGTACTTAGGAATTTCATTTGTTGCTTCATAAAAAGAAAGGGCGGAAAGAAGGCAAATAACGCCCTTCGGAGCCTGAAGCGATGCAATAACAAGATCGGGGTGAGAACCTGGAGTATAATTAGTTATGCGATAAAGACCCCGGGCAATCTTTTCAACCTTCCCCTCTTTTTCAAGAGCACTGAGCGAATCGGGATGAAATCCAACCTTTAGAATAGCAGAAAACCGTGCCACCCCGCCATGACTCTGAAAAAAACTCATAAGTTCCTGTGTTCGTGCTTGCATTTAATCCCCCGTATAATTTCTTAATACTTGTTAACAAGTATACACAATTTATACGACTATGTCAATGATTTTTAACGTAGGCACACAAAGGGCACTGCGGAAGCCCAAAGGGCTGAAACCGCCCGACTGTGACTGCTGGGTGGGTGGAGATTGCAGAAATTTCAGGCGCGTGGACAGGATAGATTTCTCTTCCCTACTCCCCTTTTTCTATCTCTCTAAGACCTTTTAAGAATGTCTCTTTAATTGTATGAAAACGCTTGTATAGGTCTTTTCTCATAAAAGAATCTATGGATGTACCCTGTCCCTCAAGCAGTGTTTTTATAAGGAAAACAAACTTAGCCGGGCCACTTTTAGCCATAAGGGATTCCGGCTCAAAGAATTGTCTTTTTATCTTAAAGCTATCTCCTTTAAGGTCAACAATTTCTATCCAAGCGTCTTTTCCATGCATAAAATCAGCTTCTATAAGGTTATATTTATCCTGTAATTTTTTTAATGTTCTTATTACCTGTCTTCTTATGGCTGTATCACTCCAGCTATCAGGCATACCTAAATCATGCCCTATAGCTTCTAAAGATAGAAAGAATCCTCCGGGTTCCCATCTGGTAGCTTCAGCCACCAGTAATAGATACATATCCATAGCCTGATAATCGCGGTTGGTTACCATATAAGGAAATAGATTTTCGTCTTCTAATAGACTAATCTTCAGGGAAATTAAATCCGGCAGTACTTCAGCCCTCTTGCCTCTATCAAGCTTTTTTTTGTCCATTAAAGGAATACGTCTTAGTCGTATAAGCTTGTCTTTGGCCAACTCCGGGCAATCTATTATAACAGCTGACTCGAAGTTATTTTTTATAGCCGATACTGTCCAGTTCATGCTTCCTTCAACCACATAACGGTTATCAACTATAATTAATTTATCATGCAGCCGGCGATCAAATTTGGCGATGTATATTTTGGCCCCTTTTTCCTTTAAGTCTTTGAAAGCATTTTTTAGATCAAACGGTTCTCCCCAGATATAATCAAATTTTGAATTGTGGTATACCTCTACAGTGACCCCTCTGGCTAGCGCCTCTTTTAAGTCCCCGACCAATAAGCTGACAGGATCGTTCTCCAGGGGCCTTATAATATACATAGACATAACGATAGACTCTTTGGCATTATCCAATAGGTCAATAACCGCTCTCTCATAGGTTCTATCAGAGATATCTTTTACTTTGGCTGGATAGAAGTCAGATTGGGCGTATAAAGGAGAGATAAAGAAGAACAAACTGAAGAACAGGGTAATTATGAGGCAGGATAAAAGGAATTTTTTGGTTTGGGTCATTATTTATGAACCTGCGGCCAAACTAAATCATAATGGACGCTGCGGCCTTTGCCGGGTAATTGACGCAAGATTTTTTTATCAAGCATATCTGTGATTTCACTTTTTTATAATCCAATGGAATATAATACAGCACCTATCCCTAATCCAATCAATAGATTAAATAGCTTTATTAATAAAGAATCCTTTATCGTATAAGATAGAAGCGGAAGCATCCCGTGGCCGTCTTGAACAATGGAGCTTGTTAAAAGCACGGAAAAAGGCACCAGTCCCTGGGCAAACATCATTACAAATATAAGATGAGGTCCGGATTCAGGAATTATCCCTACTAAACTTGCAATCAAAAGCACCCAGAGCATATGTCCCCGGACAAAAGCTTCCAGGTTCCAGAATTTCAATCCGATATCTACTATAATGAGTGCACTAAAGCTCCACAAAAAAATTCTCCATAAGTGTCTTTTTGCAATATGCTTCCAGATATGTTCTTCTAAATAATGGTCAGGAACCGTAATGACTATAAAAGAAGCTAACGAAAGAAGTAAAACAAAAGTAATCCGTTTCCAATCCCAGATAGCAGGTCCGATGGCGCCTGAAATAAAACCTAAAAGAGCTCCCAGCAAAAGCACCAGAAGCAGGAACCTGGCAAGAGACATCTTTTTTATGTATCCGAATATCTCTTTAAAATTAAGACAGCGGCATTCATCCTGAGGATGGATACCGGAGAACTGACACTCTTGACACGGTTTTATTTTTAAAAGTGGCACCAGTTTATCCGTAATGTAAGCGGAAATTATACCCAAAATAAATAAAATGCCGAATAAAATTAAGGCCTTGCCGGGAAACATTGCCAGCATAACAAATGACCCATCGCCCGATGTAGCAATCATTGTACCTACAACCGCACCGAAAGAGACAAGTCCGCGGACGTAAAAAGATACAACCGTGAACGCACCCAAACACCCCGGCGTTGCTCCTAAAAACGAAGTCAGGACATACTGCCTGAATAACCCGCCTTTTACGGCTTTGCTCATTTTCCCCTTTGTCCAAACATTGAGATAGTCAATAAACATCATCATCACAAAGACAAAGACGGTAATCGTTAAGCCGTGTTCTAGATTATGTATAATAATATCCATTATTTATAGACGTTGAGTTTCTTCAAAGGTACTAAACAGCTTCCATGGCGGAAGGCGGCTTTTTGGTTACGTTATAGGTAACGCTTACGACACCCGGCACTTCTGTCGTTATCCTGCCTGACAGTTTGTCCAGAGTATCGTAAGTAAGCCGTGTTGGTGATGCGGTCGTTGCATCTTTACTATCCCAGCACCGGATTTCTATTTGAAAACCAAATTCTCTTTTCCCGTCCCTGATTCCTGTAACTTTGTCTTCATGTAAAATAGCAAGATACTGAAATGCCCCTGTATCGGACAATTCCTCTTCAACAATTTTCGTTGCAGCTCTTACAATTTCGACCTTCTCCGGTATAACCTCTCCTATTACGCGTGCTGCCAGAGCAGGCCCCGGAAATGGCGGTCTGTTGTATATTTCTTCCGGTAACCCCAGGACTTTCGCTACTTTTCTTACTCCTGATTTTCTAAGTTGTATTAAAGGTTCTACGACCTTATATCCGTATGTTTTCTGTGTATCGATTCCAATTTGTTCAAGAATGTTGTGTTGTCTTTTAATCCCTGCAACCGTTTCTTCTATGTCTGTGTAAATTGTACCTTGAAGAAGATATCTTGCACCACTGTCTTTCACAAGCTGGCCAAAAACATCTTTATAGAATGTCTGAGTAATGGCTTCTCTCTTCTCTTCAGGGTCCGTTATACCCTTTAGTGCATCAAAGAACTGCTTTCTGGCATCGATTACCTCTACAGGTACGCCTAATTCTTTGAATAAAGAAACTATTCTTCGTGGTTCGTCCTGTCTCATAATACCATTTTCAATAAAATATGTCTTGAGCCGCTCGCCCAATGCCTTATGTCCTAACATAGTAACAGTCGAAGAATCGACGCCACCTGACAATGCATTAATAGATATTCCATCGCCGACAACAGAGGAGATTTCCTTTATTTTTTCCTCTACAAATTCCTGAGCATTTAAATCTTCTACTCTTATTTCTTCAGTTTTCATCATGCTACCTCCTAATAGTTATACTTCAAAAAGAGTTCTGGTAGAAAAATTCGGTTCGCTGGTAAGGTTAACTCCCAGCCGTCTCAATCCTGCTTCGTCACCAGGGGTTGGGATGTGAGTCATGTGTACTTCACAGCCATGAAGTTCTTTTATTTTCTCCACGGCTAATTGCGCGGTTGGATTTGTAGCAGCGCTTATACTTAAAGCAATCAGGGTCTCGTCAAGGTCCAAACTCACTGTTTTCGCACCAAGAACGTTTTTCTTAAAATTTGCTATGTATTCTATTATGTTCGGTGATAATAAATGGAGCTTGTCCGGTATTTCTGCTAACTCTTTGACTGCATTCAGAACAAGGCTGGATGCTGCGTGCATAAGAATCGAGTTTTTTCCCGTAACGATTGAACCGTCCTGTAACTCTATAGCTGCCCCGCAAAAAATACCCTCATTGCCTTTTCCGTTCTCTTTTGCCTGGCGAGCAGCATTTTTTGCTGGCCCAACCACACTTCTGTCTTCCGGCTTAATATCAAGTTCCTTCATAAGAAGCTCTACTCTTTGTAGCGTTTCTTTATCCGTCAAACCCATAAGATATTCGCAGGAATATCTAAAATATCTCCTTATCACTTCCTGCTTTGCAGCTTCCCGGGCCGTTTCGCCGTCAGTAATCCCAAAACCAGCTCTGTTTACCCCCATGTCAGTCGGAGATTTATACATAGGAATTTTTGAGTCCATTATTTTTTCCAGTATCCTTTTGAGCACAGGGAATACCTCTACGTCACGGTTATAGTTAACTGCTGATTTTTGGTAAGCTTCCATATGAAAAGGGTCAATCAGGTTAAAATCTCCAATGTCAGCCGTAGCTGCTTCGTAAGCTACGTTTACAGGATGTTTTAGAGGTAGATTCCAAATTGGAAATGTTTCAAATTTAGCATATCCGGATTTTATTCCTCTCTTGTAATCATGATATAGTTGAGAGAGACAAGTAGCGAGTTTTCCACTTCCCGGACCCGGACCGGTAACGACAACCAAAGGATTTTTGGTTTTGATGTACTCATTTACACCATAGCCCTCGTCACTGACAATCAAATCTATATCCGTAGGATAACCTTTTGTGAAACGATGCGTATAGACCTTTATATTTTGACGTTCTAATCTATTTTTAAATATCTTGGCTGACGGTTGACCTTCGAAACGGGTTATCACTACTGCTAATATGTCGATACCCCAGTTTCTTAAATCATCGATTAACTTAAGCGTATCAATGTCATAGGTAATTCCGAAATCTGCCCTTACTTTTCTTCTTTCGATATCGCCTGCATAAATACAAAGTAAAATGTCTGCTTTATCTTTTAATTGTTTCAGGAGCCGCATTTTTACGTTTGGGTCGAACCCCGGTAAAACCCTTGATGCATGGTAATCAAAAAGAATTTTGCCTCCAAACTCAAGGTATAGTTTATTGTCAAACGTCTTGACTCTTTCTATAATTGCCGCAGTTTGTTCTTTCAGATATTTTTCGTTATCAAAACATGGCTTTTTAGACATGGCGATTTACTTTTCTTACTCTATTACCTGACTTCTTTATGATATTCTTGTAAGGATTTTACGGATAGTTTCTTTTTGTTGATCAAATTCTCTATGCCGTTAACGGATGCCTGTGCACCGGCAACGGTGGTTATAAGCGGGACACTATGGAGAATTGCATTTGACCTTATTCTGGTCTCGTCTTCTTTGGTTGCCTTGCCAGCAGGTGTATTTATGATAAGGTGGACTTTACCGTCTTTTATGAAATCAATTATGTTAGGCCTGCCTTCGTAAAGTTTAGGCAGGATTTTCGTTTTCATCCCATTCTTCATCAGGACAGACGCTGTACCAGCGGTTGCCATGAGCTCAAAACCCAGGTCAACCAGCTTTTTTGCAATAAATATTATATTTCTTTTGTCACTATCCTTGACACTTATAAATACGTTTCCTTTTTTCGGTAACATCTGCCCGGCTGCGAGCTGGCTTTTTGCATATGCGACGCCAAAAGTCGAATCTATTCCCATAACTTCTCCTGTCGATTTCATCTCAGGTCCCAAAATCGCGTCAACGTCTGGAAACCTTATGAATGGGAATACAGACTCTTTTACTGAGACATAATTCGTTTCTTTTTCTTTTGTCCATCCCAATTCTTTCAGTGTTTTCCCAAGTATTACCTTAGTTGCTAGTTTTGCAAGCGGAACACCTATTGTTTTACTCACGAAAGGAATCGTTCTTGATGCTCTTGGATTTACCTCCAGGACATAAACTACGCTATTTTTAACGGCATATTGGATATTCAGAAGCCCTTTTATTTTCAACTCCTTTGCCATTTTATAGGTATTTGTTTTTATGGTTTCTATTATGTCTTTGTCAAGCGTGTATGGAGGAAGGACCATTGCGCTGTCGCCGGAATGTATACCTGCTTCCTCTATGTGCTCCATAATTCCGCCTATCACACATCTCTGGCCATCAGCTATTGCGTCTACGTCGACTTCTATGGCATCTTCCAGAAATTTGTCTATAAGAACTGGGTGTCCCGAAGATGCCTCCTGCGCTTCTTCCATAAATTTCTTCAAGTCCTCATCGTCATAGACGGTTTTCATTGCCCTGCCGCCAAGGACGTAAGATGGCCGGACCAACACAGGATAACCTATTTTATTTGCAATTTTTAATGCATCAGCGAAGGAAGTAGCTGTACCGTTGTCCGGCTGGACGATGGCAAGTTTCTTGAGCATCTGCTGGAATCTTTTTCTATCTTCTGCCATGTCAATCGAATCAGGGCTGGTTCCTAAAATTTTCACGCCTGCTTCTGCCAGAGAAATAGATATATTCAAAGGTGTCTGCCCTCCGAATTGGACTATTACTCCTTGAGGTTTTTCGATATCCACGATATTCATGACGTCTTCAAATGTCAGTGGTTCAAAATATAACTTGTCTGAAGTGTCGTAATCCGTCGAAACTGTTTCAGGATTACAATTGACCATAATGCTCTCGATGCCTTCTTCTTTTAGAGCATAGGATGCATGGCAACAGCAATAATCAAATTCTATTCCCTGCCCTATTCTGTTAGGTCCGCCTCCGAGTATCAGAATCTTTTTGTTCGGTGATGGCTTACTCTCATTCAGGGTTTCGTAAGTAGAGTAATAATATGGCTGGTCAGCTTTGAATTCCCCTCCACACGTATCTACCAATTTATAGATCGGCTTTATATTATGCTTCTTTCTATAAGAACGGACTTCCTTTTCAGTTGAATCCAGAAGATAAGCAAGCTGGATGTCTGAAAACCCATTCTTCTTCGCTTTTTTTATAAGCTCATCCGGAATCGTGAGCTTACTTTTTTGACTTTTACGTCTGAATTTCTTTACTTCTTCTTCTATTTCTACCAGCTCTTTTATATTGTCCAAAAACCACCTGTCAATTTTCGACAGTTTATATATTTCGTCAATTGTAAGTCCAGCTTTTAAGCCATACCTCACATAAAAAAGCCGTTCGTCGTTAGGGAGCCGGATTTTTTCCCTGATTTCCTTGATTATGGCATTTGACGGTGAGCGCAATGTTTTGTCCGTAATTTTGTCTCGTCCATCAACACCAAGCCCATACCTGCCTGTCTCGGTAGACCTTATTCCCTTCTGAAGCGCTTCTTTAAAGTTCCTGCCAATTGACATTGCCTCACCAACTGCTTTCATAGATGTATTTATAATTCTTTGTGCTTGAGGGAATTTTTCAAAGGTGAACCTGCAAATCTTAAAAACACAATAATCAACTGTCGGCTCAAAGAATGCAGTTGTCTTTCCCGTAACTTGATTAAGGACTTCAGGTAGAGTCAGGCCAACGGCTAATTTCGTGGCAACCCTTGCAATCGGAAACCCGGTAGCTTTAGAAGCCAGTGCCGAGCTTCTTGAAAGACGCGGGTTGACCTCTATAATTACGATGTCTCCGTTATGCGGGTTCTGCGCAAACTGAATATTTGCTCCTCCCCCGGTTATATTAACCTTTCTGATAATCTTTTTGGATAAACAGACGAATCTCATATACTCGTCCCTGGTTAAACTCTGGGATGGTGCAACAACAATGCTATCACCGGTATGGACACCCATCGGGTCTACATTTTCCATAGAGGTAATCATAATGACGTTGTCCACGCAGTCCCTCATTACTTCAAACTCTATCTCTTTCCATCCCAATACCGATCGTTCTACCAGTACCTGACCAACAGGACTTATTTCAATTGCTTTCGCAAGGTACTCCTCCAGCTCTTCCTTATTATAAGCAGTAGAACCACCACTCCCGCCTAAACAATATGCTGGTCTTAAAATCAATGGAAATCCGATATCCAGCCCAATTTTCATTCCCTGTTCCAGATTCGTAGCAGTACCACTTTTAAGAACGCCAATTCCTATTTCTTGCATCGCCTTCTTGAATAATTCCCTGTCTTCGGCTCTTGCGATGGCATCAACATTGGCTCCTATCGATTCTACGCCATACTTCTTCAGTATACCTTCTTTCATCAGGAAATATGCCAGATTCAAACCGGTTTGGCCGCCAAGAGTAGGCAGGATGGCATCCGGCCTCTCTTTCTTTATAATCTCGGTAACTGCTTCTACCGTGAGTGGTTCTATATATGTCACGTCTGCCATATCAGGGTCTGTCATAATCGTAGCAGGGTTGCTGTTTACAAGGATTGTGAAATAACCTTCTTCCCGTAACGCTTTGCATGCCTGGGAACCGGAATAGTCAAATTCACAGGCCTGTCCTATAACAATTGGGCCGGAGCCAATCATTAATATCTTGTGTATATCTTTACGTTTCGGCATGTTATCCCTATTTGGTTATCTTCAAGAATCTTTTGAATACCTCATTTATCTCATCACACCCGGGACTGGCTGGATAGTATTGAATTGAAATAAACTTCAATGGTCCACTTTCCATTTCTTCGATAGAGTTATCGTTGACATTGCGTCTGGTAATCTTAATGTCGTTTCTCATCTTGATTGATTCTTCCTGAACAACAAGTGAATGGTTCTGGGTAGTAATTTCGCCTTTATATGAACCCTGCGTTTTCACCGGATAATTCACGCCACGGTGGCCGAGCTTCATTTTTTTAAGTTTCCCGCCCAATGCAAGAGAAATAATTTCATGGCCCGTTGATATTCCCAGAATAGGGATTTTGCCAATGAGTTTTTTCACTAAATCCACTATTCCCGGAATTGACTCATCTTTTTCCGGGCCGTTGGAAATAATCAATCCATCAAGATTCGAAGCAAGAATTTTATCAGCACTGGTATTATACGGTAATAACGTTATATTGCATCCCAAATCTTTTAGCTGTTTGAGAATACTATTAGTGATGCCGATGTCCAGGATTGCTATCTTCCGTGCTGATGCTTTCCCTTTGATCTGAACAATTTTTTTTGTTGATATTTTCCCTATGAAATCCATCTTCATTTTTTTCTTGCGCTCTTCTAATTCTTTAAGTAAGATATCTACTTTTTTGTCACTGGTCGATAGAATTCCAAACATTTCTCCTTTGTCTCTGAGTCGGACAGCAAGAGTCCTGGTATCAACGTCCTCGGCAGCAACTACCTTTTGCTTCTTCAAGAATTTCTCCAGCATCCCTTCTGCCTGCCAGTTAGAACTTATCCTGCTCGGCTCTTTTATGACCAGGCCTTCTATCCAGCATCTGCGGGATTCGTTGAATTGCTCTGCTACGCCGTAATTGCCGATAAGAGGATACGTAAGCACCACGATTTTACCGGCATTTGCCGGGTCCGTTATAATCTCCTGGTATCCGACGACCGCGGTATTCAGAATTACTTCGCCCATTTTCTCGCCACTTGCTCCAAACGACAATCCTTCAAAAAAACTGCCGTCTTCCAGAACCAGCTTTGCTTTCACGCTATCTTCTGCCATGCTCACCTTGTTTTTTTGATACTTTGCCTGAAGCCGGGCATTCACCATTCCAACAATACAGACACAATTTTTCTCTTGGAAGCCCGATAGCTTTCACCATATCGTCAATATGCTGGTACCTCAAAGTAGTAACATCTAAATCACGAGCGATCCATTCTACCATCTTTTTATATTTTTCGGAGTTATGGTCCAAATACTCTGAAACATCTTCTATGTCTTTGCCTTCCAGTGCTCTGATGGCCTTCCGGGCCGCAAGTTCATTTATACTGCGCGTGGAAAAAGAGAATTTACAGGGGAACATTAAAGGCGGGCAGGCAGGCCGGACATGGACTGCTTTTGCCTTACAGTCCCAGAATTTTCCTACGGTAAACTTCTTGAGCTGAGTGCCCCGGACAATAGAATCTTCACATACCACGATTCTATTATTTTCTATCACTTCTTTGATAGGAATGATCTTCATCTTAGCCACTAAATCACGCGTCTCCTGAAATGGAGGGATGTAGCTTCTGCCATAGCCCGGCGTATATTTAACAAGAGGCCTCCTGTAAGGTTTCCCTGATTCCATAGCATATCCTAAAGCATGAGCAGTGCCTGAATCAGGTACTCCGGAAACCACGTCTACTTCTATGTCTTTATCCCTTCTTGCCAAAAACCTTCCGCACTTTTCTCTCACCGTCTCAACGTTGATTCCTTCATAATTTGAAGCCGGAAAACCTGTGTATATCCAGAGAAAGGCGCAAATTTGATTTGCACTGCCGCCCTGCTTTTTTTGCAACATCCCTTGTTCATTTATAAGGACTATTTCTCCCGGCTCGAGGTATTTCACGATTTTGAATCCGAGATTTGGAAATGCGCTGTTCTCGGAGGTTATCGCCCAGCCATCATCTCCTTTCCCGACGGTAAGAGACGTGTGTCCAAGCCGGTCACGAGCAGCATAAATTCCATCTTTATTCAGCAATAAAAGCGAACACGAACCATCTATCGCATCAAACATTTTTTCTATCCCGTTTATCAGATTATCGCCCTCGCATATTAGTTTTGCAATAAGTTCCGTCGTATTAATTCTATCCTTGCTTACTTCACTGAAAGATACCCCATTTCTTAAAAGAGACAGGGCAAGCTCTTCTTTGTTTTCTATAAGACCGGAAGTAACCGTACAAAATGGACCAAACTTGGAGTTTAGATAAATGGGCTGTTCATCGCAATCACTGATAACGCCAATGCCTTTGTTGCCTTCCATTCGTTTATAGTCCTCATAGAATTTTGACTTAAACTGATTCTGGCTTATGTTATGTATCTGGCGGCTGAACTCGTTACCCAGGACCGCCATCCCTCCATATTCAGTGCCGAGATGCGAGTGATAATCTGTGCCGTAAAACAGTGCCTGAACACAATCTCCTTTATTAGAGACGACTCCGAAAATACCGCTCATATATTACCTCCACCGTTTGTGGTATGGGGTTCTTCGTCTGCACGAGCAAGCCCATGCAGACGATACGGTAAATCACACCGTTAC
>CAZUQH010000022.1:0-9472 GCA_964622465.1 uncultured bacterium | reverse complement strand
GTTATGTATCTCGCCTGCTTTTTTCAGTGCGAACATGGTGCAGGACGGGCCAACAAGTTCGTAGACGACAGTGGTAGCAAGAATCGTCGTTAGGATAATATCCCCTACCTCTGGAAAATTAGCTTTTGCAATAAGCGCGCACCCAAGAACAACGCCTGCCTGAGGCATGAGTCCTAATCCAAGATATTTTTTTATGTTCGCAGATGCGTGCGAAATCCTGGCACCAGTATAAGCTCCGAGCATCTTTCCGATTATTCGTGCAACGATATAGGCAGACCCTATAATCCCGATTTTACTCAACGACAGCACGTCCATACTGGCTCCTGCAATGACAAAGAAAATCAGATAAAGAGGCGAATCTATGCCGCGCAGCGATTCAAAGAATTTGAAACTGGTGTCGCTGATGTTCACTAAGACTATGGCGAGAAACATGCTTGCAAGCAGTACGGAAAGATGGAGTTGCATAGCAAGGCCGGCAGTAAGTAATATAAAGCCGAGTGTGTAAATAAGAAGTTCTGCAGGGTTGCGTACAAGCCGGCTGACAAAATTAACCAGATACGCAACAACAGCGCCAAGTCCAAGAGCACCAAGAATCTCAAGCAGTGACTTGCTAATTACTTTCAAAACGTACAATTGATTGACAGACGTGGAAAAATACAGCGCCCTGGCAACCGCAAGTGACACGGCAAAGATTATTAAAGACCACGCATCGTCAATTGCAACAACCCCGAGCAATGTATCCGTAAAAGGACCCTTACTGCGATAGTCCCGTATAACCATAACGGTAGCTGCAGGTGCAGTCGCTGCTGCGAGAGAACCAAATACAAGCGCCAAATAAAAAGGAACGCGAAAAGCTAATAATGCAAGCATAACCAACAACCACGCGCCGGTTGCCTCGAGGATAGAAATCCACAGAACGGATTTACCTATTTTCTTGAAAGAATTTAACGAAAAATTCTGACCTATGGAGAATGCAATTATTGCCAGGACAAAGTTTGATATTACTCCTGAAGCACGTGTAATCGGCTCAGGAACTAGATTCAACAAGGCAGGACCGATGATAATCCCCAAAATCAAGTACGTTGTGACCGATGGGAGTTTTACTTTGTATGCGAACCGCGCAACAAGGAATCCGGCGAGTAAAATAATTCCGGCGCCGAGAAGTACGTTCACTTCACCACACCTCTTTCACGGAACACTGCGAAGATTACGTCAAAAATACCTATCATTCCTGCCAGTTTACCCTTCTTATCAATTACCGGCACCGCACTTTTTTGATGTAATTTCATCTCCCTATATACTTTTTCCAGAGATGAGTCCTGGTCTACGGTCAGGAATTTAGTTTGCATAAAGTCATCAACTACTACCAGTTTTCCCATTTCCGGTTCTATGACAAGGTCGAAAATATCCGGCTCCTGTGCGTCCACGAATGCAATGCCTTTCAGGCCGCCCATATGCACCGGCTGTAAGGCATCAATCAACTCATCGAAAGAAACGGACCCTATCACCTTCATATCGTCGTCCACCACGGGCACAACTGGCATTGCGTGGAATTCCTTGAATTTTTTTAGCAGGGAACCAAGCGTGGTGAACCTTTTTACGTAAATAATGTCAGTTGCCATTATGTCTTTTACGAGCATAAATAGCCTCCATTTGACGATACAAATACGCGTGAAAGGAATTTGCCGGACAAGCTACTATAAATAAAAGGGTGTTTGCAATAATGAGCCATACGGCAAATGAAATGATAGTATCACACAAGCAAGGATTAGTGCGAGTTTTCCATGTTTGTTTTACAACGGATGCAATACTTTGCATATGGTTGTGCTAATAGCCGCGTACGTGCTATTTTTTTACCGCATTGTTCACACAATCCGAATTGGCCGCTTTTCAATTTATTTAGAGCTATTTCAATATCCTCAAGCAGTGTGCGGTCAGTATCATTGAGAGAAAAAAGCAATTCTTTATTAAAAGTATTACTCGCAAAATCTATTTCATCTCCAACTTCTATATCAGTACTGTTTTCATCCTCAATTATATGTTTGACTGACTCAAGAATTTGTTTGCGGATTTCCAGTAATTTTTCCCGCCAGTATTCTTTCTCTTTCTTATGTAACAACTTAATTTTCATTTTTCCTCCATATTTATTAACAAATTATTATACTTATTAAAACAGCCGATAGCAAATCAGTCAAGATGAAGCGGTTCTATCGCTCTTTTTAGATTATCATGGACATACGCTATCGCTACGCCATAGTTCGTTATTGGCACGCCTTGACGCCTGGCTTCATAAATTCTTGAGAGCGTTTCTTTTCGATTCAGCATACAGCTTCCGCAATGGATAATTAGCTTGTATTGTTTTAAGTTTTCCGGAAAATCATGGCCTGTACAAACATCAAAATCTATATGTCCTCTTACCCTCTGATTGATCCACCTGGGAATTTTTATTCGCCCAATATCATCACCTATCGGGTGATGCGTGCACGCTTCTGCAATCAAGACTTTGTCATGCAGCTTAAGTTCGTCTATTTTTTCTGCACCTTTTATTAGTTCTTTTATGTCTCCCTTAAAACGCGCAAAAAGTATAGAAAAACTGGTTACGGGAATGTCAGACGGCGTGGATTCGAAAACTTCTTTGAATACCTGCGAATCAGTAACCACCAATGCCGGTTTCTTTTTCAGATTATCAATTGCCTGAGATAACTCTTTTTCATTGATTACCAGAGCAGAGGCCTTCTTATCCAGTATTTCTCTTAATACCTGTTGTTCCGGCAGAATCAACCGTCCCTTTGGCATTTCTTTATCAACCGGAATAACCAAAATTACCGTGTCTCCCTTTTTGATCAGGTCGGTAATAAGAGGAGGTGGCATTATCCAGTCATCCGGCAGCAATTTAATGAGTTCGCTTTTTATCTTGTGCGTAACTTCCCAGTCATAAGAAAGACATGAAACTTCAGTATGAGGAATTTTTTTTCTGTCAAGTTTTGCTTTTATATTTTCATCCGGACCAAAAAGGTCTGATTTGTTCATGACAACGAGAATAGGCGTATTCCTCTTTCCGGTCTCTTCTATTACTTTTTCTTCGTACTCACCCCAGACGTTTGCTTCGGTAACAAGAAGCACGATATCCGCGCGTCCAAAAACGTCATACGTTTTCTTTATCCTTAATTCACCAAGAACGCCTACGTCATCCAGGCCAGCCGTATCTATGAACAAAACAGGACCGATTGGCAGGAGTTCCATTGTCTTTTCAACCGGGTCAGTAGTCGTGCCTGCAACGTCCGAGACGATAGAGACATCTTGATGCGTTAGTGCATTTAACACTGATGATTTACCTGTATTTCTCCTGCCGAAAATTGCTATATGCAGGCGGATGCCTTTCGGCGCTTTTGTCATGGATACATTGCTTTCTATCATAAAACTGACTCCGCTTTTTCGTTTCGTTCCTTAAAGGAATCTCCTCTTCCCCGTGAAATCGTTCTTCCTGCTTTTGAGATTAATTCTTTTGCTTTCTCAACATCGACTCTCACTTTACCATCATATATAATATAATCCTTACGGTAACGTTCAGGTGTCCAATCCGGCATAAGGACATTGCACCCGCCTCGCAGAGCCAGAAGTTGCCCATTTTCTGGCGAGAGCGTAGCAAGCGCAGTAGTTGCCGGTAAATGAGTATTTTTGGTATAAATGCGTACAAGAGCGAGAGTTTTCAAAGTCAGTTCAAGTGTACCGCTTGCATAATCCTTAAGAGGCGTTTCTTTTTGTGGAATAAACGGGCCGATTCCGGCCATGTAAACGTCAAGTTCCTTTAAGAGCAAAATGTCACTTGCGATGTCCTCGATTGTCTGCCCCGGCAAACCAACGATATTTCCCGCACCTATTTGGTAACCTGACTTCCTGAGATATTCAAGGATTTTTATTCTTGTTCTCAGCGTCTGTCCTGGATGCAGTTTTTCATATAACTCGGGGTTTGCAGTCTCATGCTTTAAGAGATACCTGTCAGCACCTGCATCTTTAAATGCCTTGTAATCATCGAGCGGTCTTTCTCCCAGACACAGCGTAATTGCAACCGAAGGATTGTCCTTTTTAATCCGTACGATAACATTGGAAAGTTCCTTGTGGCCGAAACCAAAATCATCTCCTGATTGCAGCACGACAGTCCCTGCCCCGCACCGTGATATTTCACCTGCAATCTGCACTATCTCATCAGCCGGTATTCTATAACGATGGATAGCTCTGTTCTGGCATCGCAGCCCGCAATACAGGCAACTGCGGCAGCAATGGTTTGAAAACTCTATTATCCCTCTTACGTGCACTTCATCGCCACAATACTTTTTTCTGACGCTATCCGCTTCCTCAAAGAGTTCTTCCGGATTGTCTCTCAGTGCTTCTACGATTTCTTTCTTAGAAATAGAGGTCACGCTCGCCATTTTTAATTCTCTCGTAATATTTTATAAACTCCGGATAAAATTTCGGCAACTTTACTTTTATTTCTTCTATTTCTTTTGCAATAATCTCCTCACAGGATTTTTTCGTTTCTTCGCTTGCATAGTCATCCAGCCATTCTCTGAATGTCAGCACTGCATTCAGTTTACAGAACCATCTCTCCTGCCCTTTTTTGAGTAAGTCCATAATATGCTGTCCTGTTCTGCCGCACCTGTATCCAGCCGTGCAAAACGAAGTAATGTATCCGCTCTTTGCAAATTCGTCTATCACTTCATTAAGCGTCCTTGTATCTCCGAGCAGAAACTGTTGTCTTTCTACTTCCTGCTCAGAGTATCTTTCGCTGTAAGCACCAATGCCAATCCTGGTGGACGCATCCGTCTGTGTTATTCCGAGCGCCAGAACGTCCCTTCTGATTTGCGCCGGTTCCCTTGCAGTAAGTATCATACCCGTATATGGTACTGACAGCCGGAGGACAGTGATAAGTTTTTTGAAATCTTCATCCGATACCTTGTATTTTGTTTGACTAAAAAATGGTGTATCCGCAGCTGGCTCAAGACGAGGGAAAGAAATCGTATGAGGCCCAATCCCGCCAAAATGCTTTTCAAGGTCGATTGCATGATATAAAAGTCCCATTACTTCGAATTTCCAGTCATAGAGACCGAATAGTACTCCGGTCGCTACGTCATCTATACCTGCTTCCTGTGCCCTGTGCAGGGCGTAAAGCCGCCAGCCATAATTTGATTTGATGCCGTGTGGATGTACTTTTTTATAGGTTTCATGGTGGTATGTTTCCTGAAATACCTGATACGTTCCTATACCTGCCTGTTTCAGGAGTTTTAAATCTTCGATTGACATCGGTGAGGCATTTACGTTTACTCTTCTTATTCTGCCATTTCCAACCTCTACGTCATAGATTGTTTTTATGGTATCAGTAATGTAGTGGACATCCGAGAGTGGATGCTCGCCATAAACAACGATAAGCCGTTTGTGACCCGTAGAAACCAGTGCTTCCGTTTCTTTTCTTACTTCATCCAGAGTAAGCCGTCTCCTTTTCTCAGTTGTATTTTCTTTTCTGAAAGCACAATATAAGCAACTATTCACACAATAGTTGCTTATGTAGAGCGGCGCGAAAGTAACAATCCTGTTGTCGTAAACCCGTCTTTTTACATCACCAGCAGCGAGAAACATCTCCTGCCATAAGTCCTTATCCTCTACGTTCAAGAGAGCGGCTGTTTCCTCCGGTTCTAACCTTTCGATTGAAAGCGACTTCTGAACGATATCCCTGACATAACGTTGGTCAACGTTCCTCTTTTCCCTGAGAAACCGTTCTATCTCATTTTCGTTTATAAAATCATTCCCGTTATCCATGAAGCGTGCAATCTGGTCTTCTTTGACCACATCGTTCATCCAATCTGAAACTGAAGTGTTAGTAGATGGCTGCATATTTCCTCGAATGGAGAATCCTTAGTATCTGCTTCTTTTGGTGTATTTCGTGTGTAACAGATGATGTGCTTTTTCGCTTAGTGGCTTACCGAGAAACTCTTTATACAGTGAGATAATGGCAGGATTTTCGTGTGACTTTCTTATTGATTTTCCCTTGTCTTCCAGATATATGCTTGCTGCACGCGCTTTTCTTATTTCGTCATTCGTCGGCATCGGCTGTCCGCCACCGCCAAGACAACCACCAGGACAAGCCATTATTTCTATAAATTGATACGGTGATTTTCCATCCTTTACCTGCTCCAGCAGGACTTTGGCATTCGCAAGACCATTTGTAACTGCAACCTTTAGTTTTGTCCCGTCAAGGTCTATCTCTGCTTCTTTTATTCCATCCATGCCCCTGACCTGTTCAAAATCCAGCTTAGCAAGCGTCTTGCCTGTAACTACTTCATACGCGGTCCTCAGTGCCGCTTCCATTACTCCGCCAGTGACGCCAAAGATTACCGCCGCGCCAGTTGATATACCGAGTGGCTCGTCAAAATCCTCGTCCCGTAAATTCTGGAAGTCAATGCCTGCTTCTTTAATCATTCTCGCTGCTTCACGCGTAGTCAACACTGCATCCACATCCTGAAAACCGGACGCTCTCATCTCAGGTCTCTCGGCCTCATATTTCTTAGCCGTACATGGCATTATTGATACAACGTACATATTTTCTGGCTTGACACCTGCTTTTTGAGCGTAATACGTTTTTGCTATTGTGCCAAACATTTGCTGGGGCGACTTGCAGGTTGATACGTTTTCTAAACATTCAGGGAAGAAATGCTCAACGTATTTTATCCAGCCAGGAGAACAGGACGTAATCATTGGAAGAGTTCCTTTGTTCTTGATTCTTTCTATCAATTCATGCGCCTCTTCTACAACTGTTAAGTCGGCGCCAAACTGCGTATCAAACACCTTATCAAAACCCAATCTCCTGAGTGCTGCTGCCATCTTTCCCGTAACAAGCGCACCAGGAGGCATTCCAAATTCCTCGCCTATAGCTGCCCGGACTGCAGGTGCTGTCTGCACTACCACGAATTTCTTATCGTCGGCTATTGCGTTCCATACGTCATCAATTATGGTACGCTCGCGCAATGCCCCTGTCGGGCAAGCAAGAATGCACTGGCCGCAGGTAGTGCATTCGACGTTATCAAGCCCTTTGTTAAAGAAAGTCAAAACCTGCGTTTTTCCGCCTCTGTTGACAAAATCAATTGCACCAACTGCCTGAATCTCGGAACATACCCTGATACATCTCGAGCACTGTATGCATTTGTTCGGGTCCCTTATTATAGAAGGAGACGAAGTATCCTCCACATAGTGATATTTTCGCCCTTTCTCGAACCTGAGTTCTTTTACTCCCAGGTCATACGCAAGTTTTCTCAACTCGCAGGTTTGACTTCTATCACAGGTAAAGCAATCTTCAGGATGATTTGCCAAAAGCAATTCTACTATCATTTTTCGTGCTCTTCTCACTCTTAGAGTATTGGTTTTTACGTTCATCCCTTCTTCTGCAAGAGTTGCGCATGATGGCTCCAATCGCGGATGTTTTTCTATTTCAACGGTGCAAATTCTGCATGCTCCATATATAGAGAGATTCTCGTGGTAACAGAGATGCGGAATGTTAATGTTCAGTTTCTTTGCCGCTTCGAATATGGTGGTTCCATCAGGAACCTGTAACTTCTGGTTGTCTATGGTTAAATTGACCATTTCTGCCATTTATGTTACCTCCATAGGACAGATACCGAGCGGACATTTCTTTTGCGTTATATGTTCTTTGAACTCATCCGTAAATTTTTCTATAGCAGACCTTATTGGGTTTAGTGCTGCCTGACCCAATCCGCAGCGTGACGTATCGTACATAACCTCTTGTAGTTCCTTTAGTAATTCCAGATCACTCAGTTCGCCGTTCCCCTGGGTGATATTGCCGAAAATTTCTCTTGTGCGTTTCGTTCCCTCGCGGCATGAAGAGCATTTTCCACACGATTCATAGTCAAAGAATTCTGCACATCTTTTTGCTACGTCTACCATACAATGTTTATCGTTAATTACTATTACTGCGCCGGAACCAAGCATACTGCCTGCTTTCTGCACGGAAGGATAGTTCATTTCCACGTCCAGGTCTTTTGCGAGCAGGAAATTGCTTGAGGTGCCTCCTGGCAAGACCGCTTTAAGTTTTCCATGGACGCCTCCACCATATTTCTCAATCAATTCTCTCAGGGTAACGTTCGTAGGCAACTCGTATACGCCTGGTTTATTTACGTCACCTGATATGCAATACATCTTTGTCCCTGGAGAAAGTGGAGAGCCAATTTTTGAGAACCACTCGCCGCCATTCAGAATAATCGAAGGGACGTTTGAAAACGTCTCTACGTTGTTTAAGACCGTCGGTTTGTCTTTATACCCTGCGAATGTGGGAAACGGCGGTTTTACGCGTGACTGCCCCTTTTTGCCTTCCAGCGAATCCAGAAGAGCGGTCTCTTCTCCGCAAACGTAAGCGCCAGCACCCCTGTAAAGATTAATTTTGAAAGAGAACGTTGAACGAAGAACGTTCTTTCCCAGATAATTATTTCTCTCTGCATCCTTGACAGCTTCACTCAAGAATTTGTATGCCTTTGGATATTCACCTCTGATATAGATAAAGCCGGTTTCTGCACCTATTGTATATCCGCAAATGGTCATTGCTTCAATCAAAAGATGAGGGTCTTTTTCCAGTATCAGACGGTCCTTGAACGTTCCCGGTTCACCTTCATCGGCATTACACACTACGTATTTTGGAGAGTCGCTTGCTTTACGCGCCAGCTCCCATTTAAGCCCGGTCGGAAACGCGGCTCCGCCCCTGCCGACCAGATTAGATTTTTTTACTTCATCAATGACTTTCTCAGGTGACGTCTCAAGCGCCTTCTTTAATGCCTGATAGCCATGTTCTTTCAAATAACTCTGAACATCCGGTTTATAGCCATCTTTATTGATGTTTTTCAGCAATATTTTCATCATATTTCCACATCGCGCTTCTTTAATTCCAGGATTATTTCTTTTACTCTTTCAGGCGTCAGGTTCCCGTATATCTCGTCATTAATCATCATTGCCGGAGCTTTATCACAAAGCCCCAAACAAGAAACCGATTCTATGGTGAATTTTTTATCCTGTGTAGTTTGACCTGTTTTGATGTTCAATTCCTTGCTCAAAGCGTCTAAAATTTGCTTTGAGCCATTGAGGTAACATGGCAAAGATTCGCAGATACGAATAACGTATTCCCCTGTCTGTTCAAAGGTGAACATGGAATAGAAAGAAGCAGTGCTGTAGACCTCCACTCTCGGCAATTTTAATCCCTCTGCCAGGAATGAGATAACTTCCTCAGTCAGACAACCGTACTTCTCCTGCGCAGCATGAAGGCATGGAATTAACGCTTCTTTCTCAAAATTATGCTCTTTGAGCGTCTTCTCGAGTTCCTCTTTGCATTTCTGTAAAGGCATCGGGTTTTCCTCCATGAATACAACGGCTCTCTGTTTGGAGTCAAAAATCTAAATTGAAAACGATTTTAGTATAT
>CAZUQH010000021.1:15835-21483 GCA_964622465.1 uncultured bacterium | reverse complement strand
AGGAGGCAATTCATCCCCACCCTTATGGATGGGGTCTTCTTGCCTGTTTAAGATATATAAAACATGGCGGGTTCCCAGAGGTTGTATTGTCCACCCAAAAGGAAGCAATCTTACAGCAATACTTTATGGACATAACCACCAGGGGCGTTCTATTCAGGGAGAAACTAAGAAAATCTATTTCGGTGATAGAAGATTTCGGAGCTTATCTTATTAACAACATAACGCAGTTGACAAGCTTTAGGCGGCTAACTAAGTTTTTCACATCCAAAGGTACAAAGATGTCAGTCCCAACGCTTGAACATTATTATCAGCTTTTTGAAGACGCGTTCTTGTCAAGGTCATTGGCGAGTAGGTCTATTTTTACTGGGTGAGGCGCTTGTAGTACTCTTCTATGAGGTGGCGATATGCATCGGGGTAGCGCTGTTTGAGGCCTTCAAGCACCTGGCGCCTGAAGTCGGGAGAGAGTTCAAGGTCTTCCGGTTTTGGTATGCGGACTTGCCCTTCCAGATAACCCATACGGCCTCCAGGTAGATTGCCTCCTGCCGGCTGGACAAAGCTTGCAATCGGGAGTGAGCCGCTTGCCGGCATTTGCGCAAGCATTGGCATAATCTGGCTCATCTTGTCCTTGCCCTGGAGCAGTGCTTCGAGCGCTTTTTCCTGATGTCCGATTGCGTCTGTGGTGATACGGCTTGAGAGCGACTGCGAGGCATCTGACATTTCTGTTTGTGCGGTGCTAAAGTTATCAAGTAAATCGGGTCCTATTGCGCTTGTGTAGCGCGAGAGTTTCTCAAGGTCGTTCTTGAGTGATTGCGTCTCCTGCGAGAGCCCTTTTTGGCTCTCTGCTGTGTCCCCAAGTTGTTTAAGGTCAGACGGCTGGAAGTATTGCTGGTCATATACATGCTGTTTCTGAAGTGTATCAAGGATTTTCTGCTCACCATCCTTTAATTCTCCAAGCCATTCAGCCCATTTTGAATCCTGTGCGAACTCCCACAGTTTTTCCTCATTGTCTGAGACCTGACTGGTGACAAATTCCGTGGTAGCATGCTGTAGCTGGTCTAACAACTGTATGATTTCACCCAGATACTTTGGTGACTGATGGAGTGCTCCTGACTGCATTTCACCAAGCACGTCCTCCATGTTTTTTATTGTTTTTGGCATTTCGTATCGCGCACGGTGAAAATGCGGCCTCTCTCTTAATGGCGTGAGTTGCTGGGATTCTGCCCAGTATTTTTTTGTATGCTCTGTAATCTGTTTCTGTCTTTCTGTGAGCTCTTTTAGTATTTGTTTCTGCTTTTCCATTACCCGCTTTAGCCGATGCTCGTCAATCTTGCGTGTTGTTTGCAGGAGTTCCTCTTGCTTGCTGACTATCTCTTCAAGACGCCTTGCATATTCTTCCGACCGGCTTGCCATACTCTGCGCCTGCGGACTAAATACTTCGTTTGCAGCGCCCTGTAGCGTCTCCATCAGTTCAGAAAGTGCGCGATAGAAGTTCTGCGCCTGAGCGAGTGCGGCACCGATGTCTCCCTGTGCGAGTGCTTTCTGCATTTCAGATATACTGCTCTGCATTTTGCTCATATCCAGGTTTTTTATTGCCGGTTTGTTTATGAAATCCTCCGGGAGTTCATGCGGCATATCTTTGAGAGCGCGAGCGAGCTGCTGCATCATATCCGATATTTTCTGAAGTGTTTTTTTAAGTTCTGCCAATTTCTGCGGGTCGGTAGTGCCGCGTGCATTTTCAAGTGACCTCATGAAATCATCGTTGAAATCAAGCGCATCTCGTGCGCCTGCAAGGATATCGTTCATACGCTGGCTCTTTAAGAGGTCTTCTGTAAGAAGAGACATTTTTTCAAGTTCGCTAATTATGTCGGATTGCTCTTTTTCTATCTCAGGCAGGTCAGCGGTCCCGGGCGAAGCAAGTGATTTGGATAGTTTGTTGCTTACGGGTTGGAGTTTCTGCCCTGAAAGATAATTCAGGTTTTGCGCAAGACGTTCCACTTCTTCTGCAAACCAGCGTGTTGAAAGAGGGTCTGATTTAAGCCGAGGGATAATAGAGTCCAGGTTGTCTGCGAGTTTGCTTGCTTTGTTGAATATCTCTGATTGAATTGTTGCAGCGCGAGTGAGCTCTGGTAGATGTTTTTCCGGTGTTTCGGATGCAGCTCTGACTTCCTGTCTTGCTTCTATTTGTTTTGCAAGCAGGTCAATAAGGTTCTTTTGAAACTCCTCCATTGCCTGCTCAAGTTCGCGATGTTCTTCCTGGTAACTGAAGATGTGAATGTAGTATGTCTCTGAGACACCTGTACGCGGACCTGTGACGGTATTGTTGTCTTTCACTCGCAAGTAGTAACTTATCGTGTCTGCAGGAGCTGCGCCTGTTTCAGCAATATCCCATTCGTAGTCAACTACTTTGAGGTCAGGTGGTGATGAGAAACGAGCGACAGGTAATATGTTTTCTTTTTCCACTCCGGCAAGACGCCAGACAATTTCAAGAGCGCTCACGCCAAAGTCGTCTGACAATTCGCATACAAGTTTGATAGTGCTGTTTTCTCTGACAGTGACGTCGCTTGCAGGAGAAATTACGCGAACAGCGGGCGCTCTGTCTTCTGTAACTGTTATACGGTGGTGCGCCGGCTCTGAGTTCGAAAGTCCTTCTGTATCTGTGACCGAAATCCAGTAATGGCCCTGTTTTGTGAGGACCAGTTCACCTGCTACTTCAGTTTGTTTTGTGATTCGCAGTCCTATTTTTCTGTCATCGTCGGTAATGATTTCAGCATTTTTGACTGGTTTCGAGACGTGCGCCTGAATAAGCGCTCTTGTGCCAGCAATTGCCTCTATGTCGCCTGAGGTATTCGGGTCGGTTCTTGGGGGCCAACCGGTATATGCTGGATAATGGTAAGTTACACTAATGTCTCCAACGCCTGGATGGGTTATGACTGAAATATGATAGACCGGACTGAATCCATCGCGCACTTCTATGCGGTAGTCAAGCGGTTCTGTTATGCGTTCAAAGCGGTATTGGAATAGGTTGTTTTTGGTGGCGGGGTTCATGCGGATATGGTGCCAGGATTGGTTCTGGAAGCGGTATTTGATGGTTGGTGCAATATGAACTCTTGTTTTTGCAGTTATGCTGAGTGGTTCGCCATACCAGACGGATGACGTGCCAGGTGAGACCTCTTCAAGGAACATTTCTGCCGGTGTTAGCAAGAGCAGCCGCGGTAATGACGTACGGATTGGTGCGCCTGGAAAAATCCAGAGGGTTGTTATTAGTACGGCAGCGATAAAGGCGCAGATGAAATATGGATAGAGCACGGTTGCTGGTTGAACTTTTTTGAGACGGACGCGGGTTATGCGCTGTTCTGTCGAGATTTGCTGGCTACGAGTGAGAAGACGGCCAAAGCCGGTGAGTTTGTCCTGCGGTATGTGGGAGAGTTCTAACGTTGTGAGGATGGAGTCGCTTAAGTCCGGGTATGTGCGTTGGATTGCACCTGCAAGTTCGCGGTCTGTGACGTGCTGGAAGAGACGGACTATGAGCAGAACGATAAGGAGTGCTGTAAGTGTTATGAGTCCTGCGCGCCAGATGAGCCGGCCATGGACTGAGAAATACAGGAAATAGTCACAGACAGAAAAAATGGAGACGTATAGCGCTGTAAGGGACAAAATGAGAAGAATGCCTGCACTCAGGCGCTGTCCTTTTATGCGGAGGCGCAGGCGGGTTATGAGACGAGTTAGATGCTGAATGTTATTTTGTGTGGTCATATTGTCTTACTGCTGCGAAAGATGGTATTTTGCCTGCTCAAGATACCTGCGAGCGGACTCATTTCCAGGGTTGAGCTCTAACGCACGCTGGAACTGGCGCACTACGTCTCTCCAGCGTCCCTGCTTCCAGTAAATTACCCCAAGATTATAATGCGCCTGGTCAAACGTTGGGTCGTATTGTATTGCTTTGAGATAACTCTGCTCTGCGTCTTGTGTCCTGCCTGCGCGTTCGTATGCGACTCCGAGATTTGAGTACGTGCTCGCAACCTCCCGGACAATTGATTCCCTCACGCCGGGTATTTTGAGCCCGTCTCTGTAACACTCAAGCGCCTTTGTGAATGCCGGAATTGCTTCTTCGTACTGCTGAGCATTTAAATAAAGAATGCCGAGGTTGGAGTGTCCGAGAGCAAACTCAGGGTCAAGCGCTATTGCCTCTTGTATCGCGCGGCGCGCCTGCTCGTTGTCATTCTGATTCCAATATTCAAGGAATACGTTATTCCATGCGATGGAATAGAGCGAGACCATTTCTTTTGGATAAAAGTCCTTCCATTCTGTTGTGCAATATGTACCGCGATACCAATACTGGTTTTTGAGAAGATTTTCCGAGAGTGGCCGTGAAGTCCGGCGTTGTGGTTCGCGGTCCGGGTGCTGAGATACAGGAAGCAGGCGGGTTGCGAGCCCGAGATGTTCAAGGTCAAAATTCGCACGCAGTTTCTCGTTGCGCTCAACGTCAGATGTGATTAAGACAGGCCGCATGCCGGCATTCGCAGATGCAAAATCAATCAGGTAATCCGGCGTGGTCATTCCGGGTTGGACTGGCGGCAGCGCCAGCGACGGATACTGCTCTTTGAGCTGGCCGCGGTACCACTCGCTAAGATATAGACCCTGTGCAATAGGAACGACGTCAGGACGTTTGTGAAGCGCGATAGTATTGTACCAGACATTGAATAATTGCACGTCTTTGCGCAGGACGACAATTGAATTTTGAGGGAGTGATACGAGCAGGTTATGGCCAAAGTCAGGGCCGAACCAGCGGTTGCGGCCGCTGGCGCGATGGTAATGGTCGGGGAAAGTTATCGTGGTTGTGGCAAGCCAGAGTATGAGGACGGCGACGAGTATGTAGGGTGAAGCGAGGGAGGCAATGCCACAGCCACACCAGATGATAACAAATAGATTTGGGATTATATAATGCGCTTCCATAATTGCGAGCGCGTGCGGGTTTGGCGGCATTTTTGAGATAGCGATAAATAGCGGTGCTGTGATTATAAAGGAGATGATAGTGAACCATGCGAAATCACGGCGTTTTCGGAAAAGCCATACGATGCCGATTGCGGACAATGCGATGCCTGCCGGATTGAGTTCTCCGAATAAGGCACGGAAGTATTCTGCAAGTTGAGCTCCGTAAACCTGCACGAGCGTGAAGTGCTTTGAAATAGTGTCAAGACCATGGCCATAAGCGCTGCGTGTTAGTACTCTCCAGAGATTCGGGATTGTTTCCGGGTTTGCCCAGTCAATTGCAGGGTTTGCGAGAGAGCGTATGGGGAGATAAAGGTAAAGTGATAATCCTGCTATGAAAAGTATGAGTGCAGGACGCCACGAGTGCAAGAACCTCCTGAACCAACCACGCTTCCAGAAGAGACAGAGAAAAGCAGGGACGAGGAGAATAAGGGTCGTGCGGTTTGTGAGCGAGAGACCGGCAACGAGCGCCCATATCGAGATGGTCCGTCTGGTTGGTTTCTGGAGTGCGAGCAGGATAAGCAGGAGTATGAAAAAGGTGTCAAGCGTGTATGATTCTGACAGGACGCTGAGGCGCCAAAATACCGGTGCGAGTGCGAGCGTGACGGTCGCTACGAGTGCCGGGATGATTGCTGCTGGTGAGGCGTGTTGGTTGATGG
>CAZUQH010000021.1:0-15735 GCA_964622465.1 uncultured bacterium | reverse complement strand
ACGGTCGCTACGAGTGCCGGGATGATTGCTGCTGGTGAGGCGTGTTGGTTGATGGGAGGGGATTCTTCGCTACGCTCAGAATGACGGGTGTGCTCGCGGCAGAGCGTGATGATTATAAGGAAGAGAAGCACGAGCGTGAGTGCGGAGAAGAAACCGCTCATTATATTCTGTCTATAAGCAGGAGTACCGAATGGGATTGCTTTCTGGAATATGTAGCCAAGTATAGTGTAAAGAGGATAGCCGGTCGGGTGAGCAACGCCGAGGATATTAGAAACTGTTACGAGTTCACCGGTGTCGCGGTAGGCGGCAATATCGGGATATGAGGTGAAAGTGTAAAGGGCAAAAGCGGAGAGAAAAATTAGTAATGACGATATTATTATGATTCGTTCAGTTTGGTTCATAATGGTATGAGATTCTTCGCTACGCTCAGAATGACATATGCGCTCAGAATGACGGGTACAATGACAATTATAATAATCCGGAGCGGCGGCGCACCCACCACTCAGTACCGAGTACCCCGACAAGCACAATCAGGAACGGCCACTGGTGCCAGAGGGGACGCTTCGCCGTGGGAGATGGGGGTGGCGCGGCAGCGATGGCGCGGGAGAAATCCTGCCAGGCGAAGTCGGCTGCACGCCAGTAGGTGCCGCCGCTGACACGCGATAGCTCCTTAAGCAGGTGCTCGTCCAGGGAAGGGTTGAGCCACTCTGCTTCCGGCGTGCGGACAGTAAACTCCACAGCATCCTCGAGCGCCGCACCCGCGCCATCGCCCGTGCTTGCGCGTGCCACCACCTTATACTTGCCCTCTTTATCCTGAGGCGCAAGCACGCTTGCCCAATACTCGCCAACCGTGCCTGTTACCTCAACGGGCTTACCAAGGTTTACTCTCTTCCCGTCAGGCCCCTCCAGCGTGAGTATTGGCAGCCGCGCCACCCCCCTCCCATATTCGTCCCTCACCAATATCTTTATGTCCACCCTATCCCCTGCGTTCACCTCGCCCCTTTCAACCGAAACCTGCACTTGCTTCCACTCAGGCGCCTGCACAAGCCACCTTACTGCGGACCTCCAGAACCTGTCATAATACAAATAGCCGGCACCTTCTTGGTGAGCGAGAAATCTCCACCGCCAGGTTGAATTAGTCGTTACAGCCATTGTTCTGCCCTTACCGCATTGCCAGACAGCAACAACGGGTAAATTACCGTGCTCATTTTTCTCAAACGGATGGGCACCGAGCACGACGGCACCCGGCCGCGGCCGGACAACCGCATTGATGAAATCAAGCATCGGCATCTTAGCCCATATCGCTTCTGTTTCACCGAAACCTGCGCCAAGCTGCATAATCGGGTGTTGGGGTGCAACGACCCGCATCTTGAACCTTCCTTCAATAATCTTCTCACTGCCGGCAATCTCCACAGGAAGCACATCCTCTACGCCAGTCCCCTTGTATCCACCTTGTCCAAATGCATCCTGACCGCCAATCATCAAAAAACCACCGCCTTCTTCCATCACGAACTTCTTTATATTCTGAAGAAGCGACGCATCGAAGAACCGCCTGTATGAAAAATTCTCAAGAATCATCAAATCAAAATCATAGAGGTCCTTCCCAAAAATGTCGTGTGCAGGAAACGGAATCAAACTCAGCTGCTCGTCAGGCACGATTGCGATGTTATGCGGGTTCCTGAGGATTACAAACGACACGAGCTCTATGTTCGGGTCTGTCTTCAAATGAGCTCTCAGGAAAGAATACTCCCATCCCGGCTGACCGCATATATACATAATCCTCGTTTTTTCACGGATGACTTCGACGGAAATAGGTTTACTGTTATTTCTTGATACCATCTCGCCTTTATAAACAGGAATCTCTACCAGATAGTCATGCCGCCCGAGTTTCTCTGTTTTGACCTGAAAACTTACGGTTTTCTCGCTTTCATCTAATTTGACACGCCTTGTTGCAATTATGTCCTTCCCTTCTTTAAGGTTAACCGTAACGTTACTGTCGTCAAATCCATACTGTGCTATAACGGCATCTATCCCAAACTCAGTCCTCCTGAAAGCTATCTCGGGCGATTTAACATCTCTAACTGCAAGGTCACGAAGGCCGGCAGGATTTCCGATACCTACGGTATACACAGGAGCGCCGAACCTTTCTGCCTCACCGACGGCATCTGCGCCGCCTGTCTGGCGGCCATCGCTTAGTAGCAACAATGCCTGCAACTGTTCGCCTGCGAGTTCTCTTTTTATCTCTGAAAGTGTTCTTGAGATGTCTGTGATATTGGGGTTTTCGCCTGAAATGCCTCTGTTGAACTGGAATTTTCTTATCCGGAATTTGCCGGCGAGTTTTTCAGTTTCCTGCGAGTTTAAGATTTCTTCTGCAACGCCGGCACGTTTAACCGGGTCGGATATGCTCATACTGTTGGAGGTATCGACAGCAATTGCTACAAGCGGTTTCCCCTGGGATTTTTGTGCAAAACGAACGTGCGGGTTGACAATCATCAAAAGAACGATTGCTATTGCAACTACTCTCAGGACAATTAGTATGTATTTTTGTTTACCTGCCATGGAGTTTTTGTTTTATGTATGGCTGATGGACCATATCCTGCTTGTATGTGCCTGTAAGCGCATAAAGCACAATGTTTGCCGTAAGTTTCATTGCTTCAAGCCGCTGTGTCTCTCCGCCAGGAGTACATTCATATACCCAGTTTCCGAGCGTGTCCCTTAACCATACGCCGAGAACGTCGTTCGGGCTCAAAATAACAGCAGCTCTGCCATGATAGTTGAGGGACTCAAGCCATCGCTGGGTTGCAACACGGCCAACAACCTCCGGCATAAGATAAAAAGACCTGAGCAGTGCATGTGTCTCGGGGATTTTTTCCCACTTCGAGTCCTCGAGAACTCTTTGCATCTGGTATTTGACATCGCGTCCGAAACCAGAGCGCGCGCTGCCACTTGCACAATCAATGATTATCGTGCCACCACTCTCTACATATTTTCTCAAACTTTTTATTTCATCATCAGAAAGTTGCGGAAATTTCACGTCACCTGTTATCCAGAAACACGGACTCTGAAAGAGCTCATCCTCTTTTAAGCTAATGACCTGTCGTTTTTTTAGAGGGTTTATGCTTGTAGTTGCGTCAAGGAAGTAAATAATTTCTTCCCAGCTGGCAGGATACGGGTCCCAGTTGCCGTCATATTTGAGTTGAGTAAAAACGAACTGGTTTCCTGCCTGAGCAAACGCCACGGATGGCAGGAAAAATAACAACAGAAGTATGACTGCCGTATGGGTACGCCAGGACCTTCTGAGCCACATTTCTAATCCGAGCAATGCAAGCACCAGCCAGACAAAAGTGCCAGTGACATCCCTTCCTCTAAGCAGTGCCTTGAGCCGGGATTCCATATCGGTCCCATATTTCACATAAGCAAGCGGAGTCGAACCAAATATGTGCTTCAATTGTCTTGTCTCAACCATAGCGAGGTCTGATTCTTTACTGAGTGTATTCATATTAGCAACGACCGCTTTACTTGACTCACCGGATTTCCTGCTCCAGTCAATCTTCCAGATGCCCGGTTCATCAACGATGAATTTGAAACCGGAAAAACCTTGCGTTATCTCCTCAAGCATTGTCATTCTCTTTGCATCCGGTCTTGTAACATTTAAAGTCACTGGCATGCTATCTGGCGGAAACTGCTGACTGAATTCATCGCCAACTCTCAAGCAGTAAACCTGTTGGTCTCCTCTGCCAGGCGCAAGGTAACCGATAATTTGATGCATAAGTGGCACATAAACCGGATACGCCGGAAGCGAGGTCCATTCCCTATCAAGAGTTGTCGCAAAGAATAACAGACGGCCAGCGCCAACTACAGGCACAGGCCTCTCTACAAGAAGTGGGACTGACCCGCATTTTAGAATAATTCTGTCTGTTTCATCAATGTCCGTGCGCAGCACTCTGGTTACTGACGCTGCTTGTAACCCTTTGATGTCATCGTCTGTCCAGCCGGAGAGAATTGGGTGTAACAATGAGGGGTGAGCAAGCTCACCCACTACGCCTTCCGCAGGGAATTCTGTAACTGTGCCCGGAGGACTGCCCCAGATTTTTGCAAGCCAGGAAGCACTGCCGGCAAGCTGTGAGCCAGCGCTTACAAGGACCCCACCGCCTTGCTCCATAAACTTTCTTATTGCTTCCACTGCTCCTTCTGGCAATTCTTTGACGTTTGCAAGCACGAGGATTTCGTTTTGCTCCAGAGCAGATGGTTTTAATTGGTCTACGCTGACAGGATGAACCTCCACATTGGAAATCCCGCGTTCGGGAGAAAGAGCGAGCGAGAAAAAGTAAAGTTCACTCTGGTACTGCGAGAGCCCTGGCTGGCCATCTACAGCGAGCACTTTTATCGTACGCTGGGGAGGTACCTGAACCCAGAATACGTCGTCAACCGGCAGAGCGTCACGCTCCAGAGATACCTCAAGCATCTGATAACTACTCTGGGGCTTTTGAATAAAGAAATCTTTTTGTATTATTTCGTCATTCCCGCCAGCAAACCCACGGGCAATAATTGAATTGGCTGCTCTCAACGTGAGCTGCCTTTCTCCTCTGACACGCAAACCGGTATTAGAAACACAGGCGGTTAATTTAACCGTTCGTACAGAACCACCCGGAGAAAGCACAACGTCCCTCATTGCAAGGTTCTCCAGTTCTCCACAGGGCTGTATAACTACAACCCTTACATCCTGTGTATAGTATGGAATATCCTCTTTTGTGAAACCATCCCAGTTGTGGCGACAGCCATCTGATACAACGAGAATTACCCGGTCTGCTTCACTTTTTTCCTGTAGCATCTGGTATGCGAGAGCAAGACCGTCTTTTATGTCTCCGCTGAAATAAGTCGCCTGAAGCTCGTCTAATCTCTGGTTAAGTTTTTCTCTCGGGCTGCCGAGTGCCAGAATTACTTCGGACGTGCCGCCACCGGTTACGAGCCCGAGTTCCGATTCATCGGGGCACATCTCTATCAGCCGCTGGGCACTTTCTATAATTCTATCCATAACTGTCCTGCCCTCAACTACTGCACGGGTAGAATATGAATTGTCAACCACGAGCACCACTGAGAGTGCGTGCTTTCCTGCTCTGGGTGGCATCAGACGCATCACCGGCCGCGCAAATGCAAGCACTATGAACGCAATTGCAAGCGTCCTTAAGACAAGAAGCAGGATTTCTCTCAGCCGGTGCCTCCTCAAGGACCTTGTGCTTGCTGTTTTAAGGAACATAAGGGTTGAGAATGGGAAAACGCGTGGCCTGGTGCGTGAAAGAAAATGTATGATAACCGGGATAGAAGCGAGCGGGATAAACCAGAGATATAAAGGGTTCAGGAAAGATAAAGTCATTATATGGGATTCTTCGCAACGCTTGAGAATGACATCTTGCTCAGAATGACAGTGGTGCTATACTACTTGACGGTGTGCGAAGTACATTGCGAGCGTGCGGTCAAGTTCTGTATTAGTATCAACTCTGAAATAGTCAATGTCCGAAGACAAGCAACTTAAACGCATGCGCTCCAGGTAATTGTTTACCATCATATCGTGTTCGCGCTTCACAACTTGTGCATCGCAAGGCAAACGCTCGCCTGTTTCCATATCCACGAAGTTTATATAACCTTCGGCACCAAGACGTCTTTCCTGGGGGTCGAGTACGTGGAAAACAATAACTTCGTGTTTATGATGCCTTAAGTATCTTAGTGCCTGAATAGTCGTATCCGGGTCATCGAACAGGTCAGAAAGAACTATTACAAGTCCGCGACACCTTGCATTCTGGTTCAAGAGTTTAACTGCTGCGCTAATGTTAGAGATTCCCTCGCCGGTTACATCTTCAAGCCGCTGCCAGAGACGTGCAAGATGCGCTTTTGTCTGAAACGGCGGCAGATAATCTTTTATCCTGTTATCATACAGAGCAAGCGCGACGGAATCGTCCTGCATAACGAGGATGTATGCGATTGCTGCTGCGAGGTAAGTTGCGTATTGTAGTTTGGTCACCGTTCCTGAAGTGAAATTCATAGAAGCACTTGTGTCAAGCATGATATAGCTACGGAGGTTCGTTTCTTCCTGAAATTGTTTTATGAAAAAGCGGTCAGTGCGACCGTATACTTTCCAGTCAAGGCGTTTTAGTTCGTCTCCTGGCGCATAAGGCCGGTGCTGCGCAAATTCCAGACTATATCCCTGGAACGGACTTTGATGAAGCCCTGGGATAAGCCCTTCAACAACCATACGCGCGCGCAGTTCCATATGAGAGATACGAGCAAGAAATTCTGGAGTAAGTCGTTCTTTTACAGATGGCATATTATACCCGTCATTGCGAGGAGCGTTAGCGACGAAGCAATCTCTTTACTGGCATGGGATTGCCACGGCCGCATACGCGGCCTCGCAATGACACTTCGTGTCACTTTTTGAGTTCGAGAAGCCGTTCTATTACCTGGTCTGTAAGTACACCTTCTGCTTCTGCTGCAAAATTGAGAATTATCCTGTGCCGCATCACAGGATATGCCAATGCACGCACGTCTTCTTTTGAAACAGTATAGCGTCCATCAAGCAATGCGCGCGCTTTTCCGCCAAGGACGAGATACTGTGAAGCGCGAGGGCTTGCGCCCCAGTTCACCCACTTTTTGACAAAGTCAGGCGACTGGGCATTTTTCGGCCGTGTTGCATGGACAAGTTCCACTGCGTATTCGACAACGCTATCTGCAACCGGCACTTCGCGCACTATATCCTGTAGTTTTAATATCTCCGGCGCTTTGAATGCCGGTTCTACCGATGGAATTTCAACCGTAGTTGTCCTCTGGACGATTTCTATCTCTTCGGCAGGTGACGGATAATCAATGTTCACCTGGAAAAAGAAACGGTCAAGCTGTGCCTCAGGTAGCGAATAGCAGCCCTCTTGCTCTATTGGGTTCTGCGTGGCGAGGACATAAAAAGGTGGGTCAAGTGAATATGTTTTGTCACCTATGGTTACTGAATATTCCTGCATTGATTGAAGCAGTGCCGCCTGCGTTTTTGGCGGAGTCCTGTTTATCTCATCAGCAAGAATTACGTTTGCAAAAATCGGGCCACTGATAAACCTGAGCTCGCGCCTGCCTGTGCTAACGTTTTCCTCAATCACATCAGTTCCTGTAATATCCGACGGCATCAAATCTGGAGTAAACTGAATCCGCCTGAACTTGAGGCCAAGAATCTGCGCAATCGTATTGACAAGCAGGGTCTTAGCAAGACCTGGCACGCCTACTATTAGACAATGACCTCTTGCAAAAAGAGCAATCAGGAGCTGGTCAATAACATCCTTTTGACCGACAATTATGCGCCTTAGTTGCGAAAGGATTGAGTCGCGCGCATCTGCAAGTTTTGAGATAAGTTTTTGCTCTTCCGGTGTCAGTTTTGTAGTAAGCTCCATCGTGGATTCCTCCTGTTATATTAAATATCACTTTCCGTATCCCTTCTTGAGTATGCCGGCTATATACCGTATCTCCCACTTTCCATTTCCCCAAGAAAGCGAGGTTGCTTTTTCTACTGCTTGACGGACTGCTGTCTGTCCATACGTCTTTGTCAGACCTATGAAATCAGTAATTGCATTTATATCATACGGGTCATCTATTTTAGTTGCCATTTCTTGAGCAAACTGGATAAGTTGCACACCGTGCTGGTCAATCTCTTGCTTGAGTCTTGCTTGAAATTCATCTTCTGACCACGGGATGTCCACCAGATAACGGTTTGCGAGACGTTCTGAAAACGGCTGGTCTGTGGCGGGAATGTCATGCATCACTTCTATGAGGTTAAGCCTGTGCAATTCTCGAACTGCTCTACCAACAGCTCCTGTATTTATACCATATTGTTGATGGATTTGCTCACCACTCGCAAACCATATTGGTTTTTCACTGCTTCTGGTATATTCGACCCAGTCTATGAGGTAGAAGTAAGTCTCCTTGAAACCAAGTTTTCTGTACCACCCGTATTCCCAAAATGTGCAAGGAATGCCAAAACAAACAGAATGATCACGTTCCAAAGCATCATCAGGCAGGGTTATCCACCGCCCTTCTTCCTGGTACTCAATTGCACCGAGACGGTCAAGTGAAACCAGCCATTCCCTTACACGACTCTGAAAATTATGGATTGATATTGGATGCTCTGGCGTAGATCTATAACCCATAGCGTCACCAAGTTCTTCGTAAGTGAGCGAAAAATGATTTGTATGGTTTATTTGCGCCCAATAAAGAAGATAGAGGAATACGCTGAGTGCCTTATCTGCCTTTCTATCCCAGAGTTGCCTGATAATACCGCCAGGTTCTCGGCCGCTTGGTGGCGCGAGCCATGAGTAAGGTATGAGTATTTGCTCGGGGCCTTCAAATGCGGCGCGTTTACTCTCTATAAGTATTGAATTGAAATATTCAAGTGCAGAAGATGCAAATTCTGACGAGTTTATCAGGACCGACATCTCTCCCGGATTACAGAGTGACTCCCGTGTCCAATTTGCACTTCCAACAAGAGCACGACTTGAATCTACTATGAGCATTTTCGCATGAGTTACTACACCAGGCGGGTCGTAATAAACTGATGCGCCACTTGCAAGAAGCGCATTGTATGCAGCTGAATTCTTTGCAGAGAATTCACCATAATATGAATCTATAATGCCTTGCACCTTAACGCCTCTTTTGATTGTTCCGATGAGCGCTTCAACTATGCGGCTTCCTGGTGCATCCGGATTCGATGGGACGTAATCAAAATTGTAAATGATGAAATCAATTGACTCCTCTGCGTTATTGATTAGAGAGATGCAGGTATGGAGATATTCCGTACCTGCGATAATTTCGTAGGTGTCAGGTGCCGGCTGAAGGTCTACGAGCACCGCTGCTTCGTTGTTTGCTGATAGCCCTGGTTCTGTCCAGTTATTGCTTCCCACTATTTGAGTGCGGTCGTCAAAAGTGATACATTTTGTATGAAGGTAAACTTCCGGAGAATCATAACGCACGGTTACTCCGGAAGATGTCAGATACTCGTATGCATCGTGGCTGTTGAATTTCTGCGTGTCTTCCAGCGTGACCGTGACGTCTACACCACGCTCTCCGGCATTTATAAGGCGGTCAAGTATTGCTTCTACCATTGGCGTCCCGTCACCCTGGTCATAGTGCGCAAGATACATCTGGACATCTATCGTTGAGGTTGCTGAATCAATCTGGTTTATTACAATCGGTGCATAAAAGCCGGTCGGAAGGAATATGTGGCGTGGGTGCTCTGCTTGAGCAGAAACAGGAAAAAACAACAGGCATAACCCGGGTGATAACAGCAGGAAATAAAAAAGAGATAAACGCTTATGGACGGAACGCCACATAATAGCTTAATTCTACCACATCAGGCGTAAAAAGTGAAGTGAATCAGTGACGCCAGGACAGGAAGGGTGCTACGGCTGGATTTTTTTGCCAGGCACTGTGTAGAAATCGCCGCCGAGATGATGTAGCGTTTTTGCGCGTGGGTTATCTGTGTTAAGGATTTCGTCAAATAGGCCTTCTTCTGCGGATGCAGCGAGAACCTGGCCAATGAACAAAGAATGGTCGCCAGACGAAATTGTCTTTACCACCTTGCACTCTAAGTGTGCTATACACTCTCTGATGAGAGGCGGTTTGACTTTCTGCGCCGGTTCTGCTGTCAGGCCTGATTTCTTCCACTTGTCTTCGTCACGGCCTGAAACAGAACCACAATATTGGACTTGCTTCAACAGGTCAACGTTAGGTACGTTGATGACAAATTCACCGCTTTTGGTAATGAGTTCGGTTGAATAATGCTTGTTCGCTACTGCGATTGCAACAAGCATCGGGCTGTGTGAGACAGGCGTATTCCATGCAAGTGTAACTATGTTTCCAGCGTCCTTGTACTGTGATGTTACCAGAATGACCGGACCGTGATTTATGAGCCGGTTTGCAGATGAAACCGGGACTGGTTTTTTCATGCGAACCTCCTTGGGTTGTTTGTTTAAAGTGTGAGAGCTTGCTTCATCACTGGGCTGGGCTAAGTCCCGCAATTACTGAACAAAGCACGAACCTTTTATGCTGTGTTATACGCTGTTGGTCGCTTCCTGCCATTTTATCTTTTCTCCTTCGCAACTAAATATTCTTTTTGTTCTTCAAGAAGCGTGAGTTGTGTTTGGATATTCTTGATTTCGTATTTTTTCATATTTAGCCGATATTTTTCTTCAATTTTCCCTTTACTTAACCTGTTAAGAATCATTTTATAATATTTTTCGTCTATTTCAGCAGAAATATATTGTCTGTTGAGCACCTTACAGATTTCTATTTCAGAACCACTGCCACCGAAAAGAATTAAAACAATATCTTTAGGCATCGTGCAAGATTTAATTAACATCTCAGAAAGTTTTTGTGGTATCTGGCAGGCATGGAATGTTTTTTCTCTACTTACATTTTTGACTAAATCAAAATATAACCAATCATAGGGCATTCTTCCTTTTGAGCCATTTGCCAAGTTTTGTAAAATTCGCTTATCTGTGGGATTTTTATATGGGACCGCAATATTGTCTTTATAAAATTTATTGTCTCTTGTCTTTCGACAATGCAAAATACTTCTATGGGCCGTAGTAAACCGCTTTGGAGTGTGCCCTACATTTGTATTATATACCCAAGCATAGTCAGAAACTTTATAGCATGCTTCATCTAAATATCCCACCCTTAAATAAGCATTTTGTTTTGGATAATTTATTAAAAACATATTCCCTGTGTCTTTTAATACCCTCAGGGACTCCCTTGCTAATTCAATATACCATTCAATATACTCCTCAAAGGTCTTGGTATAAGACTTATCTCCATATTTTATCCCAACATTATAATCAGGATCCCCATAAACCATATCAACACACTTATCCGGGAGTTCTTTCAAAAGCTCCATGATATCTCTTAAGAACACTTTATTCAGATAACTTTCAATATTGTTCTTAGTCATATCTATGCCTCCCTTATAGCATTATATAACATTGCTCGGCCTTTGTAATTCCAATAAACAATATCTTCCATAATAAACATCCATTTTACCACTTTCAATAGAACATCTACTTTCGCTCCTGTCTGGAATGCCGTTTGTAAATCAGGACAATTTTCCAGTACTCGGTCAACATTATTTTCTGAGGAATTGCAGATGGTAGTGAGAGCATCTAATAAATCGTTAAATTTTCGTGGGTTTTCCCGTTTCTTGTTCTGAAAATCCGATATGATCTCATCATGTGTCCCTTTCCCCAATCCAAATTCTTCCAGTACTTCTACCTTGAAATCAAAATTCCATTTATTTAAACCTGCTGGTCTGAAAATAAAAAGTTGCTCACCAGTTGATAAATTTTCCACAGGGTAACGAAACTTTACTCCGTGTCCTCTCTGGTGGCTTTCAGCGTCAATAAATATGTTTACAACTTTTTTCACAATTTCATCTCGGGTCAAAGAACCTCTAATTTCAATGGTTTCTCCATCTATTGTAACTGTTTCTTTCTTCTTCATGTTTTTATCTCCTTTTCAAGCGACCAATTGCATATAACTTTTTCACATCCGAATTTAGTTTCGCATATCCTTCGAGATTTGGTGGTATAGACGAACCCGGTTCGGATATACCACCCTTTGGCTGAAGGTCAGAACTAACATGAATCAACATCCTCTTGCTATCAATGTCTTCCGGTCCTAATTTTACCATTTCACCAATCCTTAGTCCAGCAGAATAACAAGCATTAGGATTGCATGGGATGAGATTGCTTCGTCACTACGTTCCTCGCAATGACAGGTACTGGTACGAGATTGCTTCGGCCAGCTACGCTGGCCTCGCAATGACATAGGCGGGCGTGATAAATCAAGCCCCTACAAAGGCCTAACTGCGAGATTCTTCGGGCAACGCCCTTTAGAATGAGAGAAGGTCATATCCTGAGGCGCCGGTTATGCGGGCCCTTAGTATGGCACCAGGGTCACGACGCCTCTTAAAAATTACCTTCCCGTCTATTTCAGGTGCCTGAAACGTAGAATGCCCTTCTTTCGCAGTGTCTGCCAGCACAGGAAGTGTTTTCCCAATCCTTGATTGATTCTTCCTGAAGGTGATTTTTTGCTGAGCAGACATTATCTGCTGCCAGCGTTTTTCTTTTATTTTTGAAGGCACCTGCGCTTTCATTTTGTATGCACCTGTACCCCGTTCTTTTGAGTATTTGAAAGCGCCGAGCCAGTCAAATTGAATTTCCTCTACGTTCTTAAGGAGTTTCCTGAAATGTTCGTCCGTCTCACCTGGAAAGCCAACAATTACCGTTGTCCTCAAAGATAAATCCGGTATTCGCGCGCGAAGTTCATCTATAACACGCCTGGTCAGAGCAAAAGAAGGGCGGTTCATTCTCTTCAGAATCTCGTCGTGCGTGTGCTGGATTGGTATGTCAATATATTTTACAAGTTTCTCAAACCTACCAAATGCATTGGTTAGCCGTATGCTAAAGTGTGCTGGATGCGTATAGAGAAGGCGAATCCACTTCAAACCACGCAAGCGCTCAAGTTGTTCAAGTAAGCAAACCAGGTCAGCGCCCGTGCTGTCATGGTAAAGAGTGGTATCCTGACCGATAAGTATAAGTTCTTGGACACCGAGTTGCACAAGTTGTTTTGCTTCTGTGACAATATCATCAACCGAACGTGCGCGGTGTTCGCCACGAAGATACGGAATAAGGCAATACGAGCAGTGGTTTGAACAACCCTCAGATATTTTTAGATATGCGTATGAAGGCGGGGTGGAGATGAGGCGAGGCATTGACGCGGTACGCAGGAATAGAGGAGGATGGGATACTTCAAAAATGCGGCTACCGTTTACAATCGCAGGTAGAACGTCTCTGATTTTTTTGAAATCTGCGCTGCCAAATACAGCGTCTATCTCTGGAAAACGCTGGAAGAGTTCTCTCTTTTGTAGTTGCGGAAGACATCCGCAGACGATGAGTATTTGGTTGCGCGACTTGGACTCTGATATAGAAGAAATCGCCTGCAAGCTTTCCGTTCGTGCTTCTCTGGTAAACGCACACGTGTTTATTATAATGACGTCTGCATTTGACCTGGATGTTACAAGCGAGTTGGATTTATCAGAGAGTAAATCTCCGAGCAGCGATTCTGAGTCAACGAGGTTCCTGGCACATCCAAGGGAAATTGTAAATATTTTCACGTTCAACCGTGAGGATGGTAGCGGCGATGGAGAGTCCTGAGCTGCTGGGTGCTTACGTGTGTATATATCTGTGTTGTTGCAATGCTTGCGTGGCCGAGCATTTCCTGTATTGACCTTAAATCAGCGCCGTGCTGTAAAAGATGCGTTGCAAACGAGTGTCTTAGCGTGTGTGGCGTGAGGTGTGTCGTTATAGCTGCACGGCTTGCATGGTGCTTAACAATCTTCCAGATGCCTACACGTGAAAACTGTTTGTTACCACGGCCAGGGAACAGGTAATCGCCGGGTTGTGGCTTGCAAATCCCAAGCCATTCCTTTATTGTCTTTATTGCTGCTCTACCGCACGGCACGAGACGTTCTTTGTTTCGTTTTCCAAGTACACGGACAAGACCATTATTCAAGTTCACGTCAGATATTTTTAATCCCGCAACTTCTGAAATTCTCAGGCCTGAACTATACATTAGCTCAAGCAGTGCGCGGTCACGCTTTGCTCTTGCATCGCCATCGTCGGGGATTGTAAGCAAGCGTTCCACTTCTGATTCTGTCAGCGCCCCCGGAATACTGAACCCGAGCTTCGGAAGGTGAATCCTTGAGACTGGATTATCCGGCATTAACCGTTCTATAAGAAGGAATTGATAAAATGTTCTTAGCGAGACGATAAAGCGTGCAAGGGAAGTTACTGCATGTCCAGGACGTTCCACGGAGAGGAATTTTTTAATATCTTCGGTCGATACCTTTAACGGCTCAAGATTCCGGTCACCGAGATAATGCAGATATTTTTCTATGTCTGACTGATATGCGCTTACGGTGTTAGGAGATAGTCCACGCTCAGCTCGGATGAAGGATATGAACTGTTCAAGTAATCCGTTCAACTTTTGCCAGACGGGGCGAACGCTGCTTCGCGGATTTTCTGCTCTATTTCCAGGGCAAGAGATTGATTTTCTTTCAAATAATTTCTGGCGTTTTCAATCCCCTGGCCAAGCCGCTGGTCATTATAGAGATACCATGTGCCACTTTTCTGTACGATGCCTTTTTCAACGCCGACATCAAGAAGCGATTCTTCCCGGTCAATGCCTTCTCCAAAGTAAATTGAGAATTCTGCCGCGCGAAAAGGCGAAGCAACTTTGTTCTTCGCAACTTTTACGCGGACGCGGTTGCCGATAATACTGTCACCCTGTTTTATTGGCGCAATCCGTCTTATGTCAAGACGCACCGACGCATAGAATTTCAGTGCGCGGCCGCCCGGGGTTATCTCCGGGTTTCCAAAGAAGACCCCGACCTTTTCCCGTATCTGATTTACGAATATTACGCAGGTGCGGGATTTTTGGATTGAAGCAGTGAGCTTCCTCAAAGCCTGAGACATCAATCGCGCCTGTAAGGCTATATTTGTATCGCCCATTTGACCTTCAAGCTCTGCACGAGGAACAAGCGCTGCTACCGAATCAACGATTATAACGTCAATTGCACTGCTATGGACAAGCGTATCGGTTATCTCCAGGGCCTGCTCGCCATTGTCAGGTTGTGATATCAACAGGTCTTCAATATTTACTCCAATTTTCTGCGCATAGAGAGGGTCCATTGCATGTTCTGCATCTACAAATGCTGCAACTCCCCCTATTTTCTGTGCGTTCGCAGCAATCTGGAGTCCAAGCGTGGTTTTACCAGAACCTTCGGGGCCATAGATTTCTATTACGCGACCACGCGGCACGCCGCCAATGCCAATTGCGATGTCAAGCGCGAGTGAACCTGTGGGTATCGCTTCAACCGGACTGTACACCTGGCCAGCACCAAGCCGCATTATACTGCCCTTGCCGTACTGTTTTTCAATCTGGCTTATTGCGACTTCCAGTGCCTTCTTGCGGCCGGCGTCAAGCTCTTGCTTGTCTTGCTTCACTGAACGTTCTGCCATTTTTTCCTCCCTCTTTTATGGAGGACCTTTTGTAATTGCTGGGCCCTCGCTGGTATCTACAAAGTCATAAAGCGTGTATTAGTTGCAATATAAGATTGGCAACCATCCCGGCGTAGATATCATCTGCCATTATACCAACGCCACCTTTTGGAATGCCGACCGTTCTTATGCCGAATGGTTTGTATATGTCAAGCAGGCGGAAAATAGCAAAACCAAGCACTATCAGGCCAAAACTCTTTGGCAGGAACGCCATTGTAACAAAGAAACCACACATTTCATCAATGACTACGTATGGCGGGTCACGAAGTTCGGTTGTTGACTGGACTTGATGCGCTGCCCAAGTACCGATTATTATCCAGATAATCAACCAGACCCAGTAGAATACTACAAACTGTGGACCGACAGGCAGGAAGAGGTATATTACGAGTGCGAGCAGTGTTCCAATGGTACCCGGCATCTTTGGCGCACGGCCAGCATAGAAACCAGTAGCGATAAATTCAGCAAGAGAGTTCATATTTATTCCATTCTCTAACAATTATAGCAGGCGATAAGTGAAAGTCAAGTTGTTGTATAGGTTCAATACTTATAACTTGAACCACCGATGAACTCGCGCAATAACGAGTTATGAGGA
>CAZUQH010000020.1:4782-26275 GCA_964622465.1 uncultured bacterium | reverse complement strand
CCCTACATTTTCAGGAATGATTCCAGGTAACGGCCTGTGTAGGAATTGCGCGCTCTGACAATCTCTTCCGGCGTGCCACAAGCGACGACCTGCCCTCCATCGTCACCACCCTCTGGTCCAAGGTCTATGATATAGTCAGCAGTTTTTATTACCTCAAGATTGTGCTCTATGATAAGCACTGTATTTCCACGCTCAACCAGCCGGTGCAACACGTTGAGCAATTTCTCTACGTCTGCAAAATGCAGGCCTGTCGTTGGCTCATCAAGCAGATAAAGTGTATGCCCTGTAGCTCTCTTTGATAGTTCCTTTGACAGTTTCACACGCTGCGCCTCGCCGCCGGAGAGCGTCGTAGCTGGTTGTCCGAGTTTAATATACCCGAGCCCTACGTCGTAAAGTGTCTGAAGTTTCTCTTTCAGATGAGGAATATTTACAAAAAATTCCAATGCCTGCGCAACGCTCATATCCAGTACTTCAGCGATATTCTTTCCCTTATACAGGACGTCTAACGTTTCTGAGTTATAACGTTTCCCTTTGCACACCTCGCATGGAACGTACACATCTGGAAGGAACTGCATTCCAATTTTAATAAGCCCATCCCCCTGACAATTCTCACACCTGCCGCCTTTTACATTGAAACTGAATCTCCCCAACTTGTAACCACGTGCACGTGCAAGAGGAATCTGTGCAAATATCTGCCTTATCGGAGCAAAAGTATCAGTGTATGTAACGGGGTTTGACCTTGGAGTTCTGCCAATTGGCGACTGGTCAATTCTTAAAACCTTATCAACGTTCTCTATCCCGCGTATATCGCGGTGCTTCCCTGGTACTTCACGTGAGTTATACATGGAACGAGCAAGCGCACGGTAAAGCGTCTCGTCAACAAGAGTCGACTTACCAGAACCTGAAACTCCGGTAATACATACGAACACGCCGAGTGGAATTTTCACGTCTATATTTTTTAAATTATGCTCGCTTGCGCCGAGCACTGTAAGAAACCCTGTTGGTTTCCTGCGTGAACTTGGCACTGGTATGGAAAGCTCCTGCCTCAGGTATTTTGCAGTAAGTGATGAACGGTGCTTTAGAAGCTCCTCCTGCGGGCCGGCATAGACAACATCACCTCCATTTGCTCCTGCACCAGGCCCAAGGTCAACTACATAGTCGGCACGACGTATAGTTGATTCGTCATGTTCAACTACTATCAGAGTATTACCACGGTCACGAAGACGGCACATCGTATCCAGAAGCCGCCTGTTGTCACGCTGATGAAGTCCGATGCTCGGCTCATCAAGAGCATAGACAACGCCAACGAGACCGGAACCTATTTGTGTTGCAAGGTTAATCCGCTGAGCTTCACCACCAGCAAGTGTTACGCTTGCACGGTCAAGCGTGAGATAGTCAAGCCCGATTGCAACAAGAAAGCCGAGCCGCGCCTTTATTTCCTGAAGAGCGAGGTGTGCTATTGCTTCTTCGGTAGGACTCAATGGTAAGTCCTCAAAAAATTTCTGTGCTGCTTTTATTGATAACTGCGTGACTTGATATATATTCTTTCCACCCATAGTAACTGCGAGCGATTCTGGTTTCAGACGTGCGCCATTGCATAAAGGACAGATTCTGGTTGTCATGTACTTGTTATATATTTCTTCACGAACGAAATCTGATTCTGTATCACGCCAGCGCCGCTCTAAGTTTGGAATTATTCCTTCGAACTCAGCTTCTTCGTCACCCCATAGAATCGACTGTTTGATTTGTTCGGGAAGTTTCTTGAATGGTATGTCATAACTGAAACGACGATGTGAGCGCAACTCGTCTAATAGGTCTTTATACCACGAACTCCATGCGTGCTTCCAGCGATGGCGTCTCGTTGTGACAGGGTTTGACCAGGGGACAAGAGCTCCTTCATTTATTGAAAGGTTTTCATCCGGGACCACGAGTTTTGGGTCAATTTCAAGTTTCGTGCCGAGCCCGGAACATTCAGTGCACGCACCGAAGGGACTATTGAACGAGAAATTGCGCGGCTCTAATCTACCAATGCTTACTCCGCATTCAGGACAAGCATAGTGCTGGCTGAATACTGTCTCAGTTGCCTGCCGCTCGTTTGGTAGTGAATAAGAAACAAGCACAAGCCCGTCTGCTGTCCTTAAAGCAAGTTCGATAGAATCTGCGACTCTTGAACGGACGTCTTTCTTGATAACAATTCTATCTATTACAAGTTCTATGTTATGCTTTTTCTGTTTATTAAGACGAACGTTTTCTTCAAGACCGTAAACATCGCCATCAACCCTGACGCGTGCAAACCCCTGGCTCCTGAGACGCTCGAATAACTGCCGGTATTCACCCTTGCGTGCCCTGACCAATGGAGCCATCACCTGAACTTTCGCTCCTTCAGGAAAAGCCATAATACGGTCAATTATTTGCTGAGGCGACTGTGGAGAAATCTCGCGTCCGCACTTTGGACAATGCGGATGTCCGATACGCGCAAACACCAGACGCAGATAGTCATAAATTTCTGTAAGAGTCCCGACTGTGGAGCGTGGGTTATGTGACAGCGAGCGCTGTTCTATTGCAATCGATGGTGAAAGTCCTGCAATATGTTCCACATCTGGTTTTTGCATCTGACCAAGGAATTGCCGCGCATAAGCAGAGAGTGACTCTACATAACGTCTCTGTCCTTCGGCATAGATAGTGTCAAAAACAAGCGATGATTTCCCTGAACCAGAGAGACCGGTAACGACAACAAGTTTGTTGCGCGGAAGTTTCAGGTTGATATTCTTGAGGTTATGCTCACGCGCACCGGTAATGATTATGTAATTCTCTTCTGTCATTAATGACATAGAATACTACCGAACGAGGATATTGTCAATCAGGCGGGTCTTGCCTGCCCATAATGCGCCTGCAAGAAGCACTGGGCGGGTTATCTTTCGCGGGCGGTCAAGTGTATCAGGGTCACATACCTGCAAATACTCGATTCTTATACCAGATGCATGCGGTATAGCAGAATGCATTAATCTCTCTACTGTGCGCGCGTTTTTGGCTTTGCGCTTTTTTATGGCTGCGCGGCCAGCGCGAAGTGCCTGATAGAGGGAAATAGCGAGTTTACACTGGCCACCAGTAAGATACTGGTTACGCGATGAGAGCGCCAGGCCGTCGCGGTCGCGTACGATAGGGAGCATTTTCAGGCGGACGTCCATATTAAGGTCGCGCACCATCTGGCTTATAATCACAAACTGCTGATAATCCTTCTGCCCAAAATACGCAATGTCAGGACGCACAATCTCAAATAGTTTCGCGACCACGACGCATACCCCGCCGAACAGCCGCGCCCTTGTCAAACCGCATAGATGCTTTGTAAGCTTTCCGACTTCCACACTCGTCTGAAATCCGCGAGTATACATATCCGCGGCGTTCGGCTCAAACACCATATCGGCGCCGGCCTGGCGCGCCAACGCCCTGTCGCGCTGGCCACTCCTCGGATACCTCGCATAATCTTCGCCGGGGCTGAATTGTGCCGGGTTCACGAATATACTAACCACAACGATGTCGTTATCGCGCCTCGCCTGTCTGATAAGCGAAAGATGCCCTTCGTGCAGCGCACCCATAGTAGGCACAAGCCCTATTCTCTTGGTTTCCCGTCTCCACTTTCTGCAAATTCTTCTGGCAGTAGGGATGCTCCTTATTGCTCTCATCACAATGCTACCAACAAAGAGATCCTTCGGGGCTTTGCCCCTCAGGATGACCCGCTCCGCGGGTCATTTTTCAAGCGCGACATCGTCCAGATAAACTTTTTGCGGCCTGTCAAGCCTAAGGGGCTGTAACCACTTACTCATACGTATGCTTCTCATCCGGATACTCTCCCTGCTTGACTTCATCCCGGAATTTCTCAACCGCCTTCTTTATTTCCGGCGTAAGGTCTGCGTATTTCTTCACAAACTTCGGCGCCACAAAACCCGGCGCATTCATACCAAGCATATCGTTTGTCACAAGCACCTGGCCATCGCACTTCCTGCCGGCGCCTATGCCTATCGTCGGTACAGAGACCTCTGTTGTTACCTCAGCTGCGAGCGGTTCTGGCACGCACTCAAGCACAATTGCGAAAGCACCTGCATCCTCTAAAATTTTTGCATCAGCAATGATTTTCTGGCGGCTTTCATCTGTTCTGCCCTGAACTTTGTATCCACCAATACGGTGAATTGCCTGGGGTGTAAGCCCCAGATGTCCCATCACAGGGATATTTGCTTTCACTAATGTCCTGATAATATCCGCTATCTCTCCGCCGCCTTCTACTTTTACTCCTTCTGCGCCGCCTTCTTTCATCAGCCGGCCTGCATTTTCTATTGCCTTATTTTTATCCGTCTCGTATGTCGTAAATGGCATATCACTAACAAGCATTGCGTGTTTTACTCCACGCCGCACTGCTTTTGTGTGATGCAACATATCCTCAAGAGTTACGGGAATAGTGGTCTCATAACCGAGAACAACCATCCCAACCGAGTCCCCAACAAGAATCACATCTATTTCTGCTTCGTCCAGAATACGCGCTACAGGATAACCGTACGCAGTAAGCATTGTGATCTTTTCGCCTTTTTCTTTTTTCTGCCTAAGAGTTGCAGTGGTAATTTTCAACTAAACCTCCGGACACTACCACGCTCCGAAATAGATGCGAGCATTTCTTCTACCGTGCGTCCCGTGACAGGATGTTTCAATTTTGACGAAATCTCAGCTAAAGGCGCAAGTACAAATTCTCTATCTGACATGTAAGGATGTGGTATTACTAAATCTCCTTCATTCAGGACAAAACCATTCCAGAAAACTATGTCGAGGTCAATAATTCTTGGTCCCCAACGTTCCGCATCCTGAGTACGGCCAAGTTCCCGTTCTATCTTCTTCAGTAGCACAAGAAATGCTTTCGGCTCAAGAGTTGTTTCTACCTCTACTACCTGGTTCAAAAAATCCGGCTGTTCCGTCTTTCCCCAGGGCTTGCTCTCGTATATCGAGGAACACCGCAGCACCTTAACGCTTCCATTAGAAATTTCGGAAAGCCGTTTTAATGCTCTGGCCAGGTTTTCTTCCCTGCAACCAAGATTACTACCCAGCCCAATGTATACTCGTGCCATTACTTCATCCTATCGAGTGCTTGCTTGATGCGCTCAACTGGCTGGGTAAGGGAAAACCTCACAAATCCTCCTCCATGCTCACCAAGCGCACTACCAGGGGTAGCAACAATCCCCCACTTTTCCAACAGTCGTTCTGCCCAGAGGACGTCCGACTCTGAGTCCGGCACGCCTGCCCACGCGTAGAAAGTCGCATTTGAATGAAATACATGCCATCCGTTCTTTTCAAGACCGGGCACAAGCACATTCCTGCGTTCGGCATAGATATCTCTCATGCGGCCGGCTTCCGTCTCTGCCGCAGGGGAAGTGAGAGCTACAAGCGCAGCTGCCTGGATTGCGCCGAATACTCCGGAATCTATATTTTCTTTTATCTGAGATAAGGCATTGATAACATCCGGATTTCCGCATATCCAGCCAATACGCCATCCGGTCATATTGAACGTCTTTGAAAATGAATGGAACTCTACCCCTATCTCTTTTGCGCCAGGCGTTTGAAGGAAGCTTATTGGTTTTTCTCCGCTATAAAGCTCGGAATATGCAGCATCGTGCGCTACAACGACATTGTTATCGTGCGCCCAGTGCACAATTTCCTCAAAAGCATTCCCGTTAGCAACTGCTGAGGTAGGATTGTTTGGATAGTTAAGAAAGAGCAACTTTGTACGGTCAAGCTCGCGCCTTGGAAAACTACTAACTTTGGGAAGGTAGTTGTCTTCCGGGGATAGAGGAAAATATACTGGCTTTGCGCCTGCAAATATCACGCCGCTCCTGTACGCAGGATATCCGGGGTCCGGGATAAGTGCAGTGTCACCTTCGTCAAGAAGCGCGAGTGGAAGATGGGTAAGCCCTTCTTTTGAACCGATAAGTACCGCAATTTCCCGTCCAGGGTCAAGACTCACGCCAAAACGCCTGGCATACCAGGAAGAGATTGCTTCTCTGAGTTCTTGCTTACCGCGGCCGAACGGATACCTGTGATTCGCAGGGTCATCTATTGCTTTTTTCATTGCTTCAATTATAAACTTTGGTGTAGGAATATCCGGGTCGCCGACACCAAGGTCAATCACGTCTATCCCTTCAAGGAGCTTTTCTTTCTTTCTCCGGTCCAGTTCAACAAATGCGTATGGTGGAATCTTCGAGAGCCGTTTTGCAAATCGCATTATATTCCCTCCACAAACTCTGCTAACCAGGGGTAAATCAGGGTAAATATAAAGTAGGCTACCGCTATTACTGCAAATATTATTCCAAGCATCTTGAGATGCCCCTTCCACGAAAGGACTTCCCTGGCGCCGAGCATGCACCCACAACGAGCACAAAATTTTGCTTTATCTTTATTCTGAAATCCACACTTAGGGCATTTCACTTTTAACCCCGCTTTTTTAATCCCAGCACGTCCGACATATCATACCAGCCGGGCTTACGGCCAACAATCCATTTCGCAGCAACAAGCGCGCCACGCGCAAATGCATCACGTGAATGCGCGCGGTGCACCAACTCAAGACGCTCATTATTTCCTGCAAATATTACCTGGTGCTCGCCGATAACGTCTCCGCTTCGAATTGAATGAATCCCGATTTCTTTTTGCTTTCGGACACCAATCATTCCTTTGCGGCCATACTTTGCAACGTCATCGATATCCCATCCGTAGGCATCACATATCTTCCGTGCAATCTCAAGAGCTGTTCCTGAAGGCGCGTCTTTCTTCTCGTTATGATGGGTCTCTATAATTTCTATGTCGTAGTCAGCAAGTACACGCGCAGCTTCAACAACGAGAGAAAATAAAAGGTTCACCCCGAGAGACATATTAGGCGCTATGACACACGGTATCTCTTTTGCAAACAGACCAAGTGTCTCGCGCTGCTCTCCGGAAAATCCTGTCGTGCCAACTACTGCTGCTTTCTTTGCCTTGTAACAAGCATCAACGTTTGCTACTGCTGATTCTGGTTGCGTAAAGTCAATCAGGACATCACATGTCTTTATTACCTTTTCAATACTATCAGTTACTTTGATACCTTCGTCAACTACAAGTCCGATTCCTGGATGTTCTTGGGCCTCAACAGCGCCGACAACCTCTATGTCCTTTTCGGAACGTGCAAGTTCAACAATCCTGCGTCCCATCCTGCCAAGTGCACCACAAACAACGACTTTTATCACGTTTCCTCCAGAATTAAACCGTAGTCGCGCAGCGCTTTTTTAAGTGTTTCCACATTCTGCGGCTGCATCTGAGTCATTGGCAGGCGCAAATCAGGCGAACACATACCAAGCAGCCCCATTGCTGTCTTTACAGGTATGGGGTTGGTCTCGATGAACATTGCTTTTATCAGAGGAAATAACTTGAGGTGAATTTCTTTTGCACGTTTTATATCGCCGTTATTGTATGCCTCTATCATTTCCCCAACATCGTCTGGCACGATATTCGCTACCACCGAAATTACGCCTATGCCACCAACGGAGAGAATTGGAAGCGTAAGTGAATCATCGCCGCTCAATATCTCAAATTTATCTCCGAGCGCACGCGAAATTGCTGAGCACTGGTCAAGAGAACAGCTCGCTTCTTTAATGCCAAGGACATTCTTACATCCTTTTGCAACCTTGATAACCGTCTCGGGAAGCATATTTATGCCGGTACGTCCGGGTATGTTATATATCACAATCGGAATATCAACGGCATTTGCTATTGCACGGAAGTGTTCATATAAACCATTTTGAGTCGGCTTGTTGTAATAAGGACATATCACAAGAGCTCCGTCGGCACCGACTCCTTCTGCGTGTTTCGTAAGAGATATTGCTTCTTTGGTACAGTTTGAGCCAGTACCTGCAAGAACTTTTATGCGGTGCTTTGCTTGTTCTACAACAACCTCTATTACTTTCCGGTGCTCCTCATGACTCAGCGTTGCTGATTCTCCTGTAGTCCCGCAAGGGAGAAGCACAGAGGTTTTTTTCTTCACATGAAATTCGACAAGTTCCCTGAGTCTATCCTCGTCAACTGCTCCGTTCTTAAACGGAGTTACAAGCGCAACACCTGTTCCCTCAAACATCCTGCCTCCTTAAAGTCGCGTTATAGATATGGCTGACTTTTCCTTCCAGCCAGAGGTTCCCGCTATCTTCCTGGCGACCTATTGTTACTGATTCGCCGAATTTATTTTCAACAGTTACCGGAAATGCTGCTTTTCCCAGTTCCCGGGCCACCACTGCGACCGCAAGCGCTCCTGTGCCACAAAAATATGTCTCTCCTTCAACGCCACGCTCGTAAGTCCTCATTATAACCTTACTGTCAGAAATAACCTTTATAAAATCTACGTTCGTACCTTCCGGCGCAAAAACAGGATGAAACCTTATCTTCTTCCCACGCTCTGCTATATTGAGATTTTCAAGTTCATCTACGAATATAACTGCGTGCGGCACTCCCGTATTAACCGATGAAAATCTCCCCTGTTCACCTTCTATCGAATAGTTCAGGCGCAGGTCCACTGGAGGAAACCATACTACTCTTACTATATCATTTCTCACGTTTGTTTTAAGCACTCCGGCGCCTGTCTCAATTGAAAAATCCCGTTTATCACGCCCGCCTTGGGCGAAAAGAGCAGAACATCTTATTCCATTTCCACACATTTTTGGTTCACTTCCGTCTGGATTGAAAATTCTCATCTTGAAATCAGCAATATCCGAACGTTCCAGAACAAGCATCCCATCAGCACCAATTGAAAAACGCCTCTGACATAACTGTTTTGCAAGTGGACCCCAGTCATGCTCCACTTGCATCTGCCGGTTATCAATCAGGATAAAATCATTTCCGGATGCCTGTATTTTAGTAAACTCCATCGTCAAATACGCTCTCCACGCATCAGTTCTTCGATTGTTTCTCTCTTCCTTATAACCTGCCATCTGTTGCCATTTACCATAACCTCTACAGCACGCGGCCTTGAGTTATAGTTTGATGACATAGTAAACCCGTAGGCGCCGGCATTCAGGACAGCCAGCAAATCTCCTTGCCCCAACCGTGGCAGTCGTCTTCCACGCCCCAGATAGTCGCCTTCCTCGCATAACGGACCGACGACGTCATACAATACCCGCTGCTTTGACTTACTCGCTGCTACCGGGATTATCTCATGCCAGGCATCGTAAAGCGCAGGCCTTATAATGTCGTTCATCCCCGCGTCACAAACTGCGAAATTCTTGCCAACCGACTTTTTGATATGTAATACTCTGGTTACCAACACGCCTGCATTTCCAACGACAAACCTGCCCGGCTCGAATATTACAGTGCCACCAAAACCACGGAGTAGCCGGGCGTACTCACGACCAAGTGTTTCAAGGTCAATTGCACTCTCCCCGGTCCTGTAACTTATACCGTATCCACCGCCAAGGTCAAGCAAACTAACCTTGCTGTCTTGAGATTCAATCGTTCTTACGAGTTCAAGGATTTTCTTCAGTGCCGTAACAAACGGTGATATCTTGAGAATCTGTGAGCCAATATGAACGTGCAAACCAATCAGTCGTATATGCTTTAAGCGTCCTGCTTTCCGCCATACTTGAGCAGCGTCTTTGAGAGGAATACCGAACTTGCTTCCAGGAACACCGGTTGCAACATGATGGTGAGTGTTGGCTAGAACCCCGGGATTGATTCTGAGCGCCACGGAAAGTACGCGCCCTAATTCTCTGCCGGTTGCTTCAAGAAGTCCTATTTCGCTCCACGATTCTGCATTGAATACCCGAATGCCAAACTTTGCTGCTTCTCTTATCTCTTCACGGCTTTTCCCGACTCCAGCAAAGACAACCTTGTCCGGCTCGAAACCCGCATGCCGGACACGTGCTAATTCTCCGCCAGATACAATGTCAGCTCCTGCACCTAATTGCGCAAGAACCTTCAGAACCGACAGGTTTGAATTTGCCTTGACCGCAAAGCAGGTGAGATGAGGTATGCGGCGAAACGCATTTTCAAACAGCCGCAAATTCTCATGAATCCGGCTACGGCTATACACATACGCAGGCGTTCCTACCGAACTCACAATTTTTTCCAGTGACACCTGCTCAAAGTACAATTTTGAACGCGAGTAATGAATAGACATTCCGGCTCTATTATACCTATCCCGAAATACATATTCAATAGCCCGGAACTTCTTGACCAAACAAACCGATTTTGGTAGTATAATATTAAATTTGTTTCCTGGAGGGAAAAATGAAAAAAGTTGCGGTCTTATTGCTTGCCTTGGCCGCTATCGCAGTATCATTTCGTCCGGCAGCTGCCGCCGATGAGTATGACGCATACCTTGGCCTGCTAACCAGCGACGTATCCACCATTTGCACCGGGCTTAGCGAACAGTGGGCAAGGCATTTTGGATTTTATTCTGATGCCTGCGTATGCCTTCCAGCAGCTACTCTGCCTGGTTTTCCGCATCTTGAGCTGGGCGGCTCAGCCGGCGCTCTCGCCACTACACTGGACCTCGGGTTTCTTGACAATCTGGTAAACATAGATACTACGGGAATAGAATCTCTGCCTTCTTATCTCCCGCTTCCTCTACTGTTAGCGCATGCCCGTCTTGGTATATATCCTGGTTTTTCGTTTGCAGGGACTAAAGCAATGAGTGTTGACCTTGGTTTTAAATATGGCGGAATTCCGGACATAACAATGGATGAATTCTCTCTGAAAAATACGGTCTGGGGTACAGATGTCAGAATAGGCCTTCTGAGAGGAGAAGGGTTCTGGCCTGATTTGACAATGTCTATTGGTTACGACAGCGTGAAAGGGAATATGGAGTTGAGCACCGAAATAACAGACGAAACCAAATATAAATACAATGAGGTTGAATACACTGGAAAAACTACCACAACATTGTCTCTTGATACCGACTGGGATATTTACTCAATAGGTGGCACGTTTCTTCTTGGGAAGAACCTGTTGTTTATGACACCGTGGATTGGCGTTGGTATTCGCACAAACTCCGGCACGGCTACAACCGGCGTAAAGAGTACAACAGAACTTGAGATTGCAGACGTAACGAAATCGAAAACCTGGTCTGTCGAAGAGAAAGCACGTGCGCAGGACCTCATCAAGTGGCAAACCCGCTACATTGCAGGGCTGGAATTCAACATCTTCTTCTTACGTTTTGGGTTTCAGGCAGAATATGACGGTTCGGATATTGCCGGGTCGCTTGGGCTAAGATTTGAAATTTAGCGTGGACGCTAAACCCTTATTTCTTCCAGTTGTCCTGGTGATAAGATATTTTCTGGAAACTCAAATTTATCAACTTCCCCGGTAGAGACGTTCTTCTGACAACCGTGCCTTTTTTGTCCGGGGGCAACATCTGTATATCTTGCTAGCATCTGACGCGCAAGTGCGATATTGTTTTTTACTGACTTCCCGCGCAAGAGCGCTGTCGGACCAGGCACGTCTTCCGGCCAAAACACGATATCTCCTGCGACTATAAGTTTTTCAAGTTCAAGATTTTCTCTCTGATTCCTGCCGATTATGAGTATCGTACTCCCCTGTAACCGGAATAAACGGCCTGATTTCACTACCTCTACCATATTCTCATTGATAGCCAAACCCATTTCCATCACTGTTTTCAGGCGTGACGAAAACCCCGGGTCCGTAAGTAAACATCCACCAGCAGGCGTCTGCCATTCAGTAAGCCCGAGATGCCTGGCAAGTTCGAGCTGTGGCTTGCGAGTCCTCCCCTTGAACCCGAACAACTTCTCTCTATCAACCATACCTGCTTTTTCCGGCTCGGTTGGTTTAAGGAGAAGGGCCGACAAGGGTCTGAGAATCTTACCTTCCAGTTCACTCTCGCGTTCAATTAATGAAAGTGCCTGCCTATTCTGCGACATTGGGCGCTGACCAATCACCTCCCCTGTTATAATAAACGATGCGTTGACTTCTTTCATATACTCCCCTGCAATTTTAAACGACATTATTCTGCAGTCAATGCATGGGTTTATATTGGCACCAAAACCATGTGCAGGATTCTCCAGAAGTGCTATTATTTCATTTGAAACATTACGTACTGCGATACTTATACCAATCTCTTCGGAGACGCGTTTGAGAGTAGATTTATGTTCTGGCAGGAAACAATGCTCAAAGTGCAAACCGGCTATCTCTGCTCCCTGGTCTTTCGCTATTTTAGCCGCAAGCAAGCTATCGAGCCCGCAGGATATTAGTGCGACTGCACGTTTATTCATTCATGCCTTGAAGAGCTTTTTGATAGTCATCGGTGGTAAAGTCGAGCAAGTCAAGGATTCTTGTGAAAATGCTCGCCATTTCCTGCACGTTCTCATATTTATCCGGGACAACTTCGCCTTTGACAAGTGGCAATATTTTCTCTGAGCCAAGCCGAAAAACGCGGCTCTCAGTTTCATACCGCCAATAGTTATCCTCAACAAATTTTGCAAGTCGCACCCAATCCCGCAAACGCCCGAGTGTCTGGATATTGAGAGCACCTTCAACCTCACTAACCTGTTCAAGCATGATGGACCTTAGAAGGCCTGATACCCCAGTCCAATACACGTCCAACTGATAGCGATGTATCTTGTTTAGAAGGTCCTCCATCATATTGAACCGCTCATATTCAAACTTTTCTTTCAACCGCTCTAACTCAATAATAAGGCGGCGGCCAACAACTATGGATATTTCTGTCTTTAGTGGTTCAGGTATCTCAAGGCAAAGCTCATAAAACTCATTGAGAAGAGGAAAATATTCTTTGTATATAAGTTCGTACGCTTGCTCCAGTTTTTCCATTTTTTCTCTTACCATCATATTAAATATTTGCTGCCTGTAATCAGGGACTATGTCTGCCATAGTAAGGTATGCTTCGCCGAAATACTTCCTGCCCATTACAGCAAGACCATCCATAATACTCTCGCCACTAAACCTTTCTATTTCCTGTTCGAGAGATGTCAATAGCGATTCATCTTCAAACTCCTTGACATAAACACGGACTGAATGGTCTGGCAAATGCATCAGAAATACAACCAAATCAAATGCTTTCTGAATACGGTTATTGATAATTGCAAGATGTGAGATAGCAAAATCTATGTCCATCGTCCTGCGTCTTTTATATGCTTTTTCACGAACAAGAAAATACCCAAATCGACTCTCTGGATTTGAGGCAAATAATCTTAGAAGAACGAACTGTGCCGCAACTTGCGCAGGAGTGACACGCGCTGGTTTGACAAGTTTTTCCCATATTGCCTTGCCATTTCCAAACTCAGGGATATTGCTCTTAGCATCCTTTAAGACATTAACGAATCCTCGCTCCAGGTCAACTCCTGTTAAACCCCTTACTAACTCAATAACCCCTGCTGCCTGACGCAGGTTCTCGACTGTTTCTATGCCTGAGATATCATTAAAAAACCAACCACAGGAAGTAAACATTGCAAGCGCATGCCTTAGTGTCTCAAGTATTTTAAGGGAAACAATGCGTGATTCGGGAGTAAGAGGTAATTTTAGATGGCGTGTCAAAAAAGCATCGAGCTCACTGGATTCAGTTGAATTTAGGATTTTCACATATTCGTCACGTACATTCCATAAATCATCAAAGTATATATTTGAGCGCACCTGGATTGTTTCCAGTGCTCTTGTCCTGAGTAAATTAAGCGCATCGCGCAGCGGCCGGCGCCACTTCTGGTTCCAACCTTCTAGACAAGGAGTGTGGCAACCGCAATCGTCCTGCCAGCGGTCAACGCCGTGCATGCAGGACCAGGAAGTACCTTTATTGTTCTTGCCTGGTTTTATTTGCACTTCCCATTCCGGTGGATATAACTCGAGGAAACTTGCAAAATTTGTTACCTCTATTCCATATTTTGGGAGTTCATATTTCAACAGATGGCCAAGCCCCATCTCAGCAAACGCCTGGTGATGCCCAAATGACTCGCCGTCGGTCGCAATACTTATTATCTGCGGTAATTTTGATTCCGGGTCAAATGCATCTTCTATTAGAGATGCAAAGGATACTGAATCGTGCAGCACATTTTCAAAAGAAACTCGCATACTCAGGTTATTATGATAAAAAAACAAATCTATATGGCCTGTTTCTTTTCCTTTCGTATCTCGCACAAAATAGCGGTAAGGTTGACGTGGGTCAATATCATCGTTGTTCACATCCTGCCATTTTATGTCTCCGATTCTCCGGACTTTTAGTGCCTGTGCCGGGGAAAGAATTGTGTATTTTATTTTTAGTTCAACCAGCAAGCGCAGCGTTTCTTCGTTTACTGCGGTCTCTGGCAACCATATCCCTTCCGGTTCTCTTGAAAATCTTCTGCGAAAGTCGGCAAGACCCCACAGAACTTCCGTATGACGGTCGCGTGGGTCCGCCAGTGGAAGTATAGTATGGTGGTATGCCTGCGCAATTGCATTGCCATGTCCTCCGCGCTTCTCCATACCAGCACGGTCCGCATCAAGTAACCATTTGTATTCCTCGGGGAATTTTTTTTCAAACCAGGTAAACAAAGTCGGACCGAAATCGAAATTGAGATATTCGTAATTGTTGACAATGTCAATCGTTTTGCCTGCCGAATTTTTTATTCTAGCTGCAAGGTTAGGTATGTAACATTCGTGAGAAATTTTTTCGTTCCAATCGTGGTAAGGCGACGTCTCGCGGTTTCTTTCTACCAGACCGCTCCACGGGTTTTCACGCGGCGGCTGATAGAAATGTCCGTGAACTACTACATACCTTTTTGGTTTCGTCGCATGCAGCTCGTTGAGCGTGTCGGTTTTTTCGGTCATGTTGCTGTTATCTTGCAATTTTTTACCCGTTCTGTCAAGAGTAAATGGAAATCGTTGCTCTTACTGGGCTTTTTGGCGGGTTATCTTTGAGTGGGTTTGATTGGATAGTTGCCAGGTTCTTATTTAGAGAGAACTTTACTGTATACGTCCAGCGTGTTCCTCGTCACATCCTCAATGGCGTACTGTTGTCTGACCATATTCAACCCGGTTTTTCCAAGCCGGTCCCTTAATCGTTTGTTCTGCAGGAGACGAGAGATGCGGTCAGCAAGCATCTCTACGTCTCTCACTCTTATTACATAGCCGTTAATTCTATCATGGATAATTTCCGGCATTCCGCCGGCTTCCGTAACTATTATTGGTTTTGAGCTGGCCATGGATTCAAGTAAAGTCAGCCCGAACGGCTCAGGCGCGCTTGACGGATAAACCACCACGCTTGAAACGGCATAAAGTTGCGGCATTTGCTCCATTGTAAAAGAGTCTACAAGCACGTTTTCCTTCAGATGAAAGAGCTCTATCAGTTTTACGAAATATGCAATATCTCTTTGCTGTGTTTCTCCCCAATCAATTATATTCTTCGTGCCAGCAAGCACAAGCATAATATCTGGAAAGTTCTCCTTAATCATGTTCACTGCCTTTATCGTAACGTCAGACCCTTTTGCCACTCCAGTCCTTGCGGGATGAAAAACAACCGGTTTTCCTTTCAGCTGCGGATATTCTGACAGTATCTCGTTGCATTGCGCATCCGGCTTAAACACCCCCGTATCTACGCCGTGGTGGACAACTGTAATGTCATTCTCATTACAGCCAAAACTGACCAATTGATTTGCGATATAATGGCTCACTGCGATTATGTGCGACCATGGAACACTATGAAGTACGTCAAGAAACATTATATCATCCCATACGTTATGCGCCGTCAGCACAACCGGTATGCGCCTTTTCTCACAAATTGAATATAGGGTAGTTATGTGAAGTTTTGAGAAATAGTGCATATTATGAGTATGCACTACATCTGGCTTCATCTCATCCAGAAAGTCGGTAAATACATTTTGTAATTCTTCCTGAAGCCCTTCAAATCCCCTCTTGTAAAGCCAGTTCAGGTCCATCATTGGGGTCCTGCGAATTTTGACACCTTTATATACATATCTGCCGGGGATACCTTGATATCCGTTGGTGAGTAATCCAACCTTGTGTCCCATCTTTACCATCTCCGGGAGCACGGTTGAAAGATGCGTTTCCACGCCACCTATCGTTGGTGGAAAACCCCAATGAAAATGAGCTATCTTCATCCCTGAACTCCTTTTAGTAGTATGCGTGTATCTGTGTCTGTTTTCTCGGAATTGCGCGTTTTTTCTTCGTATGTACCGTACACTTGAGGCCGGATTTAAGATATCTTTGAACTCCGTATATGTCAATCCTGGCACCCTTTGAATGGATTCTGTCATAATATATCACCGTTACTATTGCCTGGATGTGGTCTATCTCAAAATGGAGCAAACTGCCTTTCCATCGTAAGTTGAATGAGAGTGATTTCCAGGGAGGAGGCAGATTTGGCCGCAAGAGCAGCGTTTCTCCGGTGAACTTTATTCCTCCGGCACCAATTACGACTGCCTGCCATACTGCGCCGCAGGATGCGGAATGGATTCCGCTTCCTGCGTTCCCGTTCCAGTCCATGAGGTCACAGAGCGCAGATGCCCTGAGGTATCTTAATGCTTCGTCAAAACGTCTGAGCTTGAGCGCAATAAGTGCGTGCGTAGGCATACTTAACGACGAACGGTGCATTGTTCTCCTTGAGTAGAACTCATAATTCGTCTTCCATACCCGCAAAGTCATACGGTTTCCGCAGAGAACCAGATACATGAGGACATCTGGTTGTTTTATTAGTTGCGTTTTAAGAAACTCAGAAACCTCTAAACCGTCTGGAATTTCCGGTACTGGCTCACGGCCAGGAACAAAACGCGTTAAAGGAATGTATTTAAGCTTGCGGTATCCGTCAAATTGTTCGGCTACCCCGGACAGCGGTATCGTAAATTTGATGGCGCGTGCCAGCTTCGCCCACTTCGCCATCTCTTCCCTGCTCACGCTGTATTTCTTCATAAGGGTGCTCGCTTCCTTCGGTCTTTTCCGTTGTGCCATACCCCATGCCTTGACAGCCCTTCGTAACACCCGCCTTGACATCCCGTTTGTATATAAATTGTTATTGACATTACCGTGGAATTCATCAGGACCCATCACGTTTCTTATATGGTACTCTCTCCCTTTCTTGTCCTGCTTAACGACTGATGCATAGTATCTCGCCGCCCCGGTTATAAGTTCCAATCCGTAAGAAAGGAGAAAGTCCCAATCGTTCGTCGCTCTGAAATAATGCCATACCGCATACACCACGTCGGCCGTGATGTGTATCTCCTGGGCAGAAGTAACTATCGGGATTATTTTTCCATCGAGGTCTCTGTGCCAGGATGGGGTCACCTCAATACCCGTGTCCGCCGATTCCCATGGAAATTTTGCGCCTCTCAATCTTTCTTTCTTTGCATTTTCTTTCGCCTGTTCAAGCCGGCGGTATCTATATAGAAGGATACTTTTGGCAATTTCAGGGTATTGATAAATAAAGAATGGTAATATAAATATCTCCGTATCCCAGAAAATATGCCCCCTGTAGCCCTCTCCGCTCAATGTCCTTGCGCCAATACTGGAAATACCGTCTGTTTCTACGCCTGACACGAGTAAATGGTATATGTTGAACCTGATTGCTTTTTGCAATTCATCGTCGCCTTTCAACACTACGTCAGAATTTTCCCACTTCGCCTCCCATGTTTCTTTATGTGCAGTGAACAATTTATTAATACCTGCAGACCGGCAATGCTTAACCTCGGAAATAACGGTCTTCTTCACGCCTCCGGATGGCCGCTTGAGTTCGGAGACAATGGAAAAATATTTGTCAAAAACTATTTTCTGGTTTCGTTTCGCTCTCAACTCAAAATTGCGGCCGATAACAACGGGAGGCCTCCCGTTGATTCTTACGGTCTGTGTAATCGCAATTGCAACCTTAATTCTTTTCCCAACCGTTTCTAAAACTACATAATAGATACCTCCCTGCTCGCCGCTCTCAACTACCTCATAGTGTCTTTTTTTACCTTCCGTCACTTGCGGCAGGTTAAAAGTGGATGTATTGATGGTACTCTGCATAGCGAGTGTTACGTCGGTATCCATAGAAATAAATTCAACTCTCATTACACCTGAACCAGGCCTGCAAGACGAAAGAAATCTCAAAGAACTATAGTCGAACCTGTTTCTACGGGCATTTCTATAATTTGTCTTTCTGTAAAGAAAATCTCGCCTCATATCCAGAATCCTTCTATGTTCATCATAGTCCATAGCGGCGACTGACAATCTTTCGCCTTGCGCGGTTAGTTTGAAATCCAGTGGATTTGGAAGGTTTACTATTTCTGGTACAAGCGTTCCGACACTGCCATAAAGCCCTGCAATATACGTTCCCGGATGCGAACCATCCGGGTCCTCTTCAAGAACTCCCCTTAAACCAAGATACCCATTGCCAGCCGCAAAGATTGCTTCACGGTACGGCTGCATCTCGCTGGACCAGGATTCTTCCTTTATAAGCCAGGGCTCAAAACTTAAATAATCACCGAGACGTTTCATCTTAATATATTGGTTATTGCCTTAGAGTCCACGCGGCGTACTCCTTCTGGAGGTCAGCGAGGTCTATCTCCGCCGCATCTTTTACCATGATATTCGCTTCTTTTAACCTCGCCGGGTCACCGTGCCTCTCAATTCCTACGCAAAACATCCCTGCGCTCTTCGCTGCCTTTACGCCGAGCACGGCGTCTTCCGCAACGATGCACCCTCGCGGCTCAATACCCAGCCGGCTACTTGCTGTAAGAAATATGTCAGGTGCCGGCTTCCCATGTTTTACGTCGTTTCCATTAACTTCCACGTCTATCAAAGGATATAAGCCAGTTCTTTTGAGTATCATCGAACAATTCCTGCTCGATGAAATAATTGCGATTTTCTTTTCTGCTGAACGGAGCTGCTTGATAAAATCGACTGTCGTATCGTAAACCGGGACTTCTCTCTTGCTGAGCTCTTCAAGGAAATACGATTGCTTTTTTGTTGCCGCACGCAAGAGTTCCTCTTCACTCAAATCAGCAAGTATTGCTCTCACCCCGCCAGTCCGTGGAATACCGTCGACTTTTCTCTTATAGTCCTCGAAGTCGAAACTCTTTCCATATTCGGAAAACATTTTTTTCCAGGCAGCAAAATGGAGAGGGACTGTGTTAACCACGACCCCATCGAGGTCGAAGATAACGGCACCAAAAGAAAGCAAGGGTACTTCGGGAGAATTAGTGTCCTTCAATTATATTTTCCAACCATAAAAATAGCAAAAATATACGCTGACTGTCAAGAAATCTGCACTCTGTTATTCATTTCCGGGGGCCAAATATTTTCGTGCCTATACGCACGATATTCGCACCTTCCTCAATCGCTACACGATATGTCTCAGACATTCCCATCGATAGAAATTTCATTTCAACGTTCTTGATATGGGATTGTTTTAAACGGTCAAACAGTTGCCTGGCGGCACGAAAATATGGCCGTGCTTTTTCGGGGTCACCGAATCGTGGTCCCATTGTCATCAATCCCGTCACTTGGACGTTCTTGAGCCGGGAAACCGCTTCAATCAACTCCCCCGCATCTTCAGGAATAACTCCTGTTTTCTGTTCTTCATATCCACTGTTGATTTCCACCAGTACAGGCATTGTCTTTCCGGTTTCACTTGCTGCTCTGTTCACAGCCTGCGCTATTTCGCTGGAATCTATCGTCTCGAGCATATCAAAGACCTGGACTGCCTTCCTGGCTTTATTCTTCTGCAGATGACCGATAAAATGCCACTTTGCCCTGTGACCAATTACCGAATGCGCGGCAACTGCCTCCTGTACGTAGTTCTCGCCGATAATTGTAGCCCCTGCGTGGACTGCCATCAATATCTCTTCAGCGGTGCGGTGCTTCGCAGCCACCTCAAGTGCTATTCCTTGCGGTAATTCAGACAATATCTCCTTAACGTTTTTCTGGATTTGTCCGGAATCAAAAATCATTATTATGGGTGCCTGCGTTATATTCCTTCACAGTAGCATGCTTGGTTACCAAATCAGTTATGTACGACTCGTGCTCCTGTAGTCCAAGTACAATCGCGCCAACTATCCTCCCTCTTCGTACTACAATTTTCTCATACGTCTTTTTCTTATTGTCGCTGCTGATTTTTTCTTTCGCCTCACCGTCTGGTGAAACAGAAATACCTACGGCTAACAGATGTATTCCGGGAATTTTAAGGTTATTCTGAAATATACTGCCGGAATATCGTGCGCTTCTGGAGAGTAACATATTTCTCGCTGCAATGCGCGCTTGCTCCGTTGCCGCCTGCGCAGTACCATACACCAATCCATGGAACTCCGCAACGTCGCCTGCTGCATAAACATCGCTTGCGCTTGTTTTCAAATATTCGTCCACTATTACTCCCTGATTACAGTTTAGGCCTGCGGTACTTGCAAGTTCAATTGAAGGCTGGATACCGGTACATATGATTGCCATTTGTGTTTGTAGTGTTGCTCCGTCATCGAGGATGACGCTTTTCACCTTTTCATCACCTGCAAACTCTCTCGGCTCGCTTGACAAAATCATATCTATCCCTTTTTCTTTGAGTATATCAAAAAGGGTTGATGCCGCAGCAGTATCGAGCTGGCGTGGAACCAGACGTTCCGAACGCTCGACAACGGTAACTGACTGGACCGACTCCTTTATTGCCGCCGCGGTTTCAAGACCCAGCAAACCGCCGCCAATGATTACTGCGTTCTGGCAACCAGAAGCAAATCCTCGTATTCTGCCGGCATCCTCTATCGTGCGAAACGTAAAAATACCGTTTAGTTCCCTGCCGGGTATTTCCGGGACGGCCGGCCTGGCGCCAGTCGCCAACAAGAGGCGGTCGTATGAGACGCTCTTTCCGCCCTCCGCAACTATTTGTTTCTTTTCGGGATGTAATGCTATGACGGGTTCTCCGGAGAAAAGTGAAATCTTATGGTCAGCGTACCATCTATCGGAATAGAAAGACGGATTTGTATTGTCTAATTTGCTCTTGAGGAAATCAATCAGACCGGAACGCGGGTAGTAAGAGATTTTCTCTTCGGAATATATAGATATCTCTATCGTCTTGTCCAAAGAGCGCAGAGTAGACGCTGCGGTGATTCCTGTTGCTCCTCCACCGACTATAACAAAGCCCATTCACTCTTGCCTTTCAGGCCTTTCATGTTTTTCATAGAACCGATTGTTCTCCGAGTTCGATAATACGGCGCATCTCGTTAGTTAATGCTTCCGGCAAACCCTGTATCTCAACGTTCAAAAACCCGCGTACTATTACGGCAGTCGCCTCTTCCTCGGAAAGTCCACGCGCCATCAGATACTCTATCTCATCCTGTGCAATTTTACCAACGGCAGCTTCGTGAGAAAGGTCAACTCCTGCAGCTTTACCAACCAATTCAGGTATCGCATGAATAAATGCTCTCTTATTTAGTAACAATCCGTGGCATTCCAGATGCGCCCTTACTCCCGGTACCTCTCCTACCAGCAGGCCTCGTACTACTATCTTTCCTCCCGTACTCAC
>CAZUQH010000020.1:0-4682 GCA_964622465.1 uncultured bacterium | reverse complement strand
CGCGGCCGGACAAACATACCTGGCGCCCAGTTATGAACCATAGTAAACGTTAGATGCGCTCCTTTTTTTACGTAGAATTCCGAAACGCCTATATGCAGACCGCTTTCGACTTCCGGCGCACACGCACATCCTGTAATAACGTGCAGCTCTGAATTCTCTTCGGCAATGATGACATTATGCACGTTCTGTGTTATATCGGGTTGCGCCATAAACAGACACGCCTGCAACGGATAAATCCCTTTAACCCCTGGCATTGTTCTCAAGAAATACCCGTGATGTTGCTCTAAGTGAGCACGCGCGGTGAATTTATCTGTATCCACCTCTACTGCTTTCCACCAGTAATCATCAAGCCAGGAATATTTCTCTCTCGCTTTGACTGTAGACGTTACCTCAATCCCGGGCTGCCCGACACTCGCATGGACTACCGAATGGTCTATCTGAATGAAGGTGCCGACCCTGTCTTTCCCGGATGGTTCTATGCCTGCTTTCAATAACTCCTGCTTTACTCCGGTAGACAGGACCTCGGGGTTATCCAGATACTCTCTTTCTGGTACCACTACCCGGCCGTACCGGTCAATGTCTATATCTTCTCCTGCAGCCGGCGGTTTGTTAACCGCCTCTTGAGCGCGCAGGTCAAGTTCATTTTCTATTTTTCGCATTTTCGGCATCTTTCGTAGCCATTCTCCTCTATTTGTTTCAACACTTTCATCGGACTACCTGAACAGATAATCTTACCATCGAGTAACACATACCCCCTGTCTGCAGGCACGTACTTTAGAATGTGCCCGGTATGAGTAATAATAAGCCCTGAACGCTTTTGCTGCGGGTCTGTTTCGTTTCCAAGTAACTCGTTCATGGCCTGACCAATTAACACGATATTCTCTAGGTCAACTCCGGACTCTGGCTCATCGAACATTATGAAGGCCGGCTGCTGTGCAAGCAACTGCAGAATCTCCGTGCGCTTTATCTCACCTCCGGAAAACCCATGGTTGATATCTCTGTCAAGAAGCGAAGTAACCTGTAAACGGCTGGCGAGCGCTTCAGGATTAGCTCGCCTGTTGCTCGCTATTTCTACCATCTTGCGGGTAGTCACGCCACGCACGGTTGGCGGCCGCTGGAACAACATCCCTATCCCGCGCCTCGCGCGTTCGGACATTGGGACTTTTGTAATATCTTTACCCTTAAACCATATCTTTCCGCTTGTTACCTTCCACGCCGGAGCACCCATTATTGCCATCACAAGAGACGTCTTTCCAGAACCATTTGGCCCGAATAAAACGTAGGTTTCGCCCTGTTTCACTTCGCAGTCAATACCGTGGAGTATTTCCTGGCCACCAACTTTAACCTTAAGATTATCTAGCTCAAGTATTGGTAAGGCATTGTTTTTCTCTGTCATCGTAATTACAAATCTATCACCCTGCCAGTTCAAAGTCAAATCAGAACTGCGAGCGCAACTGCTGCTCCGATACCTGCGCAGCCGCCGAGGACGAAAGGCGCATACGGCCCAACTGCATCCCACAATAGTCCTGCAATGACTGAGGCAGGGAATAGCCCAATCCCGACAAGCGTACTGTGCAACCCGATAAGCGTCGCACGGACCTCCTGTGGCGCCATGTCACTCACCAGCGCTTTTTCAACCCCCTGCGTTAATCCCATATACAGGCCATATATCCCGATTGACAACCAGAGCCATCCTGCTGTGGGGAGGAAAGCAAAACAGAAATAGGTAATACCATATACAAAGTAACCTAGAACAAGAATTCTCTTCGGGCCAAGCAAGTCAGAAAAGTGTCCTGCTGGATAGGAAACGAGCATGTATACCACATTATATAAAAGGTAAAGAGCAAGTACTCCTATAACCCCGAAACCGGTATTGCGCGCACGTAGCAACAGGAACTGATTTGATGAATTCCCCAGCGTAAACACAAATGTAATAATAAGGAATGCTTTCAGTTTCCTGTCAAGGCCACGCCATGTCTTGCCAAAATCTTTGAGTGATGGGATTCGCGGACGTCTGGCTGTAATCGTTTCTGATTTCCCACTATTTGCCTGCCGTGGATGAGAAGAAACTACTTCTCTTGCTCTTGTAAGGCAAACTATACCTATGATTGCAGGGATAATTGAGCAGAAAAAAACGAGCCGGAAATTACCGGTCCACTTACTGAAAATGAATATAGCGAGCGAAACTCCGACTACTGCGCCAAGAGTATCCATTGCGCGATGCAACCCAAAACCTCTGCCACGTATTCTTTTTTCCACCGAATCAGCAATAAGTGCGTCGCGCGGCGCAGTGCGAATTCCTTTTCCAATCCTATCAACTACTCGCGCTACAAGCACCACTGGCCAGGCAGACGCAAGCCAGAGAATAACCTTGCCTATAACGGAAGAAGAATATCCTGCGATTGCGAGTGGCTTTCGCCGCTGCCACCAATCAGACAAGGCACCTGAAAATACTTTCAATAGAGATGCAATACTCTCTGCAATCCCTTCAATTATTCCTACAATTGCTGCGCTTGCACCGAGAGGACCTGTCAGAAAGAGCGGCAGTAGCGGATAAATCATTTCACTTGAAATATCCGTAAACAAACTGGTAAATCCCAAAAGGATGACGTTCTTGTTTATCTTCTGCTTACTCATTTATTTTCCCATGAGTTCTACCAATTTATGCGTAAACCGCTCTTCTACTTTTACTATTCTTAAAATGCGCTCAAGTGCTGCTAATACAAACCTGGAGTTTTCTTTCTTGTATAGAGCACCCTGTTCTTTATTTACCCACTGCTGAATTTTCTTAAGGTGCTTAAGGCGCTCTTTCAATCGCAGAGGAATTACGCTACGGTCAATCTGGTCCAGAAAATACAGGCATAAATCAATATTAAAGGTAGGCCGTTCGAGGTAGAGTAAACTTCTGTTTATTAGTCGCTGGAATTCTTTACAGCCACCTGGTGTTACCTTGTATGTTCTACGATGACGCTTACCTGTATGGCTTACCTGCCCCTGTATAAAGCCCTGCTTTTCAAGGATTTTAAGCGGATAATAAATTGACTCAATTTTCCAGCCGGTAAGTTCAGCGAGTTTGTTAACTTGTTTCCGTAGGTTGTATGGGTGGGCAGGAGTCCTTTTGAGAACTCCAAGCAGAACTAAATCTCGTATTTCCCTCTTGTCCATGCTGTTTGCCTCCGAACGATAAAATCACCGGACAAGAGATTATACCACTATATTTATTTGTTTTCAAACATCATCGGCTTCTTTAGTTGCTCTTTTGCAATTTTGCCTGTGCCTGTTTTTGGTAGAGAATCTCTGAACTCTACTATTTTCGGTACTTTAAACTGTGCCAGGTGCTTACGGCAAAAATCTATGATTTCCTGCGCGTCAGTTTTTTCATTCTCCTTTAGAACAACGACTGCTTTGACCGTTTCGCCCCGTTTTTTGTCTGGCACTCCAACTACTGCATATTCCTTGATTTTCGGATGATTATGAATTACATCTTCTACCTCTGAAACATATACCATTAATCCACCAACATTTATACGGTCGCTCGTGCGTCCTACAATGTAGATGTAACCATTCTCATCCATTCGTGCCAGGTCACCTGTGTAAAGCCATCCGTCGCGAATTATCTCATCTGTCGCCTCAGGATTGTTATGGTAGCCCTTCATTATATGAGGCCCTCTGGTTATAATCTCGCCAATCGGAGCCTCGTTGCCATTATCATCAACAATTTTCACTTCTATACCTGGAACAGGTGGACCTATAGTCCCCGGTTTCCCTTTACTGCCTTCTATTGGTTCAAGCGTAACCAAAGGAGATGTCTCGGTTAGCCCATATCCCTGTAAAGCAGGCCGTCCCAATCCTAATGCAAACCCAAAGTCTTTTACGAGCTGCGGGGACGAATATGCACCCATAAGCGCTACCTGTTTTAGTGATGACAGGTCATATTTGTCAAACTCGTTCAACTGCAAAAGAGCAATCGCAATTGGCGGGACAAGATGAGTCATCGTAACTTTTGCGTTCTGAACCGCTTCCAGCCATTTCTTTGGATGGAATGGACCAAGGATAACTGCTATTGTCCCGATGGAGATAGGAAAATTGAACACTATAGGACCGCTTATGTGTGATGCGGGGAGACATAATAACCAACGGTCTTGTTCTCCTGCTTTCCACACTCCTTGCATATCGCCCGGAAAACGGTCAAGGTTTCCGTAAGTAGTCATCACACCTTTTGGTTTACCAGTCGTTCCGGAAGTATATAGATAAAGCGCGACGCCATCAGAGGAAACTTCCGGGGCGGGCAGTTTAGGCCCGTCCTGATTGAGCAGCACCTCCATCCTGGTTACACTTTCACCTATCCCGCCACCGAGAGACACAATTGCACCAAGCGAGGGGACACTGCTCTTTACTGTCTGGAACAGTGGCACAAAGTCGCTGGTTGTTATAACTGCCTTCATCTGAGCGTCAGTGAAAATTGTTATAAGTTCTCCTTCCTTCAATCGAACGTCAAGCGGTGCACAAATCCCACCGAGTTTCATTATTGCATAGTATGCAATTGCGTACTCAAGACAGTTTGGGAGAAAAATCGCAACCGGGTCGCCCTTTGATACACCAAGGGCATTTATTCCACGTGCCAGATTATCACTCAGTCGCCTGGTTTCAGCATATGTAACCTGTCTATCCTCAAAAATCAG
>CAZUQH010000019.1:0-26828 GCA_964622465.1 uncultured bacterium | reverse complement strand
GCACGCACCAATATTTTCATGCTGGCATCTCACGTCGGCATCCGCCGACAGGCGTCCATCACTCCTATAAGGAAGTAAAACATCATTGCAACTTCGGCATCAAACAGCCAAGTCTGCGTTATGCCTGCAATCATCAGAGCAACGATAGCAGAGCTAATTCCTATACAAATTAAGCGGACTGATATGCTTGACGTTCCCGGGGTTTTCCATAATCCAACTATTACCGGCATACACAAGAAAAACATTAGTGTAGCAAGTCCTGGCCAGCCAGTTTCAGCTAACGAGTTAAGATAATTGTTGTGCGCCGTAGTTCTCATATAGATACTCTCTTCGGGAATGCAATACTCAGGATACACCTTACCGTAAGCACCCCAACCAACACCAGTCACAGGATAATCTTTTGCCATGTCCAATGTCGCTTTCCATATTAGCAGGCGTTGGTATGAACTGTTATCCTGTCTAAATTTCAGAAGTGTCCTGGCACGGTACACCACATAGGAATTAGGCGCAATCACGCCAATAATAACAACCGCGGCTATGATTGCCGTTACAATTCTGACCCCAAGACGCCGGCTAACGCAAAACCCCAACGTAAAAACCCCTACTATAAGACCTGACCAGGCACCACGGCTACCTGACAAGGCAAGACCAACTGCCAAACATATTGTTGCCAGACAGTACCATATAACCGGCCTTTTCATTTTCGATTTGGCAGCATAAATGGCCAGAACAAAAGAGAGTATTAACATTTGCATTTGCTGATAACCAAAACTTAATGGTGAACCAAAAAAACCGCTCGCCCTTGTTCCCCAATCGGAAATATATGTAGTGTGTCTGAAAAAATCGAGCTGTGCAACGCGCTGAAAGACACCATACAAACCAGCAATCCCTGCTGTCGCTATCGTAAGAGTTAATAGTATTCGCGCTTTTCTTTCATTTTTTACGGTATCGGTCACTACGAGAAATATTGAGGCAAACCATAAGTTCTTACACCACCTGAACGCGCTGTATCCGGGGTCAGCGGAGAAAACGGCGCTAACGAGCCCCCATACGGCAAATATGACAAAAGACCACAGTATCGGACTGCTATGAATAGGATTTTTGCGTCTGACCAAAACTAGTATCAACCAGAACAGGACCGTTGTCCCAAGTGCAATCTGGCTTGCACTTATAGACACCGGTAAAACGAGTGCAAAAATGCAAAGAAAAAGAAAAACTGTTCTGCTGGTAATTTTCTCTATGTTTTCTCTGTCAAGCACTTGCTTTTACCTCTGGAATGTACCTGAGAATAACTTCCATGGTCCTCTTTAAAACACCCCTCTTTTTTTCTATCGCTTTACGTGCAAGTTGTCCTGATAAATTCTTAAGTGAATCATCCAGGAGCAACTTTGACCAGATATTCACCAGGTCATCTTCACTTGATACCTGAAAACCGCCACCTGACCTGATAAGCAACTGCGCGAGTTCATCTACGTCTTCAGTGTATGGGCCAAATAACACGGGTTTTCCCAGAGCAGCTGGCTCAAGGAGGTTATGCCCGCCATAAGGCCTTAAGGTGCCGCCAACGAATGGAATGTGACAGATTGCATATAACGTAACAAGTTCTCCAAAAGCGTCCAGGATAATAACCGGCGCTTTTCTCGGAGTTGAATCAAGATGAGTTCTGAATTGAGAATTGAGTCCTCGTCTGGATATTAAACGTTCTATTTTCTTCGCGCGCGATATGTGCCGCGGAGCAATTACCAACAGAGTATCTGGGAATTGCTTTTTCAAACGGATGTAGGCATCTATGATTATCTCTTCTTCGCCTGGACGGGTACTACCCGCGACAAGGACTTTTGTATTACTTTCAAGAGATAAAATATGCCTTAGCTTTTCTATGTCATTGGGCGGAGCATAAACCTCTCTATCAAATTTTATGTTACCGGTTATCATAAGTTTCTCTCTATTTACTCCAAGTGCATTTAGACGGCCGGCGTCCTTGGGCGTTTGTGTGAGTGCTACTGTGATATTGCGAAAGAAATTCCGCATCTTCGCCGGGACTATTTTCCAGTTCCTGTATGATTTTTCAGTAATACAACCGCTCACGAGGATAACAGGTATATGCATATGTGCGGCTTCGGTTATGAAACACGGCCACAGTTCTGTTTCCACAAGGAGCACCGCCCTGGGCCGTAACTTTGAGAGAGCAAGCCGGACAAATGGTTTTAAATCAACTGGCAGATAACCAACAAATTCTGGACTCATGCCAATTTCTATGGCACGCTTTCTGCCAGCAGACGTGATGGTGCTCAGGAATATTTTGAAATTTCGTTTTTCCAGCTCCTTTATCAGTGAGCGAGCTGCTGTTACCTCGCCTATACTGGCAGCGTGAATCCATACAGGACGTTGAGTGGTTACTGGATATCTGCCAAGGCGCTCAAGTAGCGGGTTCATTTGAGGTCTGTCTTTAATTTGAGGATATCGGCACGGAATTTTTCAATCCCGGCGTCAGTAAGCGGGTGAGTGAGCATTTCATCGAAAAGGCGATATGGAATAGTTACGGCATCTGCTCCATAGAGAGCGGACCTTAGAATATGGTCGGTATTTCTTACAGAAGCGACTACAACCTGAGTGGAAATCTTATACCTGCGGTATATTTCTACTATGTCACGCACAACTTGCATACCGTCAACACCTGTGTCATCCAGACGTCCGACAAAAGGACATATATAGTTTGCTCCTGCACGTGCTGCGAGCAGTGCCTGGGTTGCCGAAAAAACCAGCGTAACGGTAGTAGGAATCCGCCGTGCAGAGAGAATTCGTACGGCTTCTAAACCAGCTCTGATAATTGGTATTTTTATGGTTACGTTCTTAGCGATTTTCCTCAAGAGCATCGCTTCTTCAAGTATGCCTTCGACCGTCTCGCTGGTAACTTCGGTATTGACAGGCCCATCTATAAGAACGCAGATTTCACGGTATACTTCCTCCGGGGTACGGCCAACGCGTGCAATCAAAGTAGGGTTTGTGGTTGCTCCATCTAGCTGGACTAATTTTTTGGCACGTTTGATTTCTTCAACATCTGCAGTATCTATGTATATCTTCATTTTTTACACCTCAAGACACAATATTTGAAATTTCCATACATACATTGAGTAATTTTTCAAGTTTACCCAAAGAGAGCTGGCTCGCCGCATCACACAGAGCATGTGACGGGTCAGGATGTACTTCTAGAAACAGAGCATTAGCGCCAGCAGCTACGGCTGCTCTTGCCAGTATCTCGGTAAACTGCGGTTGGCCACCGGACGACTCCTGACTGGTCGGGCCTGGTATTCTGACAATGTGAGTGACGTCGACCACGACAGGACAACCAATACTCTGCATTATTGGAATTGACCTTATATCCATCACAAGATTATGATAGCCAAATGTGGTACCGCGTTCTGTCAGAAGAATATTATGATTTCCGGTACTTTCTATTTTTGCAACTATTTTTGCAGTGTCTTCCGGCGCCAGGAATTGCCCTTTTTTAACGTTAACGGCAAGGCCGGTTTTTGCGGCAGAAACGACAAGGTCAGTTTGCTGACACAAGAATGCAGGAATTTGAATTATATCAAGGACGCCCTTTGCTTTTGCAATTTCTTCCCTGCAATGAACGTCAGATTCCACTGGGATTCCTGTCTTCTTTTTAACTTCAGCAAGAATTTCAAGTCCTTTGTCTATGCCAGGTCCTCGGTAGTATTCAACTCTGGAACGATTTGACTTATCGTAAGACGATTTGAAGATGTATGGCATGCCAAGTTTATCCGTTATATCCTTGACCCTGCTGGCTACATTTATAGACATTTCCAATGTTTCAATTACGCATGGACCGGCTATGAGCGCAAGCGGCTGACCCGGCCCTATTTTAACGTTACCAATCTGAACTGTCCGTCTTTGCATTTGTTTATGGGCTTATGCTACCAAATTTACTTACGCAAAGTCAAAAACTATCTGTTTTTCCGGCTACGAACACACTTTTCTGCACGGATTAGGTCATCTACTGTATCTACGTGTATTGTGTCCTCGTCCACGAGCACAACCTGAATCCTGTATCCATTTTCCAGAGCACGCAGCTGTTCCAAATTTTCAGCAATCTCAAGCGGGCCCTTCTTAAGTTGCGGAAACTTGAGCAAAAATTCCTTTTTATACATGTATACACCTATATGCTTAAGGTAACGGATATTTGCATCTTGAGAATTTAAAAAATAAGGAATCATCTGCCGTGAGAAGTACAGCGCTTTACCACTCTGGTCAACCACGATTTTTGCCGTACCGGGATTTGACATCACGCTGGAATCATTCACGTGGACTGCAAGAGTACCCATCTGCGTCCCTTCTGTTCCTTGTTTTATCATCTCCGCGACCAGCGCATCAAGCATCTGCGGTTGTATTAATGGTTCGTCACACTGGACGTTCACAATCCATTGTGTTTCGATATTGCGAGCAACCTCTGCGACGCGGTCAGTGCCACTCACTATATCGGAAGGAGTAATTACTGCTCTGCCGCCAAATGATTCTACGGTTTTTTTGACGCGTTTGCTGTCGCAGGCAACAACTATATCTTCAATTAAATGCGCATTCCGCGCTGCTTCCCAAACCCACCATATCAGCGGTTGTCCTTCAAGTTCAGCAAGCGGTTTGTCATTCATACGCGTGGAGGCAAGCCGCGCAGGAATTATAGCAGTTGCGATTTTCATTTCGGGTGTATAGCAGAAATTAACCGTCCAGTAAGCGAGCCAAATGCAAGGTCTATCTTTATCTTTACAGGAATATTGAGAGGGTGGCTACGGGAAAGCCACATCTCCATCCCACCGTACGGCCATGGCTCACCTTTCCATGTAACCTTTGGCTCTATGCGCCATGTTGGTATTTTCCCCAACCCACACTTTATTTCACCACCATTTTTTACGATAAACCTCGCTTCCAGCAAATTCGCGTCTGTTACCACCGGTAGTACAAAACGGTCATTCTCGTTAATCTCGAGAGTTCTTAAAAAATAATGCACACTAAATTCATCTCTGGTATTATCCGGAATATCGCCTACTGTTAGAACTCTTCCTTGGGGGTCTTGCGGAACTTTTTCTTTTGTTTCCACCCATGGCGCTTTTTCATAATACGTAAAGGTCTTATCCTTTCGGTTAAAAACGACATGCCTGCGCGTATGTGTTTTACCCTCATTTATTATCTTTATGTATTGATATGGTACAAGGTTTTCCTGGTAGAAATACGTCTCGAACAAGTCATCAACAGGATAAAGCTTTGATGCAAATCCTTCTGATTTCAATGTCCAGCTGGCGTGATATGCAGGATGGCCATTTGGCCCTTTGCAATCGCTTACGCTCATTTTAAGTGTCCCGATTTTTAAAATCCCCCAGGATACCTGGTAGACGAGCTGTTCGCCTGCAAAAGGGTGAGGCTGGGAATCAGGACTGGTGTAACCCAGCACGCTCGCACACACGAGCAAGATAATGGTCGGAATAAAAATTCTCTTCAATTTTCATCTCCACTTTGAGAATCTTGGCAGGGATTTCGGCGGGAAACCGCTCTGCATCTTTCTGGGTAATGAATATCGGAAGATCCGGTAATCTTTCAAGGTCGCTTGAGCGCCACTTATGATGGTCGGGAAACCGCCTGCTACGTTCTATCTTGAGACCCGCTGTCTCGAGTGTTTGCTCAAACGATTCCGGGTTGCCTATCCCGCACACGGCTATTACCGACCTGCCTCGCCAACGTTTAATATCCTCAATAGACTTTGTCTGATGGTCAACAACGGCTACTGGGACATAATCAGCAAGATAGTATGGTTTCTCAGGCGCATACCGTCCAACTATATTAAAAGTATACTCACGCATACGCTTGTTTGCAACTGTTGAATGAGTTAGCAATATTATATCAGCACGGCTAATAGTGCTGAGTGGCTGGCGAAGAAATCCAGGCGGAAAGAGACGCCCTGCACCATCTGGATTAAGACAATCGACAAGAACAACTTCCAAATTTTTCTTTATTGCACGGTATTGAAACCCGTCATCAAGAATAACTACTTGTGAATCAGTTTTATCGGCTATCTCGTGTATAGCTCTGTTTCTGTTGCGACATGCAACTATTGTAGCTTGTGGCAGGCAACGTTTGAGCAACTTCGCTTCGTCTCCGACTTCCGCGACACTGGTCTGGTCACTGACAAATGAAGGGCTCTCCAATTGTTCCTGTCGGCTTGCCCAACCACGTATGACAATCGCAATTTTCAAACCCATTTCTTGAAGATAACGCGCAAGAGATATTACCACTCCTGTCTTACCAGTACCACCCAGAGTAAGATTACCTATGCTTATTACTGGTAATACCGGCTGGTTTATTTTTCTGGGGCCAAATGAACGGTCAAAGTAATACCAACCAATTGAGTAAAGAATATTTAAAGGGCACAAGAGCAGGCGCCTGGCATGATGTCCAATATCTAGCTCTCCGATAGTTACGTTATTTTTCTTTATCAATTACTTTATACCGTTCCTGATCGGGAGGAATCAGGTCTTTGAATGCAATAGACACAAGTATAGCTACTGCAGCGCCTGCGACTACATCGGTTACAAAATGTGCGCCGACATATACCCGCGAAAAACCAACAAGAATCGCTGCTCCCATAAATAGTGGTGCATATTTCCTGAAAAGAAAACTTAAAAATGTAGCTGTCGCAAAAGCAACTGCCGTATGTCCTGAAGGGAACGAGCGCCAGAATAATTGCTGAAAAAGAATATGAATGTCTATTGCACCCGACTGCGCTAACCATTCCAGTGCTTTAAGTGGACGTGCACGGTTTATTCCTGCCTTTAACAAGTGAACGACAAGAGACGAGGTTCCAATTATAAGCCCATATACTCCCAAATTTACCCAGAACTTTGAGCGCCTGAAAAGCCACAATAACAAAATCATTATCGGCAGCAAAACATAAAGTGTCCCCGTCAAAGTAAAAAACTTCATAATTATGTCCATTTGTGGGCTCACGAAATTCTGGTTGAGTTTAAGGAATACTTTTCCATCCCATTTTTTCAATGAACCGACAACGTCACGCCTGGGAAAAGATTGAATTTGTCCGGGAATAGAAAATTTTTCACAACGGTAAAGATGAAACTTGCGCTGAATTCGTCTGCCACGCGTTATGACTATGTCTTCTAAAGGTATCACGTTAGCAAAGTTATAATAGCGTTCTGGCTTAAAACCAAACCGGTCATCAGTGATAAATATCCCTGTTTTGCCATTAAGGTTTCTGTTATCGTACCAAAAGTCATACTGGTCCTGCGTATCATTTATGCAGTAAACGGTGCGTGGATAAATGTAAAAAGCGAGCTGACTGGAATGTAACGCCCATCTGGTAAATACAAAACAATTGTCTGGCTCTGGAACACGCCCAATCTCTTCCTTAATCGCACTTGCTGCCTCTGGCCAGCCAACAAGGTCGGTAGCAGGGTCTACTTTTGCCGGAAAAGGGATAATGGTATGAAATGGTTGTACGTGGACAAACAGTGTTAAAAAAATAGCAGGTACCAGTGATACCCATAATATTGTATTACCAATCTTGGGTGTAGTTCTTTTCTTTTCTCGCACCCATTCAATAAAAACAGGAATCAAAGGAATATATCCAAGCGCGGGCCAATGTGGCTTTGAGTCCCCAATACCGCTGGCTGTCCAGAATACTGCAAGCATCGGGACAGAATACCAGAACAAATATCGGTATCGCTTCCATAACCGTGGGAACATGCCAAAGAAACATATAAGCAAGACCGGCGAGACATATCCTAATTGTGAAGCAATGAAAGTACCAAACCGGGATAGAGAAAACCCCTTCTGGTGACGTCCAGCAAGATGCCACAAGAATGATGCCCAGTGGTTGTCATAATTCCATATTAAAACCGGTAGAAATATGGCAAATGCAAGGAGCGCTGAAAAATATAATTCTTTCCGCTTGAACCAGAAATGCTTATTAGAGTCAGCAATCAAGGCAAGAAAAATACCAAGAACCAGAAATGCACTGTGGTATTTACACAATAGCGAAAGCCCAACCGTAATTCCGACGATATACCACAACCAGCCGCGACCGCTCTTGAATATCTTCCAGACAACCCGTATCGTAGCCAGCCACAGTACCCCCAGCAGTGCGTCAGGCAACATCAATACGGAACCCATCGCAAATACAGGGATTGCATTGAATAATGCCACTGAATAGAAGGCGGTTAATGCGTTGAAAATATCCTTAAAAAGCAGCCATATTAAAATGCTGGTTAATATGGAACATATAACCGCACCTATCCGGACTGCAAATTCCGTATGTCCAAAAATCCCTGTGAAGAATCTTATAACAATTCCTACCAGCGGCGGATGGTCGAAATATGAAAGTTCAGGATGATTTGCATACTGCCAGTAGTGTGCTTCGTCAGTGGTAAGATTAAAATTTCCGATAAGAGATAAATGGACAGCGCCAAGACATACTACAAGAAGAACTAAGTAAACGAGTGAACGCTTATTCACGTTTTCCATCTACGATGGAGCCAGAACCACTGTTCAGGATACCTCTCTACGTATTTACCAAGAACATTATTGAACCTTTGCATGTTCTCGGTGAGCGCACGGTCCTTTGCGCTTGCATCATATCGTAATTGTGGAAAAACAACGGGTATTTCCTCGCCGAATATCAATTGATATTTCATTATTCCGGTGCGGACTATAAAAGCTGGAATTACCGGTGCACCTGTACGCATAGCAAACGTAGCAAGACCGGTTGGCGTGTAACATTTCCTTCCGAGAAAATCAACAAAGACGCCTGTTTTGAAACGCTGGTCTATGAGTATCGCAAGTATGCCACCCTGCCTTAGCCAGCGGAGCGCATTTCTCACACCTTCAGCTCGTGGGTATGAAACGATAGTGTTTATCCCAAGTTGGTCCCGCAACTCCTGAAAATCCTTTTCTACTTTCCTGTCAGCCATCTGTCTTATGAGCATCGCAATTGGATAACCACCGTTCGCCTGCCTGCTTGCCAATAGTGTAAACGGACCAAGATGACCTGTCAGCAAGAGGACACCCTTTTTTCTGGAAAGCGCCTGCTTTAGATTCTTTTCTCCCTGCAGTGTAAGCCGGCTTGATATCAACTCGGGATTCTTGATAACCCAGATTGTTTCCATTCCCATCTGAACCATGTGGTACGCAAAATCCTGTGCTATTTTTCGTAGTTCGGAGAGTTTCTTTTTACCACCCCAGATAAGAATTAAATTTTGCATTACGCGTTTTCTGACGGTTGGCACACAGTGAATTGCAAATTGGGACAGAACGTAGCCGAGCACGAGACCTATACGAGGCGGAACAACCCAGACAAGCGCCTTGAACAAGCGGAAAATCTGGCGGCTGAAGAACTGTCCAGTTCGTTTGGTTATCTTAGTTTTGTTGGCCAATGGGATTTCCGTTGTCCGAATTTCCGGTGGGAATAGAAATCATAGCAGATAGGGCTTGCGACAAAAATAGAAGAATAAGTTCCAACAATAATACCAACAAGAAGAACAAAAGCGAAATCATGAAGCACTTCGCCACCAGCAATAAACAATACAATTACCACGAGCAATGTTGTAACACCAGTTATCAATGTACGCGACAGAGTACCTGTAATACTACAGTTATATATGTCCAGCAGAGGAGATTTGTACATACATCGTAGATTTTCGCGTATGCGGTCATAAACTACTATAGTGTCATTTACTGAATATCCAGCGAGTGTTAAAAATGCTGCTGTCGTTATTACGCTTATTTCCGTACCTGTCCATGCGCAAACCCCAAGAGTAATTACGACATCGTGGATGAGAGCAACGACACCAGCAACTCCCCACATGCCTCCACCGAATCTCCACCCAACGTACGCTATAATAACCAGAAAAGCAATACTGAAAGCAAGTAAAGTCTGCTTGAATAGGTGACGGCTTACTGCAGGTCCAACCATTTCTATCTTTTTTATTACTGGTTTTGCTCTAGACAATTCTTCAAACGCAACTTCCATGTTTTCTTCCAATGACTGATTGCCGATATTATGCTCTCTTATACGAATTATAACAGGATATCCACTTTGGTCCTGACCGAGAGTCTGGATGCTTGGTTTGACGATACCATGCGATTCCAACACTTGTCTGAGTTCAGCGATTTTGACTTCTTCAGAAAACTGCACGTGTGACAAGTATCCACCGGTAAAGTCTATACCAAAGTTTAGACCACGGTTCGCAATCCCAGCTATACTCAGTACTACCATACTCATGCTCAGAGCATATGCAATACGCCTGATGTTTATAAATCTGATTTGCTGCGGGAATTTTATCTGCATTTTAAATACTCAGCTTCTTTATCGGCTTGCCACCAAGTGCTATATCATAAATCATGTGTGTTATTACAACTGCTGAAAACATACTGAAAACAATACCCAGTGACAGTGTTACTGCGAAACCTCTTATCTGCCCGGTCCCGAACTGGAACAAAAATGCTGCCGGAATCAGAGTAGTTACGTTTGAATCAAGGATAGTACTGAATGCGCGTGAATAACCATTATCTATTGAGACCCTGACTGTTTTTCCTGCCCTAAGTTCTTCCCTGATACGCTCGAAAATTAGCACGTTTGCGTCAATCGCCATACCAACCGTAAGAGCCAAACCTGCTATTCCAGACATTGTAAGAGTAGCATGCAAAGCACTCATAGCGCCAAGCACAAAGAACAGGTTAAACACAAGAGCAAGTGAAGCAAGTAGTCCAGATAACTGATAATATATAACCATAAAGATAATCACCAGACAAAAACCGATGACAGATGCCTTAAATCCAAGACGGACTGAATCAGAGCCAAGTGAAGGGTCTACGCTGGTTTCCTGAATTATCTCGACTGGAGCTGGAAGTGCGCCTGCTCTTAACACTATTGCCAGGTCATGTGCTTCTTCCATTGTAAAATTTCCTTCAATAATTGCGCGGCCGCCAGGAATACGGTCTCTGATTACTGGCGCTGACTGCACGACTCCATCAAGGACAATAGCAAGATTCCTCCCGATGTTCGCTGACGTAACTTCCTCAAAAACACCGGCGCCTTCTTTTTCAAACTCTAGAGACACATACGGCATATTGAACTGACCGCCAATTTCAACCTGTGCATTCTTAAGATATTTACCAGTGATTTCGGAAGTATCTTTAATCAGGTATCTCCTATCACCTTTACCTGGAAGAACCTCATATCCATCAGGAATTTTTTCTTCATCAATATTTCCGTCCGCATCAAGTACGTCCATTATTGTTTTTTCCATGTTGACCAGACGGAATTCCAATAATGCGGTCTTTCCGATAAGTTCCTTTGCACGCTCTGGCTCTTTTATACCTGGCAGTTGAACAACTATCCAATTTTCCCCCTCACGGTGAATAAGTGGCTCTGAAACGCCGAGCTGGTCTATTCTATTTCTGATTATTTCAAGAGCACGCTCCACCGCATCCCCTTCGGTTGATTTTACTTCAAGTACAAGATAGGAACCACCCTGCAAGTCAAGCCCGAGTTTAAGAATGTGGTCTATCATAGGGTCATTGCGCATGGTGGCCTGTCTGCGCTCTGGTTCGCTCATGGATATCCATCTTATAGTAGGCGTTAGCCAGTATATGGCCAAAACCACCAGGATTAACGTGAATACTAAACTAGTTTTAGTCCGTGTTTGCATTGTTATCGTTGAAGAATTAGAATAATCTTGTCTTGTTTATTGTTAATTCAAAACGGCAGTCCAGGAACTCTGCTGCTTTTCTTGAGCTCATCATCCTGTCGAGAAAAATCTCAAAATATTCCATTACCTGCGATATATTCGTGTCAATCGTTATTTCAAGTGTGATGGTTTTTTTCTGAGAATCCACTCTCAAGAATGACTTCTGACTGGCATAGTTTACTCTATCGTGAATATCAAAAGTTGCAGGATTTGGATTGTGCACCCTAGAACGATGCACGTCTGCTTTATCTGCGAGAATTACTGCTGCTGCAACTGGATTAACGGGCAATCCCATTGGCTCTTCATGGTCACCTATTGCTCCAGCCACAATCGAAATGTGGCTTTCCTCCATACCCATCTTATGGAGAATATCCATAGCTATAAGAGCTCCGGTTTGTTCATGCCCTTCCCTGGACACCATATTCCCTATGTCGTGAAGATAGCCAGCTATTGCTGCAAGTTCCGGGTATGGGGGCTCAGAATTTATTCGCTCCAAAATATTGTGTGCAATGCTGGAAACAAGCGACGCATGTCTTTCCCCGTGTTCCGTATACCCGAGCGCCTTCATATGCTCGTTTGCTGCATTAAGATACGTAACAACAACGGGGTTTTTCTTGACATCCTGGACCGTAATCATCTTGTAATATCCGTTTGAGGGGTAAGGACATGAGATATAGAATCTTTGGAAAATGTAAGTCGCACGTCTGGTTCACCAACCTTTAATTCTATTTCTTTCCCATCTATTTTGGAAACCGTACCATAAATCCCACCAGATGTTATGACACGGTCACCACGCTTCAAAGCATTGAGTATCTGCTGATGTTTCTTTGCCTGTTTTTGCTGTGGTCGGATTAACAGAAAATAAAAAATCACAAAAATCAGTATAAGCGGAAGCAGGCCACTGAATGCTGCACCCGCTGTTCTTCCAGCAGCAACTCCTTGCGGTACTTGTGTTTCTTGTGCATAAACCATCCTATCCCTCCTTTTTTATCTTTCCGGGAATTAACTGAAACCCGTACTGTATTTACCGAGAAACTCCATTTTACTTTTTTCCCAGGTATCTGTTAATATTGCTCGCCGGATTTTAGACATTAATTTTATCATAAAATGAATGTTATGTAAAGAGCTCAGCCGCAGTCCAAGAATTTCGTTGCTACGAAAGAGATGGCTCAAATATGCACGGCTAAAATTCTTACAGGTGTAACAATCACAATCAGGGTCAAGAGGTCTGTTATCATCACGATACCGAGAGTTCTTGATAACAAGCTTACCGTGACTTGTGAATAGCTGCCCGTTACGTGCGTTTCTTGTCGGCATTGCACAATCAAACATATCTATCCCCGCTTCAACAAATTCCCATATCTCCTTTACTGTCCCTACGCCCATAAGATAGCGGGGCTTTTCTTGAGGTAACGAGGATACTGTTACATTAAGTATCTCTGTCCTGAGCGAAAACGGTTCGCCAATACTCAAACCTCCGATAGCGTAACCGGGGAAATTCAATTTTAACATTTCATCGACGGCAAGACGCCTTAAATCAGGAAACATGCTGCCCTGTATTATACCAAACAATATCTGTCCCTCTGCATGACTGATGGAAGTGCCTTTATTGAATTCGATAAGGGAGCGATTAGCCCAGTCCAGCGTCGTACGTAACGAACTCTCGGCGTATGCGCGTTCGCAAGGATATGGCGTGCACTCATCAAGACACATTGCAATGTCAGGCTCAAGTTTACGTTGAATTTCAACCACATTTTCGGGCGTAAGCACGACTGTTGTACCATCAACAGGAGACCGGAACGTGACGCCATCGGAAGATATTTTTCTCATATCCGAAAGACTGAAAACCTGATAGCCACCGCTATCGGTAAGAATCGGACGATGCCATCCCATGAACTTATTTAGACCTCCTAAACGCTGGATAATATCTTCTCCAGGCCTGAGATGTAGATAGTATATGTTTGAAACAATCATTTGAACGCCGGATTCCAGAAGGTCGGCTTGTGAAAGGGTTTTTACAGTTGCTTGAGGTGCGACAGGCATAAACAAAGGTGTCTCAACGGTCCCATGCGGGAGCACTAACGACCCAAGACGTGCATGGCCTTGACTCGCCTTTTTTGTTACCTTGTAAATACCACTTTTCTCCACAGTAGATTATTATGAGATGAACATAGCGTCGCCAAAAGAATAAAAATAATAGGCATGTTCTATTGCTTCACGATATGCCTTAAGCACCATTTCTCTTCCTGCAAACGCACTTACAAGCATAAGCAATGTACTGCGTGGAAGATGAAAATTGGTTATCAGCGCATCCGTAAGATGGAATCTATAACCGGGATAGATGAACAATTCCGTCTCCGCCTCCTGCTCGCCTGTTTGTGCATAATTTTCAAGTGCCCTTACGGTTGTAGTACCGACAGCTACTATGCGCATCCCGTTTTTCCTGGCGAACCTGAGCATATTACAGACCTTGTCAGGAATCAGATAATGTTCTGCTTCCATACGGTGTTGTCTTATGTCAGAAGAAACGACCGGCCGGAATGTACCTAATCCTATATCCAGTATAATTTCGGCAAATAGGACGCCTTTTTTTGCTAGTCTATCCAGTATGTCCTTTGTGAAATGGAAACCTGCTGTTGGTGCTGCAACTGACGTTTCTTCCTTTGCATATACTGTACGATACCACTGATGATATTTATCAGCGAATTCCTTTCTTGGTTGTATATATGGAGGCAAAGGTACATTACCGATTTGGTTTATTAATTCCAGTTCATTTTCATAACATTGACTTTTTGATTCCATACATAGTTTAACCACGAACTTCCCGAACCCAAGTTGCCCGATAACTTTTGCAGAACCGCACCTGCTGGTTTTAGATATTTCTTTATCCCGGACAGATGTAAACTCTGTTTCACCAAATAAATCCAGTTCTTCACCAACATTTATCCTCCGTGACGGCCTTATCAAGGTCTGCCATACAGGAGCTTCCATTTCACGCCTCAACAGAAATATTTCTACTTTCCCACCGCTTTTCCGCCTGGCAAAAAGGCGTGCAGGAAAAACAGCGGTCCTGTTCATTACTAACAAATCATTTTTTACTAGATACTTCGGCAGGTCTGCAAAACCAGTATGTATGAATCTATTTTCAGCACGGTCTATAACCATCATCTGCGACGTTCCGCGTGGCTCTCTTGGTTTTTGTGCAATCAAATTTTCCGGCAGTTCATAATCGTAGCTATCCAGGGGGAAATCTGATTGAGAATTATTTTTAGTCAATTGAGACCCTTCGCAACACTTGAGGATGACTGCTTCGCAGTCAATTTGACCATCGTTCAATCTCAACTCCTGGAAAATAATGTCCGATTATCTTGCGGTAATCAGCACCGCGTTTAGCCATACCATATCCACCCCATTGACAAAAACCAACTCCATGTCCCCACCCTTTACCAGTAAACTTAAAGTAGCTACCACGACGCGTAACACTGAACATGGTGCTCTTAATGCGGTTCACGCCCAGAAGTAAACGAAAACGATGCGCCTGTACGCATATCTCTCCTATATCAGTAGAGAGAATGAGTGTTTTTATTCTTCCTGTATTGCTTCTTTTGTCTATTTGTATATCAGAAAGTGTCGTGAAACCGAATCCTTTGCCAAGTGCACGTTCAAGTTCATTCCTGCTTATAGTTACGTTCCATTTCCAGTGCGGCGAATCATAGCAATAAGGACAACGTACGCCATCGAGATACGGCTCGTTTTCTCCGTCCCAGACATCGCTAGTATTATCAGTATGCCCACCGCAACACGCATGGAAATAGACCTTTGCAATCTCGCCATGCCAGACAATCACTTCATTCCGCGTTTCATCTACTGCCTGGGTCGTCCGTGGATTTTCAGAATCCATACCTCCATACACCTGTGAATAAACGTCCGACGAAACGTCGTAACCACTTTCTGCATACTTTCCAAGATTTGCCAATAGGTACGTCCTGGAGGCAACCGCCTGTGCCTTCAGTACTTCCATAGGCCAGTTTACTATAATTTCACGCGCAATAACACCATAAAGGTATTCTTCCACGCTTAACTTGTTTATTACAGTAAGTTTTCCTTTATTGTTTCTTATCAAAATTGCATCACGATAATTCCTGCCATTCACTTCAATGATACCTGAACTGCTGGTCAGAGATACCTCCCGGCCAAATTGCTCATTGTTAAGAGTGACGCTTTTTGTTAATGGACGCGCCACTATAGTTTTGTTAGCCTCAAAAGATGCCTTCTGGCCAGTTGCAAGGTTAGCTGCTTTTATTCCGGAGTCGCTCGAAACTGTCACCGTTAAGGCATTTTCAACAATAGATACCTTTATTATTTTTGCTGGTAAACGTCGGCTCGAAGTCATGTCCGGTTTGGCAACCGGCGTACTGCCACAACCTGCAGCAAGTATAAGCAAACTGAATATTATTGAATTCAAAAGTGACCTCACTTTTCCTCTTCTGAGAAAATACATCCGCAGTAGTGCTGACGATAAAGACCCATTTTTCTTGATTCCTGGTTTCCTTCTTTCCATCCAGTACGAAAATCACGATGCAAAAATGGAATTCCAATGGATGAAGAGATTTGCTCTCCAAGTTTCTTAATAGCATTATTGTCCTGGTATTTGCTGAACAATAAAGTCGTCGTAAAGCTATCAAATCCTCTATTTTTTGCCTCTTGTGCTGTTCTCAAGAGACGCATTTCGTAACATCTTCTGCACCGCCCTTTTTCTTTCTCTAATACGCTGCCCAATCCGGATAGCCATCCCTTGAAACTGTACTCGTCCACGTATATAACTTTCAGATTTGTAATTTCTGCATAGAACGCAAGTGCATACATTCGCTGCTGGTATTCTTTCCACGGGTGTACGTTTGGGTTATACCACAACCCGGTTACGTCGAACCCGGATTCCCTCAGTACCCGCACCGGATAGCAAGCACAGTTTGCGCAACAAATATGAAGCAGGATTTTCTGATTACCCAGAGAAGAATTCTCCTTGTGGGTTATCGTAGGGCAGCGAAAGGGCTTGATATGCTTGTTTGGTCGCGACGCGACCGCGCAGGGTCCTTGCTATAAAACCGGATTTGATAAGGAATGGTTCGTACACATCGGTAATGGTGTCAATTTCCTCGCCGACTGCAACTGCAATTGTCTCTATTCCAACCGGTCCGCCTGAAAACTTCTGGATAATTGCTTTGAGAATCCTTCTATCCATATCATCTAATCCGTACTGGTCAATTTCGAGCATTTTCAGGGCATCGTCAGCGATTCCATGGTTAATTATACCGTCTCCACGAACCTGTGCAAAATCACGTGTCCTTTTTAATAGCCGATTTGCTATTCTTGGGGTACTTCGTGACCGTTTCGCAATCTCATGCGCTCCATCGTCAGTAATTTTTGCACCAAGTATCTGTGCCGAACGAAGCACAATTCTGGTGAGTTCTTCTTCTGTGTAAAAGTTAAACGTTGAGACAATTCCAAATCTCTCTCGTAAAGGTGAAGTGAGCAAACCAGCGCGTGTCGTAGAGCCAATCAGGGTAAAACTGGGTATATCCAGTTTTATTGAACGTGCACTTGGCCCCTGTCCAATGATTATGTCCAGTTTGAAATCTTCCATTACAGGATATAGAATTTCTTCAATCGTTTTGTTCATCCGGTGTATTTCATCAATAAAAAACACATCACCTGGAGAAAGCGAAGTAAGCAAGGCAGCCAAATCGCCCGCACGCTCTAGAACAGGACCTGAGGTGGCACGGATATTTACACCCATTTCATTCGCAATAATGTATGCCATACTGGTTTTGCCTAAGCCCGGTGGGCTGTAGAAGAGGCAGTGGTCAAGCGGTTCCTTGCGCCCAAGCGCCGCTTCTATCGATATACGAAGATTTTCTTTCAAGCGTTCCTGCCCGATGAAATCGTCAAGACGCGCTGGCCGCAACGTTTTTTCCTGCGGTTCTTCCTCAGGAATTTTTACCGGTTCTGTAACGCGTGTATTCATAGATATTTAAGTGCTTTTTTAATGATAGTTTGAGTATCAATATTTTTGTCTGCACCAGAAGACATGGCCTGCCCAACTGCCTTCCGCGAAGCATCTGCCTTATACCCCAATGCAACCAATGCTTCTATGGCATCGCGGACCATCTGGTCTTCTGGTCGATTTGAAACTTCTGGTCCAGGGATTTCATTTACCTTGCCAGAGAGTTCAAGAGCCAACCTCGCAGCTGTCTTTTTGCCAACTCCCGGCACACGTGAAATAATGTCAACGTCTTTCTCTATAACAGCACGCTTCAACTCCTGAATAGGAAGGGACATAAGATTTAACGCCGTCTTCGGGCCTACGCCATTACAGGAAAGTAAGAGCAAAAATAACCTTTTTTCTTCAATAGTAGGGAAGCCATAGATTGCCATCTGGTTCTCTCTTGCTAAAAGATATGTGTGTACTTCCACTTCAGAACCAACTTTGACTGCCTGGAAACGTCCTGAAGGGACAAATATTTCGTATCCTACGCCGTTGCAATCCACCACGATACTTTGTGGTGTAATGGAAACGGCTATACCAACAATTCTTGCAATCATTTCAGTCGCCTTCCTGGGTGGTTCCCGGTAAGCACTTCCGGGACATTCATGATCAGCGCATGACATATTGCACATCCAACAGCATCGTAGGTATCGTCTGGAGCAACAAACTGTACTTCCAACAACGTTTGCACCATATCTTTGACCTGCTTTTTGTCTGCACGGCCATATCCAACCACCGCCTGTTTAATTTCCAGCGGAGTATACTGATAGATAGGCAAACCTGCACGTGCACACACTTCCAGAATGACCCCGATTGCTTCCCCTACTGAAGTTGCCGTGCGGGTATTTCGTGCAAAAAATAACTCTTCTATTGCTACTTCATCTGGAGAGTATTCCTTGATTATATCCGAAATTTCATTTGCTATCTGAACTAATCTGTCAGCGAATAGAGTCCTTTTATTGGTTTTAATACATCCTGTGGCAACAAGTTCATAGTGATTCTTGCCAATAACCTTGAGTATGCCCCAACCGGTCATAGCAACACCGGCATCTATACCGAGAATAACAACGGGAAAGGTACGTCTATTCACCTTTGTTCATGATAGATTCAACGACATCGGAATCTATGTCAAAGTTCGCATACACGTTCTGTACATCTTCATGCTCGTCTAAAGCACTCATCAGATTTAACATTTGTTCCGCTTGTTTTCCTTCAAGATGGACATACGTTTGCGGTACCATCGTGACCTCTGATTGCAAGACTGCCAGGCTTTTCTCATCAAGTACCTTTTTTACTTGCTCAAAATCTTTGGGGGTAGTTATTATTTCATAATTCTCTTCATCATCTGACCGGAGGTCCTCTGCGCCTGCTCCAATAACCAGCTCCATCAGTTCTTCTTCGCTTATTTCTTTCTTCGGAACTGTGATACAGCCACGTTGTTTGAACATCCACGAAACACATCCGGATTCACCCATATTGCCGTTGTACGTTGAGAATATTCTCCTTATTTCGGACGCAGCGCGGTTCTTATTGTCAGTAGAACCCTCCGCAATTATGGCAACTCCGCCAGGGCCGTATCCCTCATACGAAAAATCATCATAATTGACACCCGGCAACTCGCCTGTTCCACGCATTATTGCTTTCTGGATGTTGTCCTTTGGCATATTCGCCATATGCGCTTTATCAATAATTGCACGGAGCTTTGGATTCTTACCCGGGTCGCCTCCCCCTTGCTTTGCAATCAGCGTCAGCTCTCTTATGATTCTGGAGAATAGTTTGCCGCGTTTTGCATCTGTCGCTGCTTTCTTGTGTTTTATACCTGCCCATTTTGAATGTCCAGACATTGTTTTTCCTCCTGTCAATAGTTAAGCAGTTTTTGCTTGCTCTTTTTGCGTCTCATAGTTTGAAACTAACTGTTGAATTGTTCTTGCCAGCGCCTCTTCGTAGAAGACGAACTTCTTGGAAAACTCACCAGTCCCACGTGTAAGAGAACGTAAATCGGCAGCATAGTTTCTTATTTCCGCCAGTGGTATGTGCACTTTGACCTCCTGGATATCGGGCCCTAACGGCGTGATACTCAAGATTCTACCGCGTCGCCCATTCAAATCACCAACAACGCTGCCAACAAAATCTTTCGGAACAATTACTGTCACCTCATAAATAGGTTCGATGATGGTTGGATGTGCCTCCTGGACTGCCTTACGTAGCGCCATTCCTGCCGCTATCTTAAAAGCGATATCTGATGAATCTACTTCATGATACGAGCCGTCAAATAAAGCTGCCCTGACATCGATAATAGGATAACCTGCAATCACCCCTTCTTCCATAGCTGCAACTAGACCCTTTTCAACTGAAGGTATAAAATTACGTGGAATAGCACCGCCTACTATTGCATCGACAAATTCAAATCCTTTACCTCTTTCAAGAGGTTCGAGACGGATCCAGCAATCGCCGTATTGTCCATGACCACCTGTTTGTCTCTTGTACTTTCCCTGTGCTTCGGACTTGGTCTTTATGGTCTCTTTATATGGGATTTTCGGCGGTTTCAGCTCAATCTGCGCACCGAATCTCTCATGCACGTGGGAAACCAATATTTCTAATTGTAGCGTCCCCATGCCACGCAATACCATTTCTTTTGTCTCGGCAGAGTACGAAAACTGTAGCAATGGGTCTTCCTTTTTTAACGTATTCAATGCATTCGCCATTTTTTCTTCTTCTCCACGGTTTTTTGCATATACTGCAACCTCAACAACGGGCTCTGGAAAATGGATCTCCTTAATATCCATATCCATAAGTTTATTTTTGTCTGTACAAAGTACATCTCCAATATTCACCTGCTTTAATTTAACCAGGCATGCTATGTCTCCGCTAATAATTTCCTCTCCATTTATTCTTTTTGACCCTATGGGAAAGTATATCTGGCCTGCCTTCTGTGAAATTCCTGATTTAGAATCATAAACAATATCCTGAGACGTCAGTTTACCGGCAAAACTCCTGAGATAAATTACATCGCCCAGATGCGACTCCGAAGAAATCTTGAATACCTGTGCGATGAAACTTTTGTTTGTGTCAGCCCGACCGAGAGCAACAGGCCCTGGCAGCCGTTCTGATATGAAGTCGAGAAGTGACACTAAACCTATTTGCTTGACTGCTGAACCAGTGAATACAGGCACAATGGATGCCTCACAAAGAGCTTTGTGCATGGCATCATTGGTTTGGCGGTCAGACAATTGCTCTCCTGCGAGATATTTTTCGGTAAGTGCGTCATCTGTTGCTGCTACTGCCTCAAGAAGTTTCTCCTGATGACGGCTAAACGATTCTTTGATTTCGGATGGTATTTCCGGCTTTATTGCACCATCTATTTCCGAGCGACCGGTAAGTATATCTACCACACCTTTGTGCTCGCTACCAATACCGATGGGTATCGTAGCTGGAGCTGCATTTGGGGTTAGACGATTTTTGATAGCGTTTAACGTTGCATCAAAATTTGACTGCTCGCGGTCAATGCGGCTGATAAAAATCAGACAAATCTTATTCTGCTTCTTTATTAAATTCCATAACCGTACGGTCGAAGCGTCAACGCCGTTCTCGGCATCAATAACCAGAAGTACTGCTTCACTTGCTTGAACAGGTCCGGGTATCTGACCGACAAAATCGGCGTAACCCGGTGTATCTATGATATTCAGGATTTTGTCTTTCCAATTGAGCCGGGCGACTGCTCCGGTAATCGATATTTTGCGCTCTATCTCTTCCTTATCGCTGTCAAATATTGTGTTCCCTTGATCTACAAATCCCAAACGGTCCGTAGCGCCGCACTTATATGCTAATGCTTCTGCGAGTTGCGTCTTACCAACTGCATTTCCTCCGAGAATACAGATATTTCGTATGTCTTCTGGTTGCACCGTTGACATGTGACCTCCAACCTGTATAAATTTACTCTAGAGCAATAATTTTACTCAAAATAGAGTATTCCGTCAAGGATTCCGATTTATGAAAAGTTTCGTCTGGTCAGTTTTGTGTCTTATGTACTACCTTGATAAAGTATGGCGCAGTCTGATTATCTGGAAAATAACAGGCCAGCGTAGAATGAGGTGTTGTCGCGGGGACTAAATTGAAGAAGTAAATGTATAGACGGCCGTTTTGTGTAATCGCCAATGGAAAGACCCACAAAGGGTGAAATTGAACTCCATCTTGATTTAGTTGTTTCGCTACCGGGCTCGTTCCACCAGTCCCACGTCTGCCCAAAATTAACTCCTCCAAATGGTGCGACAAAACGTGATACCTGTTTTGCAACCCAGAGACCCAGGGATGCGTCAAAAATATCCAGATTCTGGTCTATCTGATGATTCACTGAATTCATGATAAGTTCAGAAAACGGGATTGTGCTAAAAGTAAACTGACTGGAAATGTTGATTGTTGGAAGAAAAATAAAATCACCAAAGATTACCCAGTTAAAACCAGTGCCTGCTTTCCATCCATCTCTGTGTCCAGAATGCCACGAAGTGTCGCTACAACTTACGGAACCTTGCAATATTTCACCAATGACAAACAGGGAAAAACCAAGATCGGGCCTTAAATGGAGTGCTACTTTACCGCTACGTTGCTCCAGATCAGATTCGACTGTTATGTTATTACCGAGGCCGGCATCAATTTTCTGGACTGAGCACTCATAGCCAATCTGCGCTCCAATCCCACCGATACCATTCGATACTACCCATGGCACATTCGTTCCAGTACAGAAAACTGGTGAGAAGAAAAAGGTGAGAACAACTATTAGCGGTATTTTACTACTAACTTTTCCCGGAGTATCCATAGAAAGGTAATGAAAATAAAAAAGCCGGCGGTTACCTACTCTTCCACACCGTCACCAGCATAGTACCATCGGCGTTAGAAGGCTTAACTTCCGGGTTCGGGATGGATCCGGGTGTTTCCCTTCCACTATGACCGCCGGCAAAATGTATATTTTCTAACCGTACTGCATGGTTAGACCTGCAAAACCAAAAGATGTGACCAAGACACACGACCGATTAGTACCGGTAAGCTAAACACCTTACGGCGCTTACACATCCGGCCTATCAACCTCGTAGTCCACGAGGAGTCTTCAGGGGCTCTTACGAGCCACGGGAGATCTAATCTTGAGGCGAGCTTCACACTTAGATGCTTTCAGCGTTTATCTCTTATGAACTTGGCTACCCAGCCATGCTCCTGGCGGAACAACTGGAACACCAGAGGTTCACCCAACCCGGTCCTCTCGTACTAGGGTCAGCCCCTCTCAAATCTCCTACGCCCGCAACAGATAGGGACCGTACTGTCTTACGACGTACTGAACCCAGCTCACGTACCGCTTTAATGGGCGAACAGCCCAACCCTTGGGACCTTCTTCAGCCCCAGGATGCGATGAGCCGACATCGAGGTGCCAAACCTGGCCGTCGATAGGAACTCTCGGGCCAGATAAGCCTGTTATCCCCGGGGTAACTTTTATCCGTTGAGCGATGGCCCTTCCACATGGAAACCACCGGATCACTAGACCCTGCTTTCGCATCTGCTCGGCCTGTCGGCCTCACAGTTAAGCTCCCTTATGCTCTTGCACTCAACACGCGACTTTTATTCGCGTTGAGGGAACCTTTGGACGCCTCCGTTACATTTTAGGAGGTAACCGCCCCAGTTAAACTGACCCCCTAATACTGTTCTCCTGCCGGTTAACGGCAGTAGGTTAGGACTACACCATAACAAGGGTGGTATTCCAAGGTTGACTCCACCTCAGCTGGCGCCAAGGTTTCACCGTCTCCCACCTATCCTCTACAAGTTGTAGTATAATCTAATATCAGGTTACAGTAAAGCTCCCGGGGTCTTTCCGTCCCGTTGCGGGTAACCTGCGTCTTCACAGGTATCACAATTTCACCGAGCCCCCCGTTGAGACAGCGCTCAGATCGTTACGTCATTGATGCGCGTCGGAACTTGCCCGACAAGGAATTTCGCTACCTTTGGACTGTTATAGTTACAGCCGCCGTTTACTGGAGCTTCGGTTTAATGCTTTGCTCCCCAAAAGGAGAGCTAACACCGCCCCTTAACTTTCCAGCACTGGGCAGGCGTCACACCCTATACGTCCCCTTACGGGTTTGCAGAGTGTTGTGTTTTTGTTAAACAGTCGCCTGAGCCGATTCCCTGCGACCTGTCCATCCCTTTCGGGTGAACAGGCACCCCATATTCCGAAGTTACGGGGCTATTTTGCCGAGTTCCTTAACAGGGGTTATCTCGAACGCCTTAGGATTCTCACCCTGCCTACCTGTGTCGGTTTGCGGTACGGTCACCTGCTTGACTCATACAGCAGATTTTCCTGCCAGTGTGGTTCGCTCGAGTTCACTCCGGTTTCCCAAAGCTACCCATCGTATCCCAAATTACGGTTACCCGCAATTCAAAATACTTAGACCCCCACTACCATCGGGGGCTCGAACTACCCTCCTGTGTCTCCACTGTACTAATAACGTCCAACCGGTGGTAGCCGAATATTAACGGCTTGTCCATCGTTTACCCCGCCTTAAATCGCGGACTCAACTTAGGACCGACTAACCCTGAGCAGATTAACTTTACTCAAGGAAACCTTAGGCTTGCGGCGCTTGGGTTTCTCACCCAAGTTATCGCTACTTATACCGGCATCATCACTTCCCTTTCGTCCAGATGTCCTTACGGTCATCCTTCAACCTACTGGGGAACGCTCCCCTACCGATTGGATTTTCATCCAATCCCGGCACTTCGGTGACGAACTTAGCCCCGATAATTTTCGGTGCAGGACCACTCGACCAGTGAGCTGTTACGCACTCTTTAAAGGATTGCTGCTTCTGAGCCAACCTCCTGGCTGTCTGAGTAAACCCACTTCCTTTGATACACTTAGTTCGTACTTAGGGACCTTAGTGGCCGGTCTGGGCTGTTTCCCTTTCGACAATGAGGCTTATCCCCCACTGTCTCACTCCTGCAATAGTCGCTACAGCATTCGGAGTTTGATTAGTTTCGGAGAACGATTAATTCTCCTAGTCTATTCAGTGCTCTACCACTGTAACGTAGTGTTGCAAGGCTGCCCCTAAAGGCATTTCGGGGAGAACCAGCTATCACCAGGTTAGATTAGCCTTTCACCACTATCCACAGCTCATCTAGTGCCTTTTCAACGGCAAACAGTTCGGGCCTCCGCACATCGTTAGATGTACTTCACCCTGTCCATGGATAGATCACCTGGTTTCGGGTCTACTTAATGCAGTTATTTGGTAATAAAATTACCAAGTCGCCCTATTAGGACTCGCTTTCGCTACGGCTCCTCCCCAGAGGGGATTAACCTTACTACACCAAGTAACTCGCCGGTTCATTATGCAAAAGGCACGCCGTCAGGCATTCCAGCAACTATATGGGCCTTTAGACCGATATAATCCACTGGCATAGCCCTCCGACTGCTTGTAAGCACACAGTTTCAGGTTCTATTTCACTCCCCTCCCGGGGTTCTTTTCACCTTTCCCTCACGGTACTAGTACGCTATCGGTCACCAGGTAATATTTAGCCTTATCATGTGGTCATGACAAATTCCCGCAGGATTTCACGTACCCCACGGTACTTGGGAATCCTCTTAGGAAGTGCCTACCCTTTCGCCTACAGGACTCTCACCTCCTGTGGTCGGTCTTTCCAGAACCGTTCAGCTAGAACAGGCATTTTTTACTTCCCCTCTGTCCAGTGAAACAGAGTCAGAGAACCCCACGACTCCGGCCCAACAACGATCACTGTCTTACATTGGACTGGTTTGGGCTCTTCCCATTTCGCTCGCCGCTACTCCGGGAATCAGTTTCCTTTTCTTTTCCTCGGGTTACTAAGATGTTTCAGTTCACCCGGTTGTCCTCCTTCCGCTATGTATTCACGGAAGAATACCTGGACATTACTCCAGGTGGGTTGCCCCATTCGGAAATCCCCGGATCAAAAATTGCTTACATCTCCCCGGGGCTTATCGCAGTTTGCCACGTCCTTCATCAACTCCTGGTGCCAGGGCATCCACTATGTGCTCTTAACATCTTGGTCACATCATTTGGTTTTGCCCGGCTACTACTTAAATATTCAATTTTCAAAGAACTAAACGTTATGGAGATGGCCGGGCTCGAACCGGCAGCCTCCTGCGTGCAAGGCAGGCGTTCTCCCATTGAACTACATCCCCTGACTTTTCATACCAACTATCTAATAGATAGCTATTTCAAGCCAACTCTTGCTGTGAATTTGTTTAGATTCACACTAACTCTTCAGGCAGGATACGAAACTAACATGGGACACTCGTAATCTGACTGCTCAAATAGTGGGCCTCTCTGGATTTGAACCAGACACCTCTATCTTATCAGGATAGCGCTCTAACCAACTGAGCTAGAGGCCCTCATTACACTAATGATAAGGACAGCTTTAGCTCAATCAATTAGCAAACACTATTTCTTAAAAATCAGGCGCCCTACTCGTTCGTACCTTTCTGCCGGGTTCTCCCGGCAGTATTTCTCCTTAGAAAGGAGGTGATCCAGCCGCACCTTCCGGTACGACTACCTTGTTACGACTTCACCCCAATTATCAACCGTACTGTCATCGCTTGCCTCTCACCGAAGCGAGTTAGCTCGGCGCTTTCAAGTACAGCCGATTTTCATGGTGTGACGGGCGGTGTGTACAAGGCCCGGGAACGCATTCACCGCACCATTCTGATATGCGATTACTAGCGATTCCGACTTCACGAGGGCGGGTTTCAGCCCTCGATCCGAACTGGGGGGTCGTTTTTGAGATTTGCTCCATCTTACGATTTCGCTTCCCTTTGTCGACCCCATTGTAGCACGTGTGCAGCCCTGGACATAAGGGCCATGATGACTTGACGTCGTCCCCACCTTCCTCCCCATTTTCTGAGGCAGTTTCCCTAGAGTGCTTACTGAATTTGTAGTGGCAACTAGAGATGAGGGTTGCGCTCGTTGCGGGACTTAACCCAACACCTCACGGCACGAGCTGACGAC
>CAZUQH010000018.1:23548-27103 GCA_964622465.1 uncultured bacterium | reverse complement strand
GGTTTCCAGCCGAGTTCTTTCGTTATTTTTGTTATGTCGGAAATATAAACCTTCTGGTCGCTCGGACGCCAGTCGCTGAAACTGATTTGCGGTTTTTTGCCTGTCTTTTGTTCAAGATACTCAAGGAATTCCAGAAGAGAGGTGGTGTTCTCAGGTCCACCGCCGGTATTGTAAACGGCATGTCTGATATCGCTTTTGATAAAAGCATCGTACGCTTCAATGAGGTCGTCAACATATAGAACATCCCTCACCTGTTTACCGTCTCCATATATCGTTATTGGCCTATTGTATAGCGTAGCTATTATGAACCATGCAACCCAGCCCTGGTCTTCGAAACCAAACTGCCGCGTCCCCGCGATGCACGACATGCGGAAGACACCGGTTTTCATTCCGTAGATGTGGGCATATTCCTGCATATAGAGGTCGCCAACATATTTGCTGGCGCCGTATGGAGTATGCCCGGTATGGTCAATTGACATTGCCTCACTTACTCCGCTTACACCCTTGTACTGGTAGCGCGTTTGCTTCTCTTCCAGAGGGATTTTATCTACGTTCTCACCATAGACCTTATTTGTTGAGCAATAGACGACGCACGCATTCGGGGTCCTCCTTCTCACGCATTCAAGAACGTTGAGCGTTCCAAATGCATTTATGCTAAAATCCTCCTTTGGTATTCTTACTGAAAGAGGAACGCCTGGCTGCCCCGCGGTGTGGATTACTACATCTACGCCATCCCCGATTGCCTTATACACATCTTTCTCGTTTCGTACGTCACCCTTGATTCGTTTTATATTTTTGAAACCAGCAAGATAACGCCAGTTGAATTCTACACTTTTCTTGTCATATCCGAACAATTCCGAACGCATAAGGTTATCCAGTACGATAACATCATTGCCACGCGTTGCATACCACTCGGCAGCGTGACTACCAACCAATCCTGCGCCACCAGTAACAAGTACCTTCATTTTCTTTTGCCTCCCTCCCACAAGTTCACCTTGTTTTTGACCCTAAGTATGCGTTCTGTTATTCGGCCAATTGCGAAATTTTCTTAAAATCTCGTCTGGTACCCTTTATTCTTTGCAATCCTCCGGATTTCACGCATCTTTTGCATCCAATATTCCCTGTCACGGAACCGCAACTCCTGCGTCTCTTTCTCCAGTATAGAAAGAAGATACTCCCTATTCTTCTCATTAAAATGCTCCATGTTCAATACAGCTTTACAAATAGGGCGTTCACATTGTCTGAGATAATTCTTACCGTTTTTCCACTTTTTTGCCATTCTGTGCAGATTGTCAATCGTGCGTAGCTCTCTGGCAAGCCACGGTCCCAATGTATTTTGCTCATCAGGATGTGTATCCGCATATTCAAACACAGCATCAACCAGTCGCTGGATTACTTCATAGTCCCGTGCTCTTTGAGTCTTTTTCATTTTAACTAAATTTGCTAAATCAACAATCCGACAGGAAACTCCACCGATAGCTGTTAATTCGGCGCTGGACTGTGCCTTGAGAAAACTGCCAACCCGTGGGGGCCGACCAAGAATATCTATTCTGAAATCACCGACCATATAATGGGAGGCATGACCCTTTAGAAGATATTTCCGTTCTAAAGGGGGTAAAAACCTCTGTTTGGCACCGAGCTGTTTCATCGCCTGGCGAATCTGGGCGAGATTCTCTGTTTCAGGCTCAACCCAGATATCTAAATCTCGCGTGAATTCAGTTGCGCCGTAGAAAATGCAGGCACGCCCGGCAATTACGAGATACCGCACTTTAGCTCGATTAAGAGCTCTTAAAACTTTTATAAATAGATTTTGCTCCATGCTCTTTACTGCCTTTCGATAAAAAGTGATATTCTCTGACTAACTTTTCAACTTGAGCAAACCGTTCCTCGGGCAAAAGATTCATCCAATCTATCCACTCTAATTTATCTGACATAACCATTGCATTTTGAAGGCGGTACTTGAAATCACGTCCTATCACAGGAAATTTTCTTTTTTTATTCGGAGACATAATTATTACAGTACACTTTCAGGCCTGTCTCGCTCAAGCAATATGCGTGCCTCATCCAGGTCATTTTTTCTCAACGAGCGATTTTAGCGTCCTGTCAAGAGTGTTATTGGAAGAAACCCTTTCCAATAACTCCAGTAAGTTTCCAGCTACATCCGCCAATTCTTTGAGTTTTTCCAACCTTTGTTCACAAAATGAAGCTTCTTTCTTCTGGCTGGCTGCCAGATGTGTCTTTACCTCGTCCAGTTCCGTTTTGATGCTTGTAAATCCTTCTGTTACTATCTCCAGCCGACGGGATAAGCCATTATGTAATCCCGTCATTATGACCTTGAGGATGTCCTCCTCTGCTACGTAATAGTCCTTGCGCGAACTCTTTATACGGGTTTTTCGTACTGCCCCCCATCCTTCAAGCGCCCGTATATTCACAGATGCATTTCCTTTACTTATACTCAGTCTCTGCGCCATATCACCAAGAGAAACCGGCTCAGAGGAAAAATATAAAAGTGCGTAGAGTTCACCAACAATGGGGTTGAATGCAAACATCCCTGCTATTCTTCCGGCTACTTCAACAATCTGGTTAGAGAAATTCTCAAGTTTGGAATCCATAGGTTTGTGTAGAATATTCTAAACGTTCGCTCTGTTTATAATATAGCGAATATCTTGTACTTTGTCAAGCCCCTTTGTTTTTCTTGAACCACTCTATTGTTTTCTTCAGACCCTCTTCAAGCGGGATTTTTGGTTCCCAACCGAGCAACCTCCGCGCCTGCGAAATATCAGGTCGTCTCCTTGTAGGGTCATCTATTGGCAATGGCTTGAAGATAATCTCGGATTTTGAATCGGTCATTTTCTTGATGATATCCGCAACTTCAAGAACCGTTATTTCGTTTGGGTTACCGAGGTTTTTAGGCTCAACTTCGTCTGACTGGCCAAGAAGATACAATCCCTCTACCATATCAGAAACATAGCAGAAACTCCTGGTTTGCTTGCCGTCTCCGTATACAGTAATTGGTTCATTTTTCAAACACTGCGTAATAAAATTAGGTATTACCCTGCCGTCTTCTTTCCGCATCCTGGAGCCATAGGTGTTGAAAATACGGGCGACACGCGTCTTCGCTTCCCTTTCGCGGTGAAATGCCATCATCAGTGCTTCGCCAAAACGCTTTGATTCATCATAGCAGGACCTTATTCCTGTTGGCGAAACGTTTCCCCAGTAGTCCTCTGTCTGTGGATGCACGAGTGGTTCACCGTACGCTTCTGATGAAGATGCAAAAAGCATTACTGCGTCGTTCACCATTGCTAAATTTAACAGGTTATATGTACCCAGTGAATTTGCAAGAGCGGTTTCAACCGGGTATTGTTGATAATCAATTGGACTTGCGCGAGATGCAAGATGATAAACAATGTCAACCTTGAAATCAAAATGAACCGGGTCGGTTATGTTATGCCTCAGGAAAGTAAATTTCGGGTTATTCATCAGATGCTTTATATTATCCAGTTTTCCTGACCCGAGGTTATCTATGCAGATTACCTCATCGCCTCGTGCGATATG